>JAEZXW010000052.1 GCA_023419515.1 Actinomycetes bacterium
GTCGAAAAGCCGCCGGCCGAAGAGGCTCCTTCACGTCTTGCGATCTTTGGACGTTATCTTTTGTCTTCACGCGTACAGGAGTTGCTGGCGACTACTGCCCCAGGCGCTGGCAACGAGATTCAGCTTACCGATGCACTTGTGCAGTTATTAGATGAAGAAGCGATCTATGCTGTCGTGATCGACGACTCGATGGGGTATGACACGGGTACGATCGAGAACCTGATCAACGCTAACGTTCGTTTAGCGCTTCACGATGATCGATATGCCGATGCTTTGCGTGAGAAAGGAATCATGGTATGTCAATAATCTTCGTACACTATCCCCGTTGCACTACGTGCAAACGTGCGCAAAAGGTTCTCGATGAGCTTGGTATTGTCTATACCGACCGCCACATCAAGGAAGAGCCGCTTACCAAAGATGAGCTCGTTGCTGCGTTCAAAAAGAGCGGGCTTGAGTCAAAGCGTTTCTTTAACACTTCTGGCCAGCGTTATCGCGAGCTTGAACTCAAGGATCGTTTGCCCGAGATGAGCGATGACGAGCGCTTTGAGCTTTTGGCAACCGATGGCATGCTGGTTAAACGCCCGCTGCTCATTGGTGATGATTTTTGTTTGGTTGGCTTTCGTGAGGAGGATTATCGCACGAAGGCAGCAGAGATTGGCAAGCAGTAAACGAAAAGAAGTGAACTCTTATGACTGATGTAAAAGACCCATCACAGCAACCCGAAGGGGCGTCTGAACGTCTTACTGGGGCTCCTGAACGACCGACGTTTGATGGGGTTGCTCCGCAGAACACGCAGGTGCAGCCACAGGATTTCACAGCACCTGGCGTGACTGAGATGCCGAGTGCACCCAATATAGCTGCAGTGTCATCGCAGTCACAGGTGCAGTCGCAGCCCGTAACTGGGCGCGTGACGGTCAAGCCGCAGCGTCCCTCGCTCGTACCCTCATTTTTTGCCGGAGTGCTCGGTGCGTTGATCGTCTGCCTTGTTTTGGCGGGTGTGCTCTGGGCGTTGCATGGCACGGCGATTATGGGTGGCTTAATGGCAGCTGGCTCGTCGGCTGATGTCGGTGTAAGCTCAAGCTCTGCTCCCTCAGCACCACTGGTAAGCTCAAGTCAGGGAGATATTGACTTGCCCAAGGCGGTTGCAGAAAAAGCTATGCCATCGGTGGTGAGTATCAATGTGGTTGCTGTCCAAAATGGTCAGCAGGTCCAGGGCGTCGGTTCTGGTGTGGTCTATGACGATCAGGGTCACATCATCACGAACTATCACGTGGTTGCTAATGCTGTTTCGATTGTCTGCAATGTTGCTGGTCAAAAGCTTGAAGGTAAGATTGTTGGTAGTGATCCATCGAGTGACTTGGCCGTTGTTAAGGTTGAGGGAGAAAACCTCACGCCGCTTGCCCATGGAGATTCCAGCCAGCTTAAGGTTGGCCAGTGGGTCATGGCGATCGGCTCACCATACGGTTACGAGCAGAGTGCATCAACGGGTATTGTGAGCTCGCTTTTTCGTTCGACAGTGATGCCATCGCGCTCGGGTATTCAGATTTACGCTAACCTCATTCAAACTGACGCCGCTATTAACCCTGGTAACTCGGGTGGCGCATTGGTCGATGAGCAGGGAAGGCTTGTTGGCATCAATACGCTTATCCAGTCAAATACCGGTTCGAGCATTGGTATTGGCTTTGCGATTCCAATCAATGAGGCGGTTCGTGTGGCCGATCAGATCATCGCGGGTAAGCCAGTCGAGCATGCCTATCTGGGTGTGACGCTTTCGACTATCAACCCGCTCTTGCTTAAGGATTCTCGTTTTGCCGATAAAATCACCCCGGGTGCCTATGTTGAAGATTCGATTTCTGATGGTCCTGCCGATCAGGGTGGCATTAAATCAGGTGACATTATCACGGCGCTCGATGGCGAGGAGATCGTCTCGGCAAACGACCTCATCTTAAAGGTGCGTCAGCACAATATTGGTGATGAGGTAACGGTGTCGATCGTGCGCGATAACAAGAAGGCTGACTTTAAGGTTACGCTTGGTTCTGATCAGGCCGCCAAGGCAAGTGCAGGGGGTACTGGTCAGCTCGGTCAAGGTCAGGGTCAGCAGGGCGGTGATACCGGTCAGGGTGGTGCAGATGGCTCTAATCAGGCAGCACCTCAGGATCAAGACGTCTCGCCGTTTAACCTGTTTGATCTTTACCAGCGCTTCTACAATAAGCAGTAGGCGCTCGCAGTCTACGATTGTTCGCTGTAACCCAGTGAAGCGTTCACCCCAGTACACCAGCGGTATTTTGATGGACAAATTACCTCTTGTGATAAGCTCAAGTCTGGCTCTGCGTCAGGCTTGAGCTTTGTTATCTGCCCTGTATGTCATCGACATGAAAGAGAAGTTATCTTCATGCGCAATTATCTCGCTACCCAGCTGACCCAAGCATTTCAAGCATTCGTACAGGCTGAGCATCCAGATTTGAGTGCTGAGCTTATGCCTTCTGTTGCCGAGGTTGCCGCGACTTTTGAGCGTCCACAGGACGCAAGCCACGGAGACTGGTCGTCAACCTTCGCGCTCAAAAATGCCAAGACGCTCAAGATGGCGCCGCGCGCTATCGCAGAAGGTTTACTTGCACACCTGACCTGCGATGATGAGCTTGTTGCGCAGGTGGATCTGGCGGGAGCTGGGTTTATCAACTTTACGCTTACGCCACTGGCTTTGGCTCAGGTGGTGGAGCGTATCCGTGAGCAGGGCGAGGCATTTGGCGCGAGTGATCTGGGACAAGGCAGGTCAATTCAGGTTGAGTTTGTCTCGGCCAATCCGGTCGGCCCGATGCATATCGGCCACGGTCGCTGGGCAGCGTTAGGCGACTCACTCTGTCGCGTCCTTGCACATGCGGGCTGGAAGGTGCAGCGCGAATTTTACATCAACGATGCTGGTAGCCAGATGGATGTCTTTGGCCGCTCTATTAGCATGCGCTACGAACAGATTGCTAATCTGATCACTCAGGGTAAGACGCTTGCTGAGGCTCATGTACTTTTGATCGATGATCGCGAAGAGTCAGGTCCATATCACGAGGAGTTTGGCGAGGCACTTGGCGAGGATTCGTACGGTGGTAGCTACATCATCGACATCGCCAGTGACTTTTATGAGCGCGAAGGCGATGCGCTGCTCAAGCTCAGCCAAGAAGAGCGAATCGGGCATTTTCGCGAGGTTGGCTATCAGGATATGATGACTCACATCAAAGCGGTGCTCGCCGATTGCCGCGTCGTTTTTGATGAATACTTTAGCGAGCGCAGCGTACATGAGGTGCAGCCTGGTAAAGAGAAGAACGAAGTTGATCTTGTGATCGACCGTCTGCGTGATCGTGGTTATATCTACGATAAGGATGGAGCGGTTTGGTTTAGGTCGACCGATTTTGGTGACGACAAAGACCGCGTGTTGGTCAAAGCCGATGGTTCCTACACTTATTTTGCACCAGATATTGCGTATCACGCCAATAAGTTCGATCGCGGCTTTGATCGCGTGATTGACCTGTGGGGTGCTGATCATCACGGCTATGTCAAGCGTATGAAGTCAGCCATGGATGCCCTAGGTAATGAGGGTAAGCTCGATGTCTTGCTGGGTCAGATGGTCAAGCTGCTGCGCAACCAGGTGCCCGTCAAGATGTCCAAGCGTAAGGGCACGATGGTGACCTTTGAGGAGCTCTTGCAGGAGGTCGGTGTTGACGCAACTCGCTACACGCTGCTTTCTCGCTCAAGTGATCAAGAGATCGACTTTGATATTGAGCTCGCCAAGTCGCAAAGTGCTGATAACCCGGTCTACTACGTGCAATATGCCCACGCTCGCATTTGTTCGATCTTGCGTCGTGCCGAGGAAGAAAGGGGTGTTGTGCTTGACGAATCAGCTGGGTTTGATACTGCGGTGCTTGCTCGCTTGAGCAGCCAAGAGGAGCGTGCCTTGTTGCTCACGCTTGAGCGTTTTGAGAATGTCTGCATGAGCGCTGCTCGTGACTTGGCGCCATTTAGGCTCACGCATTATGCCCAGGATTTGGCAGCGAGCTTCCACGGGTTCTATGCACATCATCACGTCCTCGAAGATGATGAGAGTCTCATGATTGCCCGCCTGGCACTCTGTGACGCCACTCGTCGCGTTTTGAGCCTGACCCTTGGTCTTTTGGGCGTGTCGGCTCCAGAACGCATGTAACGCAAGGTTAGAGCTATTAATTTATAAGCTAAAACATTTTATTTGCTAAAGATAACTTAATAACTTGTCAATAATCGATAAGTTAATTGTTAGTAATTTACAAGGTGTTTGTATCATGCTATAAGTCTCCACTTTGAATCTGTAGAGGTTTTTGCTGTGAAGACAAGCACCTTTCTTATTGATGTGTTCGATAACAATGCCCTGGATCACATCGCACTTGCGTTGCTGATTGGGCGCACGAGCAATTTGCGTCTCAATGCAGCAGCGTCGCTCGATGAGTTTATGGGCGGTAAATTTGCTGTCGGCAAGGTTATTGAGGGTAAGGCGCAGGGTGGAGCTTCCGATAAACTACGGCGTGCTCGTAAACGCCATGAGGTTCATGTGGCACTCATTGGGGCTGACTTAGTCCTTCCTCCAGATTACCCAGCACTTTTTTCGGCAATTGATAGCCTTAAGCAGGGTGGAGAGGTGCTCATCTTTGCCTTTGTACGCCCGCACCAGACTGAGCTTATTGAGGGGCTGGTCTTGCGCGGGGCAAGCACTCTTATTGACCGACAGGAAATCGGGATCAATCTCTCACAGATCATTCATGACATGGGGGCAGGGGCACTTGTGGTTAGTCGCAGTATTGCCGAGGCACTGTTGAGTGCACGGATTTTGCCTGCCCCTGAATCGTCTGAGGTGTTGAGTGCGGCAAAGGGAGTCCGCAGTGGTTCAGATGAGCTCACGCCTGTCCAGGTTACACGAGGTGCACTTTCGATCCTTGAGACACAAGCGCCTTTGTGGCGACTTTCTGAGCGAGAGCGAATCTTGTTCTATTACATCGTCTTGGGGTTTTCACAGGAAAATGTTGCTGAGCTTTTGCATGTGTCACCAAGTGCGGTAACCGCTCGCGTGAGGGCGTTATATGCAACGCTGGGGGTTGGGTCTCGCACGCAGGCTTGCCGCAGGATTTTAGATGAGCAAGCTGCATTCTCGTAGCCAGGCAACCGTCTCTCAGTAAAATCGGGTACAGTTACAAGCAGTCGATTCACACGGAAGGACTGCTATGAGCGATTTGTTTGGTATCCCTCGTCGCCAGGGTGATGATAACCGTGATCCGCTGTCTCAGCCCGACTCCCAGCAGGGTGATGACCTGAGAAAGGCTCAATCTACTGGTCAGGATCACAACATGGAGCAGGCTCACGCTTCGAACCAGGCGCAAACCACAAGCCAAGTTACAGAGGCGTGGAGTGATCAGATCTATCAGGCCAAAGAAGTTGGCTGCACGCCACAGGGTCAACCCATCGTGATTCAGATGCCACGCCAGCCCGCTTCACGTGCTCCGTGGATCATTCTCGCGCTTATCATCCTCGGCATTGTGTTGACGATGACAAGTTGTTTTGCCGTGCCGCTACTTGCGGTGAAAGAGATCGCTTCGGCAGTTAATTCCCAAGGTAATTCATCGGGTGGTGCTTCGAGCTTGCTGAGCGAGGGCGCGAGCGTTGCGGTGATGCATTGGGATAATTCGATTTCTGCCAACTCGGGCGTGACGCCTGAGAAGGTGAAAGAGGCGCTCGATAAGGC
>JAEZXW010000088.1 GCA_023419515.1 Actinomycetes bacterium
TGTATAAGGAAGACGGAGTCGCTACCTTTAAGTACGACGGACCGCTTAAGATTTACGAAGAGATTGGACAGCCAAAGGACCTGCCTCGCGAGTAAGCTTGTCGATCAGCTCCTGCTTTGATTTGCAGCTACATTTCTTGTAGATCGAAGCCACATGATTTTTCACCGTATGCGGCGAGATATGGAGTTCCTCTCCTATCTCGTCGCGTGTTTTATCGGCGAGCAACAAAAGTACGATATCACGCTCACGCCTCGTACATTCATACTGCTCGAGATAGGCGCCAAGAATAAGTTCGCTGCTGGCATCTGAGCTCACCGCATGAGGAATGTACTGAGGCTGCACGTGATCATGATTGAGATCGTCCTGCTGGCTCGTGACAAACCTCTCATGTGTACGACTAAAGCCAAGTTGCAAGATCGATGCCGCAACCACAATCACCAGAGCACTCACGTAGAGAATGAAGAGCAGCTGTCCGTTCACGCCCAAATCAACGCCAGGAAGAGCTGGCGCCTTGAGAGACCCAAGGGCATATCCCGCAATCTGAATGCTCTGGCAAAGCGCGAGCAGCACTCCTCCACCCAGCATAAAAGCTGCGGTAGAAAGCCGAACCTCACCAGCCAGAGCAACAAGAAGAACGCGAGCAAAAATAAGGGCAAAGAAAAAGCTGCCGAAGATAAGTAGTGCGGTGACTGCTGAGGTGACACTCGGTGCAAATACAGCAAGTAGCAGCCCCGCGATAACGATCAGGCACGCCAGTACAAAGCAGATCATGATGTATTGGGAAATCGTTTTGACGCGCTTAAAGAGCGTGAGCAAAATCATGAGGCCTGCGGCAAGCACAATACTAAAGATCGTCAAATACTGACGCATGTCAGCTCCAAAGACCTCTGAGCCATTCACGCGCGAAGCAAGCCCCGAGATAAAGGCAAGCGCACACAGCGCAAGTGTGAGCAAGGCAAACGTGATGCGAGGTGAGTGCATCTTTGCCCCAAAAAGCGCCTCCAGCGAACTTATCTGGATGCCTGAACGAACACGAAGATCACCAGATTTCTGTACTTGGCGCTGATTCAGCCATGAGACCACGAGCGGCACTGCGCCGATGAGCGCAAAATACACCGGAACCACCACCCAAGCATTTGCCAGTGACAGGCTGTAAGCGATCACTGATCCCAAGGTAAAGCCTCCCGTGACAAGCAGAGCAATCGTGGTGACCGATGAGCGCAGCATTGATGAAAGGATGACAAGATCAGTAAACGCAACCGCAAGGCAGAGCAAACAGATGCAAATTATGAGCATGATGGGCGTCGCAAAGCCACGAAATACATTGATCGTAATTCCCACGAAAAAGACAGTCAGCAGCACCCAGAGCGCACCGCTCGTGATGAGCGCAAGTTTTCGCGAAGCAATCGGGCAGGAAGTCTCGCCAATCAGCTTGCGCTCAATCTTTTGAGTGCTCCCCTTAAGCGCAAGCAAACCTACGAGCGCAGCAAGCACATAGCCAAGGACAGTGCCGCTGTAGAGCCCTATCTGGACACTCGAAATAAGCTCATGATGCGGGATTAAGTCATGAACCGCCATGAACAGCCGATCGGTGTACAGGAGCGAAAAACGCAGGCTCATCGTCAGGCCAAAGCAGATAAGCAGGCACAATGGACTGAGCCATGCACGTGATTGTCGCTGGAGTGACACGGGTTAATCTGCCCTTTCATTAGTGGAGAAATTCTGCAACAACTATAATTTATTTTTGCCTCTTGCAAGCCGTGACCATGATGGTATACTAAGCTTCGCTGTTTAGCGCTACTCCTCGGTAGCTCAATGGTAGAGCATTCGGCTGTTAACCGAAGGGTTGCTGGTTCGAGTCCAGCCCGGGGAGCCATTTTTTCACATCACGCCTTTACTTGCCCGCTGTTGCGGGTTTTTTATTGTGTACTAAATACTCCCTCAAATCTCTCCAACAAAAAGAACTCCACCACCCCATTGCGCAATGGCAATGAAGTGATGGAGCCTTATCGTCACTGAATCATACGATCAGCAAACCTTACGCACTCAAGTAGCAGACATGCCACTAGAGCATGTATGGATCGTTCTCCCAAGGAGTGAGTGCCGTTGGATCTGCCGCATTGGTATCACGACCCTCAGCGGGAAGGTCACGAGCGCTTTCTGGACACGCTGGCTTGGTGGGCTCGTCAAGATGCTTATCGCGAGCATTGCCTGCCGCCCATGCCTCGCGACTATCTGCCTTGTTTGGCTCAAGATCAACTGTGGCAATATCGATACCGAGTGCCTTGGCAACGCCCTCACCATAAAGTGGATCTGCCGCATGACAGTTGCGGATGTGACGGTGCTTAATCTGCAGGGTCGCATCGCCCATCGCACGAGCCGTGTTCTCACAGAGTACAAGTTGCTGCTCTGCAGTCATTGCCCTAAAGAGCATGCCAGGCTGGGTGTAGTAATCGTGGTCATCGGCACGATAATCATATCGGCGAACCTCGCCACCCTTGTCTGGATGAGCCTCAAGCTCGGGATGATCAACCCAGGCGCCATAGCTGTTTGGACCATAGTGCAGCTCGCTGCCCTTGTTGCCATCCACGCGCATTGCACCATCGCGATGGAAGTCATGCGGATGAGCAACACCGCGAGGAGCGTTAACGGGGATCTGGTGATGGTTCACACCGAGACGATAGCGATGAGCATCGCTATAGGTCAGCATACGAGCTTGAAGCATACGATCTGGTGAAAAGCCAAGGCCAGGTACAATGTTTGCAGGCGTAAATGCAGCCTGCTCAACATCCTGGAAGTAATTATCCGCGTTGCGGTTAAGCTCGATCGTGCCGACCGGAATGAGCGGATAATCCTCTTTCAGCCACATCTTCGTGAGATCAAATGGATCCACTGGATGCTTTTCTGCCTGCTCCTCAGTCATAACCTGGATATAGAGCTTCCAGCGTGGGAACTGCTTCTTCTCGATTGCCTCATAGAGGTCACGACCACTGCTCTCACGATCGCTTGCCACTACGGTGGCAGCCTCTTGATCGGTGAAGTTCATAACACCCTGCTCGCTGCGGAAGTGATACTTCACCCACACACGCTCACCCTCATCGTTTACCATCGAATAGGTGTGACTGCCAAAGCCGTGCATATGGCGGAATGACGATGGAATACCGCGATCAGACATGGTGATCGTCACCTGGAGCAAGCTCTCTGGCAACGATGTCCAAAAGTCCCAGTTCGTGTTAGCACTGCGCATGTTGGTGCGAGGATCGCGCTTAACGGCATGGTTAAGATCGATGAACTTCATTGGATCACGGAAGAAGAACACTGGGGTGTTGTTACCAACGATGTCCCAGTTACCGTCCTCAGTGTAAAACTTCACTGCAAAACCGCGGATATCGCGCTCAGCGTCTGCTGCACCGCGCTCACCGGCAACGGTTGAAAAGCGCAAAAAGATATCGCAAGTCTTGCCGACCTCAGAAAAGATCTTTGCCTTGGTGTACTTGGTGATGTCATGCTCGACCTTAAACGTTCCCCAAGCACCCCAACCCTTGGCATGCATACGACGCTCAGGAATGATCTCACGGTTAAAGTGAGCATGCTTTTCCATAAGCCACATGTCTTGGATGCTCAAATGACCGCGAAGGCCTGCTGTCATTGAATCCTCGTTGTTATCGACTGGCTGACCGCCAGCACGACGCAAGGTTGGATCATCAGCAACGGTGTTATTGCGACTTGGCAGGTTGTCACCGAGGCCGTTTTTCTGCATTGGATCGTGATGTCCCATGAACTCCCCTTTCAATTTGCATCATAAAAGAGCAGGAACTGCATCCTACTCTTCCAGATAATCTTTTAACTTGTTGGACCGTGATGGTTGACGCAGCTTTGCCAAGGTCTTGCTCTCGATCTGACGGATGCGCTCGCGGGTGACACCAAACTCTCGGCCGACCTCTTCCAAGGTGCGAGGATGGCCATCTTTAAGTCCAAAGCGAAGCTCAATAACCTTGCGCTCACGCTCTGCCAATGAGTCTAAAACCTGATAGAGCTGGGTCTGCAACATCGAGAAGCTTGCTGCATCTGGTGGAGCAAGTGCGCTCTCATCTTGGATAAAGTCTCCTAGCTGAGAATCCTCTTCCTCACCAATCGGCGTCTCGAGGCTGACTGGTTCTTGGCTGATCTTTTGAATCTCACGCACGCGCTCAGCAGGCATATCGAGCTTCTCACCAATCTCTTCTGGCGTGGGTTCACGACCAAGCTCTTGCAGGAGCTTGCGCTGAGTGCGCACAAGCTTATTGATAGTCTCGACCATATGAACCGGAATGCGGATGGTGCGAGCCTGATCAGCAATAGCACGGGTGATTGCCTGCCTGATCCACCACGTGGCATAGGTCGAAAACTTAAAGCCTTTGGTGTAGTCAAACTTTTCGACCGCACGAATCAAACCGAGGTTGCCCTCCTGGATCAAGTCCAAAAACGCCATGCCGCGACCGACATAGCGTTTGGCAATTGAAACCACAAGACGAAGGTTTGCGCTGATTAAGTGCTGCTTTGCCTCGATACCAACCTGCTCAATACGGCGCAGGCGCCTGAGCTGCACGCGAGAAAGCTCGGTCTTGTTCTCCTCAGCCTCATCGAGCTTTTGCTGAGCCTCAAGACCAGCCTCGATCTTCATCGCAAGATCGACCTCTTGGGCAGCGGTTAGCAGGTTAACCTTACCGATCTCCTTGAGGTACATGCGCACCGGATCACCGGTCAACAGCGCCGTGCTGCTCGATTCTGCGCGACGATGAGCGCGAGAGCTTTTGCGCGAGCGCTTGGTACCAGCCTTTGGCAGAATGATATCGACCTTCTCGACGTCAGCAAGGTCAGGATCATCCTGCTCATTGCCATCTTCATCAACGTCCAAGAATGCATCGTCCAAGCCCTCATCCAAATCAGCGGCCAAGTCATCATCCTGAGCCAGCTCATCCTTCTCGGCAAGAATCTCAACACCAGCTTGGCGAATATAGGCATATGCCTCGGTCAAGACCTCATCATCAAACTCCACCTCACGAAGTGCAACGATGACCTGATCCTCGATGACTTGAGCACCCTGGCCACCCGCCTTGGCAATAAACTGGTCAAGCAGTTCTTGCAACGATGTCGAGAGATTTTCCTGCGCTTTTGCCACTCTTAAGCGTCCTTTCAGCCATTAACCTGCGGTTCCTTATACCCGATCAGGGTCTAAAATTGCGATTGCTTTCGGATATTTGCCTCAAGCGCACTGATCTGGCGCTGCAACGAGGCAATTTGTTCAAAAGCTCGATTATAGCTTTCTTCATCAATACCTGCTGGGTTATTCAAGATTGCCTTGTTATCATTCATTGCCTGACGAAGATGATTGAGCTCTAGATTGTCGAGCAAAAATGCCAGTATCACTGCAGGATCGCGGTCATCATCAGTCTCAAGTGATGAGGCAATTTCAACCGATGAGAGCAGGCGTTCAGCTCCCTTTTGTGCCTGACGCGCAGCCTCAATACGACCTTTGATGTCAGTTGACTCCCCACTCGCCATGAGTGCCCAGGCAACCGTCTCAAAAGCTGGGTGTGACCAACTGATTTGAGCAATGCGCTCCTGATGAGTAAGGGCAGCTTGTGGCTGATATGCGATAAATCCGATGATCTCGCGCTCAAGTTGAGACGCTTGAGCATCGGCTAGGCTGCGTATCGCTTGATTATCCAGTTGAGGTATGACCACTCCGGCGTTTTGCTGAGTTGTCGAGGAGCTGGAGTCACTCGAAACTGCTTTCGATGCGCCTGATGAGCCTGATGCGCGTAAGTCTTCACGAGGCACGCGAGGCGCAAAAAGATTTGTCTGCTTTAAGCTTGCAAATGCTTGCTTCACCACGGCAACATCAGCATGCAGGATATTGGCAATATATTCACAGTATTGATCAGCAATGAGGGTGCCACGCAAGGGCACGAGACTTTTAAGCGTGTCCGTCATTGCGCGCTGACGATCAGCCACGCGCGACAGATCATGAGCAAAGAGGCGCTTTTCGACAACAAAGTGCACGAGCGACTGAGCCTCGTCTAAAAGCTCGCTCATCGCTTGCGCAC
>JAEZXW010000081.1 GCA_023419515.1 Actinomycetes bacterium
GAGTTGACCTGAAAAAAAGAGGGCGATGAGATCTTAAAATCAATCCCATCGAGCTTCTCTTGCCAATATCCTTTGCCCGCTAGCGCTTCAACCCCTCGAATTTGCCGAGAAGCTCGTGCTACCTCAGGACGCACAAGTACCCGCGTCACGCTGGTGCAGCCAGGCACAGCATCCTGAATGGTTTTGCCAACCATCTTACGATTGCATGGACCTGGTCTTGTCCAAAGAGCTACCTCAAGGCTCTTGGTGTTATGTGCGTGCCTAATGCCCACGCGCGTGATATTGAGGCTTCCAGACTTTTCTAAAAAGCGCAGGGCACCCTGTAGGGCGCGAGGTGATCCCATGCTCTTTTTAGGTAAGAGCGCCAGATTGCTCACCGGATAAAACGCTTCACGTGGATCGGTTGCTTGCTTGTGGGCATCAAGGCGCTTCATGCCAAGGGTTAGGGGGTGATCAGGGTGTTGGTCAGCGTCGTTGATCAACTCAACCTTATTACGATAGTGCCAGATCTTGCTTCCTGTCTTGATGGGCTGCAGCACGGCATCAATCTCGCTTGTTGAGCACTTGGCAATGCGCTCGAGGTTGTGGCGCAAGTTCGCTTCTTTCAAGGAGGCCTGCGCCTCAGTGCTGATATGGCGCCAGTCAAGCCCTGGGATCTCATAAGCATCAGGGCGCGCCAGATAGTCCTTTTGGGGAGCATTGGAAAACGATGATCGCAGGTGAGATGGCTCAAGGATCTGCTCAATAACTCCGCGCGCAAACGAAGGTTTTTCTTGCACGATGCGCGCCTCGATCACATCACCAGGACATGCGCCGGCAACAAAGATGATCTGTCCGTTTTCGCGAATACCAATGGCATCCTGCCCATACGACATACGTTCAATGGCGATTCGTTCGATCTGATTATTGCCGGCCACGTGCGATAAATCCTTACGATTGGTTCTTTATTACTTTCTGCCAAAGAGCGCCCTAAAGAACGCCTTGAGGTGGTACATGGCACCCTCATCTGGCGTTTGAACTGCGTGAGCCTGAGCTGCTTGCGTTGAACCCGTGCTCGTGCTCACCAGAGCTTTACCCTGTGCTTGATCCTGAGCCTGTGCTCTTAGCTCACCTTCAGCCTGAGCCTGAGGTGATGCGCTAGCGCTGGTCGTCTGATCTTTAACCTGAGCGACAGCTGGAGCGTCCACCGACGTTACCCGTACGCTCTTGCGATGCAGGCGTTTCATCGACTGTTCATCAAGGCCGGCCTTTTGGGCAGCTTGTTGAGCAGCTTGCAAGAAGGCAAGCTGGCTGTCGAGTGGCTCTTGTCCCTCGGGAGTTTGAATATGCTCCCAGGTTCCAGCTGAGGTTAAGATGCGCGCCTTTTTGGTGTCAGCAAGCTGGCAGGCAATGCTATCGATAATGCGCTGTCTAATACGACGATCCAAAACAGGGAAGGCAACCTCAACACGATGCTCGGTGTTGCGCGTCATCATATCGGCACTCGCACAAAAGACAGCGTCGTAATTTGTACCAAAAGCGTAGACGCGGGCATGCTCCAAAAAGCGACCAACGATCGAGTGAACGTGAATGTTCTCGGTCTTGCCAGTAATACCTGGCAGCAAGCAGCAGATACCGCGGATCACCAATACGATCTTCACGCCAGCCTGGCTTGCCTCAGCGAGTTTGTCGATCACCTCACGGTCGGTGAGCGAGTTCATCTTCATAAACACAAACGCGTCAACACCCTGCTGTGCCTTGCCAATCTCGCGATCGACGTAGCTCAAGATGATCTTCTTGAGTGAGATCGGGGCAACGCCAAGCACGTGGTATTCACCGGTGAGGTTGGTAAGCGCCATGTTAGTAAAGAAGTTATGGACGTCCTCACCAATTTCCTTATCTGCGGTAATAAGCGAAAAGTCTGAGTAGAGGCGGGCAGTTTTCTCGTTATAGTTGCCCGTACCGAGCTGCGTGATGCGCACAATCTTGTCTTCGGTGCGGCGGGTAATCTGACAGACCTTTGAGTGAACCTTAAAGCCCTCAGAACCATAGATCACGCGGCAGCCGGCCTCCTCAAAACGCTCAGCCCACTCGATATTGTTCTGCTCGTCAAAGCGGGCACGCAGTTCCATAAGCACGGTGACCTCTTTGCCGTTTTCAGCCGCAGCAACGAGTGACTCTGCTAAGCGGCTCTTTTTGGCGATACGATACAGCGTGATTTTGATCGAAAGCACCTCAGGATCATACGCTGCCTCATGGATGAGCTCCAAGAAAGGATCCATCGACTCATAGGGGAAGAACAAGAGCTTATCGCCCTCAAGCACCTGCTTGCTGATAGGCTCAATGGAGTTAAACTCGGCAGAAGGTTGTGGCTCAAACGGCTCGTAGGTAAGCTCAGGCAAAAGTTGAGGGAACTTTGACCCAACCATACCTTCAAGCTCAAAAGCCCAGCTTAAATCAAGCGGCGCACCACACTGATAAACCTGGTCTTTTGTCAGTTTAAGCGTCTTGCGGATGAGCTTGATGTGATCGGGGTTGCTCGGTCCTAAAATCTCAAGGCGCACCGGCTTTAAGCGCAGGCGCTTTTTGAGCACGCGTTTCATGTGCTGACGATAATCATCATCGTCTTCATAGACTTCTTCGTCTGGATCGATGTCAGCGTTTCGCGTGAGGCGAATGACCGCCTGGTTGAGTGGTCTAACACTCGAACCAAAGGCATTTTGGCAGGTTGCAATGAGTGCGTCCTCAAACAGGATGTACGAAAGCTGATTGCTACCTTCTGGGGTTGGCAGTTCAATCACGCGATCGAGGGTTGGCGGTACCTCGATGATACCGAGGAGCGAGCTTGGCTCTTGCTCGGCGTTACTCTTGCTACCAGTGGATTTTGCCTTATTGGCAAGGTCGTAAATCAGATAGAGTCCCGTGTTCTTAAGATGCGGGAAGGGGTGGGG
>JAEZXW010000090.1 GCA_023419515.1 Actinomycetes bacterium
GATTGGTGGGATTGATGCCCATAACGCACACTCGCTCACCACGATGGGAATCGCAGGCATTGCGGTTATTTCGGCGCTTTTTAGCGTGCCAGATCCAAGAGAAGCCGCAATCGCCCTCCGTGAAATCGTCGGCGCACTGGATGATGACGCAGATCCCAAACATGGGCACCTCGTTTACCAGGAGATGACCGCAGCACAGCAGGCAGCTAACACACATCTGCCGTGTCCATCTCACGCTGTTGGTGTGCTGACGATTGCTGGTTCAGATTCAAGCGGTGGGGCAGGCATTCAGGCAGATCTCAAAACTATGGCAGCCCTTGGCACTTATGGCATGAGTGTTATTACGGCGCTTACTGCTCAAAATACCCAGGGCGTGCAAAATGTCATGGGTGTGCCCGTCGATTTTGTGAGTGACCAGATCGATTCTGTCATGGCAGATATCATGCCGAGCGCCATTAAGATCGGGATGATTGCTGATCCTGCGATCGCGCGTTTGCTGGGCAAGCGGCTGGCGGGCTTTGCAGGGCCTATCGTGGTCGATCCGGTTATGGTGGCAACAAGCGGCGCTACTTTAAGCTCGCAGGCTGCTATCGATGCTTTGGTAAGCGAAGTGTTTCCTTACGCAACTCTTATCACACCAAATTTACCTGAGGCATCCATTTTGTTTGGCAACTTGATTACGACCATTGATGAGATGAAGGAGGCGGCTACGGTCTTAAGCGCTCGTACGGGAAGTGCAGTGTTGCTCAAAGGCGGTCATCTTAATCAGGATGAGATCGTTGATGTGCTCTGCATCAATCCTGGTGAGCCTTTGATCGTTTATAGGCACCCACGTTTGCAGACCACCAATACACACGGGACGGGTTGCACGCTCTCATCAGCAATTGCAGCATTTTGTGCTCGTGGTTTGTCGCTTGAACAGGCAGTGGCAAGCGCGCTTGCTTACGTTTGCGATGCCCTGGAGGTAGGGCTAGATCTCGGTAAGGGAACAGGCCCCATTGACCATTTGTGCTGGCAGGGCGCAACGATCTCAAGACAGATTGTAGGGCAAATAGAAGCTTAACAATCGGGGGTGAGCCCGTGATGGATCATGCTGTGTCGGGATGGTTTAGCGTTCAAGCAAATGACACGCAAGCAAACTGTGGTCAAACCGGCTGCGGTCAAGCTGATCACGAACCAATTGATCACCATCAAACAACTCCAGATTTTGTGATGGTTGTAGGAGGCTCGCAGCAGGGCATCAACGCTGTGCATCTTACATGGGCAGCTCAAGGTGCGGGCAGAATTATTGCTGCCGATCAAGGAGCGTTGCTTTGTGCTCAGGCAGGGGTTACCCCCGACCTCATTGTTGGAGACATGGATTCATGTACCCAGGCAGAACTTGTCAGGCTTGAAGAGACTGGTGTCATGCGTTTAGCAGGTGAGCTGCCAAACTTCTTTGGTGCTCATTCAATTGAGAAAGACATGACTGATCTTGATCTGGCACTTGAGGCGGGGCTGACATGGATACGTAAGCGTGCGCCAGAATCCGATCTGGTGGCTTGTCGCGTTCTCGGTGGTCGGCTCGATCATGAGCTTGCCGTAATTGGCTCACTTGAGCGCGCCGCTTTTGAACTTCAGGCGCAGGGAGCTTGCCACGTGTTTATCCTTGAGCAGGCAAGTGTGGGAGAAATCGTGTTGGCGGGGCAGGTGTCTCGCGTATTTTCCCAGTACGGAGCAGCCAACGTTGCGCTTGAAGGAGCAGTGTTTTCTGTCGTGGCTTTACAGGATGAGACGGTTGTCGCGATCGAAGGAGCGCGGTGGTCAGGCGAGCACTTTACGCTCAAGCGTTTTGATTCTCGCGGCATTTCAAATATCGCTCTGTCCTCAACTATGGTGCGCGTGATCTCGGGTTCGGCTCTTGTGTACCTTTGGTTGCACTGCGACATAAAATCGCGGCCAGCCAAAGACGCAGCACGCTAATCAGGTACGCTAACACTACGCAAAAACTGCGATCGACATACCTTTTAAGTAGTCGTCATTCTCGCAGGTAAATAGCATTATAAATATGTTATCCCGTCACAAAGGAGCGATCGGTGAATCCTCAGCAGATTGAAACTTCAAGCATGGCGATTATTGAGCAAGAGCTTGACGATCGAGGGTTGTTGAGCACCATTGCACCTGAGCATCTAGCCATCGTCAAGCGTGTGATTCACACTTCGGCTGATTTTGATTTTGCAACGACGCTCGCCTTTACCTCGGACGCTGTTTCGCGCGGGCTTGAGGCGCTACAGTCGGGTGAAGTGATCGTGAGTGACACCAACATGATTTTGGCGGGGATCTCCAAGCCTGCTACCAGTCACTTTGGTAATAAACTCGTTTGCTATGTCGCTGATAAAACCGTAGCAGCCGAGGCACGCGATCGTAATGTGACTCGTTCAACGGTAGCGATGGAGCGTGCGCTGCAGGAGCATCCCGGCGCCATTTTTGCGATCGGCAATGCCCCAACGGCGCTGTTTGCGCTGGCAGATGCGATCGAGGCAGGAGCTCCCGCGCCTTCGCTCGTGATTGCAGTGCCCGTGGGCTTTGTGAATGTGGTTGAGTCCAAGGAGCGTATCGCAAACCTTGAGATTCCTAGCATCGTGGCACACGGGCGAAAAGGAGGCTCACCGATTGCGGTTTCTATCATCAATGCGATGCTTTACCAGCTCTACGATCGCTCGGCACAGCAGGCAGCCAAGTAACTCATGAGGTTGGTGAGGCTTGGCAACCATGAGCGTGCACGTCAGTCCATTTTTTATCATCGAACAAATGCAGAGCGAGCAGGAGTGGAGCTCAAATCTCGGCGCGCCTCAATCATCGAGTAGTTCGAGTTTATCTGCTCATGATGGAGCACTTGGCATCACGACCGGTACCTGTGCAGCAGCAGCCGCTTACGGAGCGCTGAGCTTACTCGTTGAAGGGACGCTTCCTGACCTTGCACGGGTCAAGACTCCGCAGGGTGTCACGATTGATGTGCAGCTTGAGTCTTGTGCGCATGATGAGGTGGCGGATGAGTTTGAGTCACCTGTCGCAACGTTACAGCTTGAACGCCCGTGGGCGTGTGTCTACAAAGACGCAGGTAGAGATCCTGATGTGACGCATGGATTGGCAGTCTTCGCTCAGGCGTGGTATCTCGATGATCCTGAAGTGCAAGAACTC
>JAEZXW010000035.1 GCA_023419515.1 Actinomycetes bacterium
CGAACAATCTGCTCGGGAGTGTGTTTACTGAATTTCTTCACCATTCATCCATTCTCCCCACCTGCAGGCAGGGTATCAATGGACAACACTCAAGTCACCTGGACCTAAAAACTTAAGGCACTCCACGGACACTCTCCTGCTTGGCTCCTTATCGCAAATCGTAAAAAGCGCAACGAGCGGGCTGAGCCCAGACACTAACTCGATGTCGATCTAAGCGGATCGTATTACAAATAACCCGACCTAAACGCCCATATACCCCGCGTGCCTGGGCGTTTTTCATTGGCTGGAGTTTGCGCTCAAGACTGGCACATCCTTAGTGCGCCTTGCTTGCTCCGCTCTCAAACTCGAGCAAATAAATCTGAAGTGCGAGCAGCAGTCTCATTCTTGTTCGAGGATTCTCCCAATCCTCGCCAATCAATTCCTTGATCTGCTCCATGCGATATTTCAGCGTGTTGTAGTGGATAAAGAGGTTCTTTGCCGCTTTGGTGTTATTGCCCGTGCCAAGCACCTGAAACAAGGTCTCGATGAGTTCACTGCTGTGTTCTTCGTCATAGTCAATGATTGCTCCAATATTGCGCCGCATGAAGTACTCCAAGAGCTCTCGATCAAGCGCCTGCAAGAGAAACTCCATCTCAAACTCCTCAAAGCAGGCAGTCTTGATACCGAGCTGCTCTGCCACTAAGAGCGTGCGCTTTGCTGTGGCATATGCCTGCTTGAGATCCTTGTAGGTCGTTACACGAGCACCCGCACACGCGGTCGTCTGAGTGCTTATGGCGTGATCGTTGCTGCCAAGAACTCCCGTGGTAGTCGCGTCTTCAGCTGTAATCTGTGTCAATGCCTGATGCTCCTGCAGTGTCAGCTCAATCAATCGCGCTCGCCATGCCTCAAGCTTGTTGCTGATCGCCCGTTCTTGTCGGCAGATCACGGTCACTTGGGTATCCCGCGTCCAACCAAGCGCCTCGCCACCCCAAAAGCTGATGTATTCCTCATCATTAATGACGATAGGATGAGCGGTGCGCGCCACAATCACCTGGTTGAGCGGGCGAATATCCCAGTTAAACAGGGCTGCATTTTTCTCGGCAGCAGGTACCTCGGCATGAACCAGCTCCTCAAGCGCCAATGCCTTGAGTCGATCATGTAGGGTACTTGCTGCGCGCGTTTGAGCTAAGTGTAGACCCGCAGCAAAGCAGGCATGCTGTACGAGCTGACGCTGTCCTAAGGTCAATGGAGGATCGCTTGGCATCTTAAGCGCGGTTTCAAGGCTGCCAGCAACGGTGATAGGAAAGATCTCAAAACCCGCCCCATCATCCTCGAATTCATGCGGGCTGATAATCTCAACCTCGCGAGCAATGGATTCACTTAACACGTGCGTGATGTCGCTTAAGCCGCCACCGCCCAGTGCGCTTGCTGTCAGGCGCTGACGAATTGCAGCAGCTCGCTTGGGCTCTGCACCCACATCTGAGAGCACGATGGCCATAACTTGCCCAATGACCTGATCAAAGGCGAGGTTTTTCTCCAGCACGATGAGTGGCAGTCCGTGAGTGTCGCAGGCATTGATTAAAGCATGTGAGATCTCGTCAAGGTAGCGTCCTGGTTTCACGCCAAGTGCTGCCAACCCTTTTGCCTTGAGCGTGGCGATGAGCTTACTCAGGCGCTCCGGGTCATCCTTGATGGGGTAGGCAGTTGTCAGTAACAGATCGCCCGCCCGCACAAATGATTCAATGTCCGGCACCTCCATGATGTTGACCGACTTTACGTGCGAGGTAAGCCCCTCAGTACCAGCGATCAGTTCTGATCCATGGAGGGCGGGAAGCGACAAAAGCTCACGAACGCTGATAAGTGCCATGATTGCTCCGAATGGGTGATAATCTGAGTAACTGTCCAATTTGGCTAATGGATCTAAAAAATTATGGCATATTTGCCAATGGAATTAGTGATTTTCATCAACTAGAATGATCTCATCGTGAGATATGGACAACAAGCTATAGGCAATTGAGCAAGAAATAATAAGCCAATCGATAAAAGATAAAGGAGTACAGATGGCAGAAGGTGTTTTGCACTATCACTGTTATTCTCGGCTCTACCGCGATTCAGTGGCGCTGATGGCGCTCGCGGCAGAGCTCGAGTCGCTAGATGGGGTGCTGCAGGCGGGTGCCATGATGGCAACGGCGGCAAACCAGCGCATCCTCAAGGCGTCAGGCATGATGGAGAGCGATCTGGCTGTTGAGGCAGACGATCTTTATCTCGCGGTTCGTGCAACTTCGCCAGAGGCGGCAGCCGCAGCTCTTGAACATGCAGATACCGTATTGACAGCAAAAACGGCACAGGTGGGCGATACCTCCCTAACCTTCAAGCCAGCAACGATTGCCGAAGCATGTGAGCTTGTTGATGCCCAGGTGGCAGCTATCTCAGTGCCCGGCGCATATGCTGCCTCGGTCGCGCAAAGTGCCTTGAACCAGGGACTTCATGTCTTTTGCTTCTCCGACAATGTATCGGTCGAAGATGAAAGCGCACTGAAGGCATTTGCAGCCAAGCGCAAGCTTTTGATGATGGGCCCAGACTGTGGTACGGCACTCTTGGCTGGCACGCCACTTGGTTTTGCCAACGAGGTTGAGCTCGGATCAGTCGCGCTTGTGGCAGCCTCGGGCACCGGTGCTCAAGAAATCTCGACCCTTGCAAGCAAGGCGGGGGTGGGCATCAGTCACATCATTGGCGTGGGTGGTCGCGATCTTTCTGGCAAGATCGACTTTCCAACCACGTTTACGGCACTTGACCTGCTCGATCAGGATCCGGCCGTCAGTCAGATTGTGATTGTCTCTAAGCCACCTGCACCCGAGATGATCGAGAAGCTTGTGGCGCATTGTCAGACACTCAGCAAGCCCGTAATGGCGTGTTTGCTTGGCGCTCCAGAAACAAACGAGCCAATCGCGATTTATTCAACCCTCGAGCGCGCAGCGCATGCCCTCATCGAAGCATGCGGCAAAAGCACAGAAGCCTTAAGCGCCTATCAGTCAAGCAACCTTGATAAGCTCACACCAGCTCCTGGTGCTGAGATTTACGGACTCTATACGGGCGGCACACTTGCTCATGAGGCTCATATCCTCTGCGACAACGCCGGGGTGCGCAACACCATTCTTGATCTCGGTGATGATGAGTACACCCAGGGTCGTCCACACCCGATGATCTCGCCCGATCTGCGCTGCCAGATGATCGAGAAGGCGACCGATACCAAGGTGCTTTTGCTCGATGTAGTCTTGGGCTGGGGTGCCTCTCATAACCCCGCTGCCGATGCCGCGCGGGCAGTGAAAAACCTCAGGCAGAACAACCCAGCGGTGCAGGTTCTTGCGTCAATCACAGGTACTGATCGAGACCATCAAAACATTGTGACCCAGCGCGAGCTTTTACAAGAGGCGGGCATTGCGGTCTTTGAGTCAAACGGCGCTGCGGTTCGTCGTGCCATTGAGCTGGTAGGAGCGTGATCAAATCTTATGCTGCAGAAGGATTTTCAAGTCATTAACATTGGCCTTGATCTTATCACCGAAGCTATTCCCAGTGATCGGGTGACCCAGCTTGCCTGGCAGCCGCCAGCATTTGGTGAGGCTCAGGTTGCACGCTTGGCGACGCTTATTGATGATGAGGTGACGCGCGAAGCAAACGCTGAAGCAATCGCACGCGTTCATGCGGTGCGCCCGCAGCTCATTGATGTACAGCCAGCGGGCAAGGTTATCCCCGATTTTACAGGCAAAAAGCTTCTACATGCTGGTCCTCCTATCGAGCTTGAGCGCGTTTGCAATCCCGTCCGTGGTGCTTTTATCGGTGCTATTTTGTTTGAGGGCTGGGCTCAGACCGAGGATGAGGCGCAAGCCATGCTGAATTCAGGTGAGGTCACGATCGAGCCGTGTCATCACTATCAGGCCGTTGGGCCGATGGCAGGTGTGCTCTGTCCGTCGATGCCGGTTTTTGTTGTCACTGATGGCGCACAGTCAGCAGGTGCAGCTCCACGCTTCGCTTACTCCTCAATGAACGAGGGTCTCGGTAAGGTACTTCGCTTTGGCGCTTATGATGCCGAGGTGATCGAGCGCTTGACCTGGCTGAAAAATGTGCTTGGGCCGACGATGTCTCAGGCGCTCAAAGCGCACGGACCGCTTGATGTTAATACGATGTTTGCGCAGGCCTTGATGATGGGCGACGAGGGTCATAACCGCAATGTTGCGGCCACCTCGCTACTTGCTCGCAAACTTGCTCCATACTTGAGCCGCACCGAGGGCGGCGAGGCGACTCTTGGGTTTTTGGCGCAAAACGATCACTTTGCACTCAACCTCTCGATGGCAGCTGCAAAGCTGGCGCTTGAGGCAGCAGCGGGCGTTCAAAATTCAAGTCTTGTTATCACGATGGCTCGCAACGGTGTCGAGTTTGGCCTGCGCCTTGCAAGCATGCCTGATCGCTGGTTTACCTGCGAAGTAGGGCCAGCCGATGGCCTGTTCTTCCCTGGATATTCCATCGAGGATGCCAACCCTGATCTCGGCGACTCGGCAATTACCGAGACCTTAGGCATAGGTGGATTTGCAATGGCAGCTTCGCCAGCGATCACCCGCTTTGTTGGTGGTACGCCCATGGATGCTCTAAAGACCAGCATTCAGATGGGTCGCATCACGCTTGCTGAGCACCCCGTTTTTCAGTTACCCGCCTTAAATTTCGCAGGTAGTCCATCTGGTATCGACGCGCTTAAGGTGCTTGAGACAAACGTGCTTCCCGTGATCAACACCGGCATTGCTCACAAGCAAGCGGGTATTGGTCAGATCGGCGCAGGCATCGTACATGCCCCCAAGCAGGTCTTTCTCGATGCCGTGCAGGCGCTTGCAGCTGAGCGTCAGCAATAACTCAGTACTGCCGTACAGAAAAGCATAGAAATAAACAGTCATTAGATAGAGGAGGAACAATCATGGTGACGACACAGGCAAAGCCATTTGAGATGCACTGGGATCCTCAAACTACCGCTTGCATCAGTATTGACTTCCAGCGTGATTTTATGGAGGCTGGCGGTTTTGGCGAGACGCTCGGCAACGACGTTTCGACCCTACGTGAGGCGATCGAGCCAACCAAGGAACTCTTTGGTGCCCTGCGCAAAGCCGGCGTACTGATGATTCATACGCGCGAAGGTCACCGCCCTGATCTTGGTGATTTGCATCCTGCTAAGCGTGATCGCGGTAATCCGAGTCTGCGCATTGGTGACCAAGGTCCGATGGGGCGCATTTTGGTTCGCGGCGAATACGGCCACGACATCATTGATGAACTCAAAGCGCTCGAGGGTGAGATTGTCCTCGATAAGCCAGGTAAGGATTCGTTCTATGGCACCGATCTCGATGTCATCCTCAAAGCACACAATATCAAGACCTTGATCATCATCGGCGTGACCACTGAGGTTTGCGTTCAGTCAACAGCCCGTGCAGCCAACGACCGCGGATACGAGTGCATGATCGTTGAGGATTGCACTGCCTCATACTTCCCAGAGTTTAAGCAGGCGGCGCTTGAAATGTTTGCGGCTCAAGGTGCGATCGTCGGCTGGGTTGCCAATTCAAAGGATGTCATCGCGTCGCTCTAGGGCGCCGCTTTCATGAGTTGGAGTTTTTAAGATGGAACAAGTCATTGCAAAGCCCAAGTTGTGGGTGAAGGGAGACTGGAACGGACTTTTTGGTCTGGGCACCAACGTGTTGCTCAACGTCATCGTACTTGCCGGTCTTTGTCTCGCTGTAGTTAAGATGCCCGAGACTATCGTTTTTGGGCGTGTGTTGCCGGCGCTGGCGATCGCCTTGCCGCTCGGCAATATCTGGTATGCCATTTTGGCGATGAGGCTCGCGCAGCGAGAGGGCAGGAGCGACGTCACAGCGCTGCCTTACGGTCCCTCGGTTCCACACACCTTCATCGTTGTTTTTGTTGTTATGCTGCCCGTGCTTTTGCAGTCCGGTGATCCCATCAAGGCGTGGCGAGCTGGTCTTGCCTGGGCATGCATCAT
Source organism: Actinomycetes bacterium (assembly GCA_023419515.1). Taxonomy (GTDB): domain Bacteria; phylum Actinomycetota; class Coriobacteriia; order Coriobacteriales; family JAEZXW01; genus JAEZXW01. The sequence continues at coordinate 6,014 of JAEZXW010000035.1, forward strand.
CGGTTGCATCGTGTTGATCGGCGCGCTGATTGGCCCTTGGATTCGTAAGCAGATTCCTCGTCCCGCGTTGCTCGGTGCCCTTGCTGGTATTTCAATCACCTTTATCGCAATGCGCCCTGTGAGCCAGATGTACGAGATCCCGTGGATCGCTTTTATTGCATTCGCCTTCATTTTGGTGGGCTGGATGGGCGGCCGCCGCATGCCGTTCGATGCTCCAGTTGGTCTCGTTGCGGTTATCGTATCGACCGTGGTTGCGTGGGTTGCTGTGATGCTTGGTTGGACGGGCGTGCTCACCCCAACGGGTGTTGTCGCCTCCTTTGCCAATATTGGCTTTTATCCGCCAATTCCAACAGGTGATGTCATCACCGGCCTTTCAGACATTGCGCCACTTTTGGCATCAGCTATTCCGCTCGGTGTCTACAATTTTACTGAGGGTATGACCAACATTGAATCGGCTGCAGCAGCTGGCGATCGCTATTCAGTTCGTCAGGTTTTGGCGGCTGATGGTCTTGGTGCGATTGTGGGCTCGTTCCTGGGCTCGCCGTTCCCACCAGCGGTCTACATCGGTCATCCTGGTTGGAAGTCAGTCGGTGGTCGTATCGGATATTCACTGGGTACAGGTATCGTTGTTGCACTTGCGTGCGCAACCGGTCTGATTTCGACTTTACTCGCAGTCTTTCCGATGCAGGCGCTCGTTCCCGTCTTGCTCTATATCGGTTTGGTCATTGGCGCTCAGGCGTTTGACGTAAGCCCCGCTCGTTTCTCGCCAGCCGTTGCAATCGCTATGATCCCATCTCTGGCGGAGTGGGCGACAGGTCAGGTCGATAACGCGCTTTCGGCTGCGGGTACCACGGCGATGGCGGTTGGCAATGCTGCACTCGTTGATGCAGGCGTGATCTACGAGGGCATGAAGCTCCTCGGTCAGGGCGCTGTTTTGGTTGGCGTGCTTCTCGGTGCCATTGTGTACTTTGTAATCGCCAAGCGCTACTATGCCTCGGCAACCACAGCAGTGATTGCGGCAGTTTTAAGCTTTGTTGGCCTGATTAACGCCCATGAGATCGGTATCAATGCATCTCCAGGTGCCACAGTAGGTTACCTCGCACTTGCTTTGATCTTGGCGATCTTCGGTTTTCTTGCGCGCAACGACAAGGACACCACGCTTCCCGATGAGCTGCTATTTGTGAATGGCACCCTCATG
>JAEZXW010000050.1 GCA_023419515.1 Actinomycetes bacterium
GTGGTAACTCCGGCAGATCTTGATAATGGTGAGGTAAGAAACACCGTCTATGTTGGCGGCAAAACTCCAGGCGGAGATATTCCTGAGGTGCCAAGTAACGAAAGTGTGGTACCGCGTGCTCCGCTTCCAGATCCAGACCCAGATCCTGTAGTGCCTGTTGATCCGATCAACCCAGCGCCCCTCGTTCCGATTGATCCAGATCAGCCAGCACAAAAGCCTGAGCGAGTTTTGCCAAAAACAAGCGATGGAGTGTCATACGGTATTTCTGCAATGTTGTTTGTGCTGGGTGTAGGCATCTTAGCGACATTTGGAGTAATGCGCAGACGCACTCATTCCAAGTATTAAGTGTTAATAAGCTTGCTGTTTTTCCGCTGGCGAATGTAGCCAATATCAGAATTCAACCCCCCTGAGATGAATAAGATCTCAGGGGGGTTTTGTTTTGTGCTCTAATACGAGATAAATAAGAAATAATTTAAGATATAGTTAATAATATACACTTATATTTAAGCCTATATAACGCAGTTTAAGTGCAGTTCTTTAATATCTTTTATTTTTGGTTCGGGGTGGGGATGAGCTCTGTGTTAATCTGTATGATCCCAGTGTACGACTCGGATTTCTACACGGTGGATTTAAGAAGAGTAAGAAAGCATTGGCTTACCGAAAAAAGGAGTTAATCCACATGCTGACAAACAGAAAGAAAGTAGTTTTACTTGCTGCTGGCTTGGGTCTTGTGTTTCCACTCGTGGCAGCACAAGGTACTCATGCGTTTGCAGAGGGTACAGACCCTGTTGTGGTAGCTCAGCCAGCTGACGTGCGTGATCCTGGTGTTCAGGAGCAGCTTGATCGTGCTGATGCGCTGATGAAACGCGCAGAGGCAGAGTTAAAAAATGATGCAGATCCTTCAATTTTCAATCAGTATCAAGCGACGCACGATCGCCTGATTCAAGGTATAAAGGATAACCGCGACACCAATGCAGAGCAGGCAAAAAGGAGCGTTGATTCACTCGAGAATACATTTTTACCTCGCATGAAGAAGAATGCTCTTGCAGCTGCTAAAAAAATTGCATCAGATCAACTTGAGGTGTTAAAGCAACAGGCTTCGCCTGAAGTTATCGATCAGCTTGATGCAGTGCTTGCCGAGGTGAACAACCAGATCGAAGCAAAAGGCACCTATACTGAGCAGCGAACTGCTGCCCAAGAGCAACTTAGAACTCTTTCAAATGCATGGGTTGAGCAAGAAAAAGAGGCTGCTAAGCGTTTGATTGAGGATGCCTATCAGGCAAAAATTGCCGGTAACAATCCTCAAGAGACTCACTACTCAGAGCAAGAACTGCAAGAGCTTGAGCGCATTAAGAATGAGGCAATCGCTGAGATTGACCAGATCGAAGCAACTCAAAGCCTGTTGAACAACACCGGCGATGCCTTTGATAATGAAAAGATTCAAGCGCTAAAAACTCAGATTACGCAGTTGCGCGAAAAGACTCAAGATCTTGATAGAGTCCAAAAGACTGAGCCTGCAATGCCAGATGAGAGCGCAGCTATCGCCGCTGAAAAGCAGCGTGCTGCTGAACTTTTGCAACGCGCAGAGGCTGAATTGAAGGCTGATGGTGATGAGACTCATTACGAGCAGTACAAAGCAGCTCATGATGAAAAAGTTGCAGCGCTCGATAAGCCAGGTTTGACTGCTGCTGAGGCTAAGCAGATCGTTGATGCGCTTGAGAATGAAACACTGCCAGCAGCTAAGAATACTGCTTTGGATGCAGCTAAGAAGCTTGTAAACGATGAGATCGATAAGCTCAAAGGTTTAGCAAGCGAGGAAGCCGCTGAGCGCCTTGAAGTTTTGCGTCCTCAGGCAATTCAGCACATAGAAAATGAACAAACCTACGCAAAGCAGCGTGAACATGCAAAGCGTCAGGTACCGTTGTTTGCGAACGAGTTTGCAGGCTATGAGAAAGAAGCAGTTGAGGCTGCAATCAGCGATGCACACGCAAAGTTGCTTGAGAACAACGATCCGAATGCCGCTCATTATTCAGAGAAGGAGCTGGCAAAACTTAACGAGATCAAGGATCAGGCTCTCAAGGCTCTTGCCGCAATTGATGAAAATCAAAATCTCTTAAACGATACCGGCGATGCTGTTGATGATACCAAGCTCACTCAGCTTCTTGATTCAATTAAGGCAGTTCGTGACAAGATTAACGATATGAATGCTGTGCCAAAGACTGCTCAGCCAGATACAGGCACAGAAGATCCTGATCCTGCACAGCCTGCCGATACTGTTGAGGCTCAAAAAGAGCGTGCAGCAGCCCTCCTTGCTCGTGCTGAGGCAGAACTAAAAGCTGATGAGGACTCCTCTTATTTTGAAGAGTTCAAAAATGCTTATGATACTGCTATGAAGGGTATTAATGAGAATCCTAATGTGACAGCAGAAAACGCCAAGAAGCTCGTTGATGCACTTGAGGCAAAGTTTAATAAAACTAAAGAAAGTGCCTTGCAGTCAGCTCGAGAGCTTCCGCTTGCGGCAGTTGATGCGCTTAAAGATCAGTCCTTGAGCCCGGATGAAACCGCAGAGGCTTTTGAGAATCTGAAAAATGAGATCAAAGCAGCAACTGAGGATAAAGCAACCTATGCCGAGCAACTTGCAGCAGCAAAAGAGCAAATCATCAAGCTTCCAAACAAGTGGCTGAGCCTTGAAAAGCAAGCAGCAGCTGATCGCATCAATGACGCATATCAAAAGCTGCGTGATGCAGAAGATCTGACACAAGATCATTACACCGACGAAGAGCGCGCTCAGCTTGATAGCATCAAGGATGCTGCTCTTGCTGCCCTCAATAATCTTGATACCGATCAGCCTTTGGTATCAGCAGACGGCGAAACCGTTGATGATGATGCAGTGGCTGAGATTCTTAAGGGGATTCAAGAGCAACTTAACAAGATTGATGAGATGGCTGCAGTAACTAAGTCTGCACCAGGTATCTTGCTGCCATCAGAGACTGTTTCATCAGAGACTGGTAATACAAGTGCTCCAGGTGCTTCTGAGAACCCGGAGAAAAAGCCTGCTCAAACCAAGAAGAAGGCTCTTCCTCGCACAGCAGATGCAGGGGTTCAGGCTGGAGTCTTGGGTCTACTTTCAGGTGGTCTTGCATTGATTGCAGCAGCAGCTGGTTTGAGGAGAAAAGATCAGTAGTAGTTTTAATAACACTATCTGAGATTACGTCAGAGCCATATCACATAAGACATGCAAAACCCGCTCCGAGAAATTTTCGGAGCGGGTTTTCTCTTGGTTTTAATAGTTAAGAGATCTGGCTTTATTGAAGCCTTGTCGATCTATCGTTATTGCGGTGTGGAACACTAACGAGAAATTGCTATGCGCAAAGATGCTTGGTAAGCTCTTAGAGCAAACTGGTGAGTTTTGCCATTGTAAGCTCAAACTGCACGCCGCGCATTTCAAACTGAGGCTGATCCTTGGTTGCAAGCATCGACTCATAAACCATTGTGCCAGCAAATTCAACAGCTGTTAGTAGATCCTTGCCTGCCATAACAGCTGCAAGGAGTGAGCTTGCATAGAGATCACCCGTGCCATGTAACTGATATGGAAGCTTTTTGTTGCAACAGATGGCTCGATCGAGATTTTGACCTCCAATATAGTTATAGATCTTGCCGTCTTCACGCTCGATACCTTTAAGCACGACGCTTTGAGCTCCTGTTTCGAGCAGCTTTTCAATCATATGATCGATGTAGCTTTCAGAAGGGCTTTGTCCCTCGTAGTCAATGCCGGTAATAATTGATGCCTCAGTAAGGTTTGGCGTCAGAATGTGAGCATCTTGGGCTAGTGAGCTCATCGCATCACATAGTTCAGGTGTATAAGTTGGATATACTTTGCCATGATCTGCCATAACTGGATCAACAAATCGCAGCGCCTGTGGATAGGTCTGGTAGAGTCGTTTAATGCTATTAACCTGCTCAGGGGCTCCTAAAAATCCTGAATAGATCGCATCAATATCAATATCGACAGCTTGCCATGCATCAAGATACTCTTCCAGAAATGATGTGGTGTCGTGCATGGCAAAGGTGGGAAAGAGTGTATGGCTACTAAAGAGTGAGGTGGGAACAGGGCAAACATCGCAACCAGCAGCAGAAAGGACGGGTATCGCAACAGTGAGTGAGCATTTACCGTAACCGCACATATCGTGGACTGCGGCAATGCGCGGAATATAAGAAGTGTTTCGCTGGTAAAAAATCTGTTCTGATGCCTGCATAGCTGTCTCCTTATCCTGAGAAAGAGCATCTTAGTACCATGACACCTATGGTCACAATGGCAGTTATCTAGAAATTTCAGAATAGAAGTTGAGCTCATTAAGGCTATGCAAAGATACAAAATTGATTCACTTGTGTAATAAAAAAACATCGTATAAGACGTCTCAAGTGTTTGCCCAGTGCTTGAATATGCATCTTATACGATGTTTATGCGCTGCAATTTGGGGAGAGGGGAGGGGAAATCCAAATCGCAAATGTTATGCCGATTAGTTCAAGGGGTGACAAGATCGGCTTTAAGGTAACTTTAGATTATTTTTTGAGATAACACTTGCTTCAAATACAGGTTTATAACGGTGTGATAAGCGTTTTGGAGTAAAAAGTAATAGTTTCTACCTGCTATTTTCTAAAAGTATAAGCTGTATATAACACCGTCATAGAAATAACAGTGCTTAAACTTGTACCACCTGCGCACAGATACTCTTCATAAAAATGCGCCTTAAGGACAATCCTTAAGGCGCACATATTGCTCTCTTAATGCGATGCGCAAAGTAAATGCAAATTGATCTTCATTGCAGTGTTTTGTTTTGCACACTTGAGATGATTGCGCATCTGATGAGTGTTTTTATGAAGCGCGACGCTTTGTGATGAATTGAATGATCGCGATCAAAATGCAAGCACCGAGAACACCAACAAGAATCGACCAAATCAAACCGCCATCCTTAGAAAATCCTAGGAATTCAACGATGGCACCGCCGATTGAACCACCGATGATACCAACGATGATGTTAGCGATTGCTCCCATATTTTCATTTGTCTTCATGATGATGCTTGCAATCCAGCCAGCTAAAGCACCAATAATTACTGCACCAATAACACCCATGATTAACTCCTTATTTAATCACTATCAGGACATACACCTTAAAACTACAGTTCAACTGCTAGTTTCACTTTTATACCCAGTTAATAAAGTATAAATCAATAAAAATCGTATAAAGTATAGTTTTTAGCTTCGTTTTATTCATCATTTGGAACTTGACGTTCGGGAACTCTTGTTGCAATAACATCGTCACAGCTGCAAGACTCAGGTATCATGAGCAGTCATTATGTTTATGGAGGTAGTCATGTCAGCTCAAGCACCATTGGTAGGGATTATTTTAGGTTCACAGTCTGATCAAGAGGTAATGCAGGCCTGCATTGACCAGCTTGAAGCGTTTGGTGTGCCGTATGAGTTTCAGATCGCATCAGCTCATCGTCGGCCAGCTGTGGTGCATGAGTGGGCTCAGACGGCTGCTGAGCGAGGTATTAAAGTGATCATTGCAGCAGCGGGTAAGGCGGCGCACCTTGGCGGTGTTGTTGCGGCGTATACTCCGCTCCCAGTGATTTGTGTACCGATGAAGACCTCAGATCTTGGTGGACTTGATTCGCTGCTGTCGATGGTGCAGATGCCGAGTGGCGTGCCTGTCGCAACGGTAGCGATCAATGGAGCAAAAAATGCAGCGATTCTTGCGACACAGATGCTCGGTACGTCAATGCCTGAATATCGCGAACAGATCATGGCGTTCAAAGCACAGATGGCTGAGGGTTAAGCGAGAGTACCGCAGTATTAAGAACTGGTTTAATTAATTATTGCAGCACAGGTTACTGTTCAATGGCAGTGATGAAATAAGGAAAGGGTTTTCGTGTTCTCAGAACGTTTGCTTTCAAAGTCAGTTAAGTATTTTGGCGATAAGTATTTTCACGTCAATCCAACGACTGAGACGATGCTTCCCGCTCCCCAAGAGGGGCGTAATTACATGCTCTATATGCATGTGCCATTTTGTGATGTACTTTGCCCGTTCTGTTCGTTTAATCGCTTTTGTTTTGATGAGTCGCTGGCTCGCCCGTATTTTGAAAACATGCGCAAAGAGATCACCATGCTCAAAGACATGGGTTATACCTTTCAGGAGGTCTATATTGGCGGTGGTACCCCAACCGTTTTGATGGATGAGCTTGAGCGCACGATCGATCACGCCCGCAATCTCTTTCCTGAAATTGGTGATGTTTCGAGTGAGACCAACCCCAATCATCTCATTCCAGAATATCTTGAGCGCCTTTCACAGATTGTGCAGCGCTTGTCAGTTGGTGTGCAAAGCTTTGACGATGACTTGCTAAAAAAGATGGCGCGCTATGATAAATACGGTAGTTCAGAAGTAATTTTTGAACGCATTCAGAGCGTAGCGGGAATGTTTAAGTCTTTAAATGTTGATATGATTTTTAACTTCCCTGGACAAACCGAGGAGCATATTCAAAAAGATATTGAGATGGTTCGTGCTTCGGGTGCCAATCAAACTACCTTTTATCCACTCATGGTTTCACCGGTTTCGCGTCGCTCGATTGAAAAGACGCTCGGTGTGGTGGATTATAAGCAAGAAGAGCGTTTTTATCACATGATTTATGATGGGTTTTGTGCTCCAGGCAAGGGTTTTGAGCCTTCAAGTTGTTACACATTTTCGACGGTCGAAGATGCGATGGTCGATGAGTATGTCGTTAATTATGAAGAGTATCCTGCTGTTGGTTCAGGTGGCATGAGTTATTTGAATGGCAGTCTTTATGTAAATACGTTTTCATTGCGCGACTATAGCGAGCGCATTGCCCGCAATGAGATGTCGGTTATGGGTAAGACTACATTTCCTAAGCGAGATGCTATGCGCTATCGCTTTATGATGGAGCTCTTTGGTTTGACTCTTGATAAAAAGAGCTGGTACGAGCGGTTTGGCTGCACGGTTAAGGCGGGGCTGCCGGCAGAGTATGCGTTCATGAAGCTCAATGGCGCCTTTGATCGCGATGATGACGAGCTGCTGACGCTTACGCCCAAGGGTCGCTACCTTATGGTGGTCATGATGCGCCAGTTCTTCATCGGCGTTAACTCACTGCGTGACGAGGCACGAGCGGCGCTCCCTGGTGATGAGCATAAACTGATCTTTAGTGATTCCACCAAGGGCGAAGCAGAGGGTGGTATGCTGGCTCTCTAAGCGTTGCAGACCAAGGAGGTTTAACAGATGACCGCAGACTTTATTGCACTGTTTGGCATTGTGTTGATCGGATTGGTCTCGCCGCTGATTGCCGATGCAATTCCACGCAAGCCTATCCCAGCTGTTGTGTTTCAGGTGGTCTTGGGCGCGATCTTTGGCACCTATTTGCTTGGGTTTATCGAGCCTACTAACGCAATCGCCGTGATTTCTCAGCTCGGCATGGCATTCCTGTTCTTACTGGCAGGCTACGAGATTGACCCCAAGGCGCTCGTGCTTGAGGAGCGCGGCAAGGCAGCGATCATCACCTGGGTAGCCTCGTTTGGCATCGCCCTTGCTGCTGCCTTCTTTATCCCGCTCTACGCCGGAACGGATGCAACCACCAAGATTGCAATCGCCATTGCGCTTTCATCCACTGCAATCGGTACCCTCATGCCCATTCTGGCTGAGCGTGGACTTTTGGATACCTCAGTGGGCAAAACTGTTGTCGCCCATGGATCGTTGGCAGAGATCGGCCCCATCATCGCGATGGCACTCTTGCTCTCAACGCGCAGCACCTGGCTTTCACTCATGATCCTCACCTCGTTCTTTGTGCTCGCAGGTCTCGCCGTGGTAATCCCCGCAAAGATTGAGCGCCTCGGCGATAAGATCCAGCGCATCTTTAACTCAACACCCAATCCATCAGCCCAGATGGCAGTACGCATCGCCGTCTTTTTAATGGTCGGCCTGGTGACGCTTGCCAGCTTTTTTGAGCTCGACATCGTGCTCGGCGCCTTTGCAGCGGGCTTTGTCTTGCGTGCGTTTGCGGGCGAAGAAAACGAGATTTTGCAGCCGCGACTCGATGCGGTCGGCTATGGCTTTTTCATTCCGCTATTCTTTGTGGTCTCCGGTACGGGCATCAATTTACCAGCGCTTTTGCATGAGCCGGCACTGTTGTTTGGAACGGTTGCGGTGATCTTGCTCGTTCGTGCTCTACCGGTGTTTGCGGCGACCTTCTTCCCGCAGGAAGATCGCCTTGAGATGACCTGGCGTGATCGCTTGACCGCGTCGCTCTATTCGGCAACCTCGATCACAATCATCGTCGCCGTCGCCCACGTGGCAAAAGCATCGGGGGCGATGGACGAGACAACTGCCTCGGTCTTGATTGCTGCGGGTGCGATCACGGTGATCATCATGCCGGTGTTGACCTCGGTGACCTCGAACATCGCTGAGTACCACCCCATTCAAGGTATGAAAGAGATCGCAATGGATCCGCAGCACGTGCTCGATATTTTGCGCGAGCATAACGAGATGCGTTTGAGGACAAACGAACGCTATCGTGAGATGCGAATTGAGGCAGTTCGCAGGCGGAGAAGGGCGAGTGTTGCCAAGAAGGCAGATGCCTATTTTGAGAAGAATACAGATCGCTATCGTGATGAGTTTGAAAGTGACCGCCCAGTCAGGCACGTCCTGCCCGTTCTTGACTTGACCAATGAGCGCCATCGTGCGATTGCGTTCAAACGGGCTGGTTATCCCAATTATCTTGAGTTAGCAGCACGAAAGGTCAAGGTTGATCCTGAGGTAAAAGAGACGCTCGTGCGCAAAGCCTTTGAGGATCAGTCTGAAGATACGCTGCAAAACTTTAAGGACGAGCAACGCGATGATCAAGCGCCCAATAACGTGGCGCAAAAAATAGCCCAAGCGCTGAGTGACCAAGGCGCAATCGAGGCTGACCGCAATTATCGCCAGGATCACTAAAGCACTTGAGCTTTGGTGATGAGTGTGGATCGGGAGCACTCTGTGCTGTGAATCCCGTGGAGCGAGAACCCCGTGGGGCGGGCGTCCCGCGAGCCTCTAGGCCTTTTGCTCGAGGAACACGATCTCAACGGGGTGCTGGTATACCGCAAGCGTCTCATCCGCTTGGCGGATGTCGGCATGCTTGGCTGCGCCAGCCGCTACCACCGCAAACACAACCCCGCTGTCTCGGAGTGATTCGAGCGCCTCAAGCTTGTTGCTGAGCGGCTTGACTGCGCGCACAGCATCCTGCACAAGCTCTGGGTTGTTGGCACGCAAGCGTTCTCGCACCTCACGCACGAGCTCCTCGCACGCCTCAGTACTCAGATCTGCTGGCGTGAGTGGTGCCACCCCAAGCGTCGTGCCTGCTGGGTCAAATGCCTTGGCGCATTGGGCAATCTGCTCAGCAATGAGAGCGAGTGCAGGCGCCTGCCTAAGATCGCGCTTGCGGGCAATCACGAGCGGCTCAACACCGAGTTTATTGCGAACATCGGAAATCACATACATTCGGCGAGAAATCTGCTCGTAAACGATAAAGCCAATACCAACGACCACAAAGATCAGCACCACCCAGACGATCGTCTTTTTGGGGTTGATAATTTTGGTAACGGGCGCCTTGATCTCCTCAGGCATGACAGGTGCCGTGCTTACCTGGGCACTCCTGGCATGCATGACGTCAATAAACTGAGTGGTAGCAAGTTCAAGACCAGCGTTTGCCGCGTCATAAGCAGCCTGAGCCGAAGGAGCAGTCACGCGCACCTTGATGTAGGGCGAGTTAATCGTTAGTGAATCTGAGTCCTTGATGTAAGGGGAGTTGACTGAAATGCTTCCTGGCTTGGCATCGATTTTCTCCGCCACCTTAGCTGCAAAGCTTTCTTCTTGCACGAACGAGCGAGCTGCGCTGTAAAACGTGGTCTCGGAGGAGTTCAGCGCCTCAGCGGCTGACGCAGGGGCTGGGGTCTCAACAAAGATGACGCCCTCAGCCACGTAGCTTTGTTCAACCGCTCCTCGGTTGGTGGTCAGATAGCCCAAGCCAACTCCAAGTACGAGCGCAACCAGCGCAACGATCACAAAGCGGCGCTTGATGCACGAGAGCAGCGATTCCAACTCTAATTGAAACATGGTACGTCCTTACTTAGTTTTCGATAAGCACGCTCATATACGTATTTGATGAGCACGTATCCAGCCAATAATATCAATAGCGCAACCCAAAAATGGGGCGTGACAATAAACTCTGCCCAGCCCAGCGCACTTGCGCGCGGGAGCCAATAAAAGTAAGTCGAGGCATAGAGCCAGCCAAAAAAGATGAGTGGATGGTATTGAATCCAACGCGGCATAAGGCTTAGCATCGCTGCCAGCAAGATGTTGCCAACGATTACCCCGCCAAATCCAAAGTCGTAGTAAATTTCGAGCAAATAAGAAGAGCCATAGCCCTCACCGCCGAGGTAGTTGAGGTGGGCGACATATGACATAGCGTGCGTAAAGCTACTGCTCTGCGTCGCAAGCTCGACCGAGTTGTTAGAAGGCAGCGCTTGGGCATCAAACAAGATCTGAGCAAAAGGACCGTGGGTGATATAGTCGATCCACGGGCCAAAGGTGTATAGATGTCCCTCGGCATATGCCTCCATGCGCCCAAAATTATCGTAGGCATGCCCCAGCACGTTATAAGAAACGCCCTGCTTATAGATAAAATCGAGGATGCTATTGAGCACGCCTGATTCCTGCGCCTGAAACCCTGACCGAGCGTAGTTGATAAAATCAAAGAGCAGTAAGAGCACAGGGATTGCGATGACGATGACGGTTTTTTCAAAGCGGCCAATCCACTTTTCGTCATCATTGAGCCTGTCGCGAATCAAAAAGTAGAGCAGACAAAAGACCAAGCGAAATGCAAATTCGCCGCGCTGACCAATCATGAGCATCGAGATGCCACTTGCTGCATAGATGCCAAGCACGAGGTACGCCATCTTTTTCTTGGGAAAGCACGCCAGATACATGCACATGGCGTATGGGGCAAAAGTCGCAAACGTTCTGATGATGGTCGGCGCCTGCGTTTGAAAGAGTCGGTAGTAATCGGTGTAGGAGCGCCCGCGCATGAACATGACTTTCTCAAGGTCAAGTCCCAGCGCAAAGAGGATGGTGATCAAAAAGAGCAGACCTGAGGCAATGCGCAGGTAAGTGCAGGCACGTGACGTCCTAAACTCCCACATCTTTTTCTGGGCGTGCTCCCATGCAGTCGCCTGGCTGCAGCGCATATTGCTTAAGTTTTGATTACAAAAACGCGGGTTGGTCGCCTGCACGATCTGGGTGATGTCAATTGTGATCGTCGTCAAAATAAAGGTCGCCAGCGCAACATAGAGAATCATCATTTGAAATTCTGAAGCGGCAGAATGGCCAAAGACCAGGTGCTGTACTTTGATGACGTCAATGAGTGGCCTGCCGAGCAAAAAGAGGGCAAACACTGCCAAGAACGTTATTGTAAAGCATGAAATACGAGGCGAAATGATGCTGTACAAAAGCCCGGCAAGATACAGGGTGAAGATGGCACAAAACGCAGCTTCGTAGTTTTGGTAGCCCATGCACGTCCAAAAGACGGCAGATGAAAGCAGGACGACACCAAGCGCTAGCCCGAGCATGATGCGCTCGGGTGTGATGCGAGTGCGCTGTATGATCGACTGCTGCGTCACGGCTACCTATCTTATCTCGCTGCTTGTCTGTCAATGTGCTGGCTGATGCTTATGGGTGCAAACCGATGGGCTCACGCCAATGGGTCGACACCTGACAACGATGAGTCAATGCCGATGTTTACCAGCGTACCTACTTTAATGAAACGTGCTCAAGTTCAAAAGAAGACTACATAATACACAGAGTGTGCTTTGCTCATAATTTCAATACGTTAAGCTGTTAGACTTGCGCGAGTATTATTGAGCAACCAAGGAGATGAATGCCAGCGCAATGGCTGCGTCGCGATTTGAAAACTCATTTAAGAACATCATGGCTGCCTGGGGTGGCCTGGTGTTTTATATGCTCATCAACTTTATTAATCGCAGTGTTTTTGCGCAGCAGCTTTCTCAAGACTACCTGGGTTTACAAAGCTTGTTCTCGAGCGTGCTCACTATCCTTTCTTTGGCTGAGCTTGGCGTCGGCTCAGCAATTACCTATGCCCTCTATAAGCCAATAGCTCATGACGATACCAAGCAAATTGCTATCATTATGGCCTTTTTTAGAAAGGCATATATTGCTATCGGTGTTGTTATCTTAGTGCTCGGTGCTCTGCTCACCCCCTTTATCACGCTTATCATTTCGGGTACTCCCGATATCAACCACTTGCATCTTTATTTTTATCTGTTTGTTTTTAATACAGGTATATCGTATTTCTTTAGCTATAAAGCAATCTTAATTACTGCTTACCAGCGTGAATATGTAGTAAATATCGTTCAATATCTTGCTCTAGGTGTTATGAGCATCCTGCAGATTGCAGTACTCTTTTTGACCCAAAATTACCTCATATTTTTAGTGGTCATGATTGTTAGTACAGTAATCCAAAATGTGACTTTGGCATATCTGGCAGATCGATCGTATCCATTTTTAAGGCAACCTGTACACGATAAGCTTGATCGCGAGACTTTTGTAAGCATTCGCAACAATGTGGGTGCTTTAGTGCTTCATCGAGTTGGTGGCATTGCAACAAGTCCGTTGACCACTGTCTTTATCTCAAGCTTTGTGGGTCTTGGTGCATCAGCTCTTTATTACAACTATTTCATGATCGAAAGTGCGCTTGAGCGTATCTTTGATAAGTTCTTTTGGGCGATTACTCCATCGATGGGTAATTTTGCTGTACTTGAAGGGCGTCAACGCGCCTTCGATATGTTCAAGACCATCTTTTTTCTCAATGCAATGATCTATGCAGTGGTGGCATGTGGTTACATTTGCGCTGTTAACGCTTTGATTCCAGTTTGGGTGGGTGCGCAGTATCTCTTTCCGCTTTCAACCACCATCATTCTTGCTGTGATGATTTATACCTACGGCATGCGTTCTGCTGAGCAGCTTTTTACGAGTGCATACGGGCTTTATTGGCAGTCACGTTATAAGCCAGTAGCTGAGTTTGCGGTTTTTTGTGTGCTAGGCGCTATCGGTGCTCAGTTTTTTGGCGTGAATGGTGTTTTATTAGCAGGCCTTGTAGTCAGGCTGGTGATTGCTACGCCTATTGAGGCGTACATGCTCTTTAAGCATGGTTTCGAGCGTTCGGTGTGGTTTTTTGCAAAATGGTACGTAATTTATGCTGTTGCGACAGTTGTTCTTATCGTTCCAACGTTTTTACTAGTGCAGATCTTACCACTTGAAGGGTGGGCGCTCTTTATTGCAAGCTCGATCATTGGTGGTGCGATTCCGTTTATTGGGTTTAACCTTATTTTTTATAGATTGCCCGCCTGTCGAGAAAGCCGGAAGATTCTTATGCGTGTGGTGCATGGGATTCAGGACAGATTAGAAAGAAAAAGAGGTTCTGTGAACACAATGCATGAATTATCAGCAGATGGCACAAGCATAAACGATGATAATTGCGGTGCTGTCAGTAATGCCGATTGTGATAGCACACAGGGTGCTCAAACCGATGCTTTGCCTGAAGAGCGTCGAGATATTTCTGATGACATCCCGCTCGCCTATGCCGAGCGTATGGATCGGATCAAACAGACACAGCTCGTCATCCTTGACTCAGTTGTCGAGAGAGCATTTAAAAAACTCAATATCAATTATCAGATTACGTATGGTACTTTGCTGGGCGCAGTGCGACATAAAGGCTATATTCCTTGGGATGATGACATTGATCTCATGATCTCGGTTGAGGATTATCTTATTTTAGTAGAGCAGCATCATCGCGTACTGCCGAGCGATCAGTTCGTTAAGTCGCATCTACTCAACGTCAATAACATGATTTCATGGACGTGTGTTGGCTTAAAAAACACGACATCAATGTCAGAAAGACATTTGCATAATGCAGGTGACTGGGGTATTTGTGTCGACATTTTCTATAAGATAGCGTTTATTCCAGAAAAGCCAGTGGATTCACGTGGTTATCGTGATGCGCTGTCTTCGTGTCAGCCGCGTTTACAAAAGCTCATTAAAGAACACAAGCGTCTCGTTCAAAAATACTCATACATCTATGATTGTCATGCAATTTATAATAGTGCCGCACCTCGTGATTTGCTCTATCGCGCATACGCACGTTGGCAGACGCGCGAGCGTGATGACGTTAATATCCGTAAGTCTCTTAAGATTATGCGAGAAATTGCCAAACTCAGTCTTCAGGCTCAAGAGCACCCTGAGTTTGCAACGCGTGGTATGTGGCTAACTATTCCAGACTATGAGGCAATTCCCGCAGCTGATGTGGCAACTTCGATAGAGCTTGAGTTTGAAGGCAGAAAGCTATCTGCACCACAAAATTGGGCAAATGTTCTGCGAATCTTTTATGGTGAGGGCTATATGAAGATTCCGCCTGTTGAGGAGCGTTGGAATCACTCTGCTTTTGACGATATCATCATTGATTTTGAGCGCCCATGGACTCATTACCTTAAGGAACGCTGGACCTGAGGTGCGATAGTTTTATAGCAGTGCCAACTGCGCTGTGCATTAGGACGATGATTTGGCTCATCGTCCCTTTTGTTCTGTGCTCCGCTTTGCTTTTATTGCTAGCAGACGCCTTGAGCGATCATTGCACGAGCAATCATGCTAAAACCATAAATATTTGCGCCGGCAACAAGGTCGTTTTCACATTCTGTTTTGCGTGCAGCCTCTGAGATATTGCGGTAAATGGTTTGCATTGTGCGTTTGAGTTCAGCATCTACCTGATCGGCTGACCAAGAGAGGCGCATTGAGTTTTGGCTCATTTCAAACCCAGAAGTTGCGACACCTCCCGCGTTTGCCGCTTTGCCAGGGATAAAGTGAACTCCGTGATCGATGAATAGGCGAGTTGCCTCAGCAGTAGTTGGCATATTGGCACCTTCTGCCACAATGCTACAGCCGTTTTTGATCAAGAGATGAGCATCGTCAAGATTGAGCTCATTTTGCGTTGCGCATGGCAGCGCGATATCGCAGGCAACACTCCAAATACGATTAGCTGCAGAGCTTGCTGCTGATGTCGGTGTAAATCTTGCATGGCTCATGCGTTTGGCATAGTCACTTACTCGACCTCGCTCGACGAGCTTGATTTCTTTCATGATGTCAAGATCGATACCGAGTGGATCATGAATCCAGCCACTCGAGTCGCTCATCGTTATTACTTTTGCGCCCAGGGCTTGTGCTTTTTGCGCTGCAAAGAGTGCGACATTTCCACTACCTGAAATAGCTACCGTCTTATTGGCAAAAGTATCGAGTTTGTAGTCATCCAATAGAGCTTCAATACAATAGATAAGGCCATAACCAGTGGCCTCGGTGCGAATGAGTGAACCGCCAAACAAAAGATCTTTGCCGGTGAGCACTCCTGTGAATGTGTTGGTAAGGCGTTTGTATTGGCCAAAAAGATAGCCAATTTCTCGACCGCCAACGCCAATATCGCCTGCTGGCACGTCGGTATCAGGGCCGATGTGCCTAAAAAGTTCAGTCATAAATGATTGACAAAATGCCATGACTTCTCGGTCTGATTTACCTTTGGGATCAAAGTCAGAACCACCTTTGCCCCCTCCTAGCGAAAGTCCTGTGAGAGCATTCTTAAATATTTGCTCAAAACCTAAAAACTTGAGGGTATCAAGGGTCACACTAGGGTGAAAGCGCAGGCCACCTTTATAGGGGCCAAGAAGACTATTAAACTCAACGCGATAGCCGCGGTTGACTTGTACCGTGCCTTGATCGTCTATCCATGGCACACGAAACATAATGACACGTTCAGGCTCGACTATACGCTCGAGTACTCCTTGTGCTTCAAATTCAGGATGGCGCGCGAGGTACGGTTCAATACTCGAGAGAACCTCGTGTGCCGCTTGTTGAAAGAGGGGCATATGACAGTCGCGTGCTTTGATCTGCTTAAGAATTTTTGCGCTGTATGTCATGCTCAGCCTTTCTAACACCGCATCACACGATAATGTGCCTATACTAACACCTTAAGCACGATCTTTTTGGTTCATTGACATGTCATCCGTGAGCGTATTGCTTGCGAGTGTGCTTTGTCTGCTTATGCACGCCTGCGTTAAGGGAGAGCTCTTGATCGAACGCTATACACGCCCTTTAATGGGCAAGGTTTTTTCGACACAAACCAAGTATGAGATCTGGCAAGAGATTGAGGTTCTTGCCTGTGAAGCTCATGCCGAATTAGGAACCATCGGCATCACGCTGGAGGAGGCTCGTTGGATCAGGGAGCATGCTGCTTTTGATGCTGCTGAGATTGATGAGATCGAAAAGGTTACCAACCACGATGTTATTGCGTTTTTGACTAACATGGGATCTTACATTGATAAAGATGTCGACCCAAATGCTCCAAAACCATCACGTTGGGTTCACTATGGCATGACATCAAGTGATCTTGGTGATACTGCTATGTGCGTGCAGATTACACGTGCGATGGATATTATCATTGAGGACGTTACTCGCCTGATTGCTATTTGCAAGCGCCGTGCCCTTGAGGAAAAACGTACACTTTGTGTTGGTCGTACCCATGGTATTCATGCTGAGCCTATGACCTTTGGTATGAAGTTTGCAAGTTGGGCTTGGGAGCTTGCTCGCGATCTTAAGCGCCTCAAAGATGCACGGACTCAGAGTGCTCGTTGTGGCGCAATCAGCGGCGCAGTTGGAACGTATTCAAATATCGATCCTTTTGTTGAGGAATACGTCTGCAAAAAGCTGGGGCTCACACCCGATCCACTCTCGACTCAAGTTATTAGTCGAGATCATCATGCTCATGTTGCTTCAACGTTAGCGATTTGTGCTGCAACTGCTGAGCGCATTGCAACGGAGATCCGTGCTTTGCAAAAGTCAGACACTATTGAGGCAGAGGAGCCATTTTCTCAAGGGCAAAAAGGATCAAGCGCTATGCCACACAAGCGCAATCCTATTACTGCCGAGCGCATCTGCGGTTTAGCTCGTGTAGTGAAGGCAAATGCACAGGTTGCCTTTGATAATGTAGCGCTTTGGCACGAACGTGATATTTCGCATTCAGGAGCTGAGCGTGTCACTCAGGCAGATAGCTTTATCGCCCTTGATTACCTGCTTGGAAAGCTCGAATGGATTTTGGACGGCCTTGTGCTTTATCCCGAAGCAATGCTTGCTAATCTCAATAAGACACGCGGCCTTATTTATTC
>JAEZXW010000039.1 GCA_023419515.1 Actinomycetes bacterium
ATCAATGCCTCGGCATCGATCTCATGCAAGTATCCTAACATGGGTCCCAAGCTCTTGATCGAAGCAGGGATTGCTCTGCTTGACGAGGTGGGCGACAAGGTCTTTGATGCCCTCAATGAAAATGATCACGTCTGCATTGTCAATGGCAAGATCTATCGGCTTGACGCAGAGCTTGCTCAGGATGCCCAGGCTCGTTCAACGCTCATTGAGTCACTCGGGGTGTGTGAACAAACAGGTGCTGACCTGTCCGAACAAGATCAGGCGCATGTCACCTTGGTGGGCGAGGGCTCGTTTTTGGAACGTAACCAGGTCGAGCTGCTTATGGAAGAAGCAAGTGCTGCCTTGAGCGCGCGCCTTGATGGTTTTACGCGCAACACGCTCGAGTATCTCAAGGTTGAAAAAGACATTCTGCTCTCGGATATGTGGACGCCGCCGACCATCGTGTCGATGCGAGGTCGCCACGTGCTCGTTGTGGTTCGTGGCTCAGACTACCTCAAAGACCTACAGTCGCTGCGCGGTTATATCCGAGAGATGTCGCCGGTGTTGATTGCGGTTGATGGTGGAGCTGATGCCTTGCTTGAGGAGGGATTTACTCCTGACATCATTGTGGGCGACATGGATTCGGTGAGCGACCAAGCCTTGATGTGCAAAGCTCAGCTCATCGTCCACACCTATCTTGATGGCACAGGCCCTGGTCTTGATCGTCTTGATAAGCTCGGTCTACATGCTGATCCGTGGGCGCTTCCTGGAATGAGTGAGGATTTGGCGCTCTTGCTGGCATATCACGGTGGAGCAGACCTCATTGTGGCAGTGGGTTCTCACGCAAATATCATCGAATACCTCGATAAAGGCCGAGCTGGCATGAGCTCAACCTTTCTCGTGAGGCTCAAAGTCGGCGATAAGCTCGTCGATGCGAAGGGTGTGAGCAAGCTTTATCACAGCGTGCCAGGTCCTAAGCACCTCGGCTTGATTATGACCTCGGCACTTGCGGTACTTATCGCGATCTTTTTGATTTCTCCTCAGCTGCAAAGCGCTGTTAAACTGGCATTTTTGGCACTTCAGGCACGATTGGGTTGGTATGTATAACCTGCGCTACCACATCGCTTCAATTGTCGGCATCTTTTTGGCCTTGGCCTTAGGCTTGCTGCTGGGTGCAGCAATTGGTGGATCAGAGGCGCTGCGCAATACGAGCGAGCAGCTCGTTTCTGACCTGCGCAGTGAGTTTAGTACGATCCGCGAGGAACGCGATGCGCTTAAGAGTGAGCTTGAGGTGACGCAAGATTTTTCTGCGGAGATGGTGGGCTCGTGGGGGCGAGATCGTCTGATAGACAGACATATCGTCGTTTTGAGTGACTCAGGCTCAACGATCACAAGTGATCGCGTGACAGCAACGCTTGAGCAGATGGGAGCGACCGTCACGGTCGTAGTGCTCAAAGATGCGCAAGCTGCAGGTCAAAAAAACACGTCATTGCTTCAAAAGCTTGAATCCCAGTTTAAGATCAGCTTGTCTCGTGAGGATCAAGCTCCGCTGACAGCAGAGGTTGCCCGTGCCCTTGTGAGCGAATGGCAAGGTGCCGGCACTAAGGTTTCATCGGATCAGGAATTTGCTTTACAAGCAGCAGACAATGCCCAAGCGCATCAGTTTACTGGCGATCTTGCTTTAACCAAGCTTTTGCAAGATGAAGGCGTGTTGAGTCTGGCGGGTGAGGTTGAGCAGTGGGCGCCGGTTGACGGCATTGTTAACCTCGCAATAGATGCCGATAAAAAGCCAATGATCTCAGCGTTAGAAATCGCGGCAAGTGCTGCAGCTCAAAAGATTCCTGTCGTTTTAACTCAGGCAAAAGGTCAGGATGAACAGATGGTGATTGAGGCGTCCTCGCGTGGGTTTAGTGCAAGTGCTGCAGTGGATTCATACATGGGTTCTTATAGCATGGTTGCGTTGCTCATAGGTGCTGAAAAGGGAACGTATGGCCTGCCAGGCATGAAGCCGTATCCACCGCTGGAGACTCCAGATCACTTGGCTGACCAACAGGGATCAGCGCGCTAAGCTTGCTGAGCGCAGCATAAGACATCGCTCGCTACAGTGTTCTGAGAGCACGCTTGATATCGAGATACTGATGTGCCTTGTGGATCATGCTTTTCAGCTTCAGATTATGGGCACGATGCTGGGCATCAAAGGGCACCTCACGCACAGTCAGCCCCGCGTCAAAGGCACGAATATTCATGAGTGTTTCAACGCTGTAACCTGGATCAACCGGAAAGAGAGCTGCATAAGCTCGTGCTGTGAGCGCGCGCTGACCACTTAAAGGGGCAGTGAGTCTTGGGTAGCCCCGGCGCTCAAGCTCTGTAAGGGCAAGACGCTTGACAAACCCGAAGCCGCGGGCACCCTCTTGATGCGGCAAAACACCGATGCACAAGTCAGCTTGGCTGTTTGCACACGGCTGTATGAGGGCGGCGATTTGTGCGGGGGTTGTCACCAGATCAGCATCAAGCAAGACCACGACATCGGCACTCATCACAAAGCTCTCAGCAAAGGTGTTGAGCGCCTGACCCTTACCGTGACGTTTGCTCTTGTGGGTGGTAATCACTTTGGCACCGTGATCAATGGCGATACGCCTCGTGTCGTCGGTTGAGCGATCATCGCACACAAAGATGTGCGCCTCAGCTGTGGGATAATCGTTGCGGCAGGCGTCATGAATTGCATCGATCAGCAAGCCAATCGTTGCGCTTTCATTGTGAGCTGCGATGAGAACATAGATTTCCATAGCTGCATACTATCACGTTCGTTATGATGAAATTCGCCTGAAATGAACGGTGACAACGGGTATCAGCGAAGGAGGTGCAACCATAAAACTCACGTTTTTTGGCCTGCTTTTTATGGTCGTGCTGCCTGTCGTGTTGATGCGTCTGTTTGTCCCTGTACTCAAAGAACACGGCCCCAAACGAGTCAACTACCGTGGTGCTTCGGTCTATCTTGGGCTGGGCGTGTACTGGGCTTTTTTGGCGCTCGGCATGCTGCTCACCGGATATCTGTCTGGTTTTTTGGCGCAAGAGGGCGATCACGCTGCGTGGATCACGGTGATGTCTCTGAGCGCCCCGCTCATTTTTGCTGCGTTCACCTTTGGTTTTCTTGACGACACTCTCGGTAATAAGGAACAATACCGCGGTTTTAAAGGGCATTTTAAGGCGTTGTTTCACGCCAAGATCACGACCGGTATGCTCAAGCTCATCGGCATCGGTATCGCATCGCTTTTAACGGCAGTTATCTTCATGCCGGCGTTCCCTGAGATTCATGATATCTTGATGCTCATAGTGCACACGGGGCTGATCGCCCTTTCGGCCAACCTCTATAACCTCCTCGATTTGCGGCCAGCGCGAGCACATAAGTCCTACGTGCTTGGTCTTGTGGTGCTCACTGGGCTTGGGCTTATCTCGCAGTTTTTTACCTCGATCGATCAGCTCTTTTGGGCAGCACGTGCCTTAAATCCAACCGATTATGCACTCATTGCGCTTGTGGCGGTTAGCCCCATTGTTGCGTGCTGGCAAGAAGATGCTTTAGAGCGCGGCATGCTGGGGGATGCAGGCGCCAATGCCATGGGAGCGTTTTTGGGATTTTTGGCGTGTATCATTCTGCCTGATATTGCCTGTGTCTTGTGGCTTGTCATCCTCTTGGCGCTCAATGCTCTCAGTGAGCGATTGAGTTTTAGTGAGGTTATCGAAAAAACCCCGTGGCTTCGCAAGCTCGACCAGTGGGGAAGACCGTGATCGTCTTGATGGTCGAGTGCGATTGCGAATAACCGCGATCATCAGAGTGATCGAAGCGCTTTGCGCGTTCAGCTGTGCTTATCTTGATGGCTGCGTGCCATTGCAAGCGCCTTCAGTCGCAGGCGACCAACCGCGATTGTGAACTCATGCGCCTATCTTTGTGATGCAATAAAAAATGTCTGATCAACGTTGTACACTGTTTAACGATGTACAATCAATCAGTTGATATCGCTGTCAGTATCAGCGTCAGAGAAATACTCGTTTAGCTTGGAAAAGGATCAGCATGGCAAAGCATATTTTTGTCACCGGTGGTGTTGTTTCTTCACTGGGTAAGGGCATTACCGCAGCAAGCCTGGGCCGACTGCTCAAAAGCCGCGGATACAAGGTTACGATGCAAAAGATGGACCCTTATCTCAATGTCGATCCGGGAACTATGAGTCCTTTTCAGCATGGTGAGGTTTTTGTTACCGAGGATGGTCATGAGGGCGACCTCGATCTCGGTCACTATGAGCGCTTTATCGATGAGAATCTCACACGTGATTCCAATTTCACGCAGGGCGCCATCTATCAGACGTTGATCACGCGTGAACGCCGTGGTGACTTTTTAGGCGGCACCGTGCAGGTCATCCCGCACGTCACGAATGTCATCAAGGAGCGTTTGACGCGCATTGCCGAGCAGACCAACGCTGATGTTGTTATCACCGAGATTGGCGGCACGATCGGTGATATCGAGAGTCAGCCCTTTATCGAAGCAGCTCGCCAGTTTAGAAAAGAACGCGGGGCAGAAAACGTTTGCTTCATTCACGTCTCGCTCGTCCCTTATATTCCAGCTGCTCACGAGGTAAAAACCAAGCCAACGCAACACTCGGTCAAGGAGCTTCGTTCAATGGGCGTGAGCCCCGACTTTATTGTCTGCCGCTCAGATCATGAAGTGAGCAAGGATATCCGCACTAAAATTGCACTTTTTTGCGATGTGCATGCTGAGGACGTGTTCTCCAACACCGACTGCGATTCGATCTATGACGTCGTTGATCTTATGAAGGATCAGGGCTTTGATGTTGCGGTCTGCAAGCGCCTTGGCCTTGAACTTGGTACGAGCGACATGAGTGAGTGGAACGCCTTTATCGAGCGCTATCGTAACACCGAGGGCGAGGTTAATATCGCCGTTGTAGGCAAGTATGTGTCACTCCCTGATGCCTACATCTCGATCATCGAGGCGTTGGGTCATGCTGGTGTGTCCCTTGGCGTTCAGGCAAATATTCACCTCATTGATGGTGAGAACCTTGATCCGCAGGATGTGGACAGCAAGCTTAAGGACATGGACGGTATTCTTGTTCCCGGGGGATTTGGTGTCCGTGGTCTTGAGGGCAAAATTGCCGCAGCTCAGTATGCTCGTGAGCATAAGATTCCATACTTTGGCATTTGCCTCGGTATGCAGGTTGCAGTCTGCGAGTTTGCTCGTCACAAGGCTGGCATGCTGGGTGCTAATTCGACTGAGTTCATGGAAGATCTCGAATATCCTGTTATCGACCTCATGTCCGATCAGGAAAACGTCACCGACATGGGCGGCACGATGCGTCTTGGCGCCTATCCGTGCAAGCTCTTGCCGGGTTCACTTGCGCATGAGGCGTATGGCGAGGATGTTATTTACGAGCGTCACCGTCACCGCTACGAGGTCAATAACGCCCATCGTCAGGCACTTATTGATGCTGGTCTCATCATCAGCGGTATTTCTCCTAACGATCGCTTGGTCGAGATGGTTGAGCTTCCTCGTGAGGAGCATCCATGGTTTGTGGCAAGCCAAGCACATCCCGAGTTCAAGAGCCGTCCCACCAAGCCACACCCACTGTTCGTTCACTTTGTTAAGGCAGCTCAAGAGCTGCGGAATGGTCGATAATCGATGCCAAATTCTCAGTATTCACGCGTTGTTGAGATCTTTTTGGATCTCGTTCAGATTGACTCACCCTCACAGCACGAGCGCTTGATGGCGCTTGATGTGATCGAGCGACTTAAATCGCTGGGCTTTGATGTGCAAGTTGATGGATCTGCCAAGATCACAGGATCAGATACGGGCAACGTCATTGGTCATCGCCCCGGAGACGTTGATGAGCGCGTTTGCTTTGCGGCTCATCTTGATCAGGTCAGCCCCTGTATTGGGGTTAAGCCTGTTGTTAAGGCCGATGAAGGGATCATTTGCTCCGATGGCACGACGACGCTTGGCGCCGACGATAAGTCGGGTGTGGCTGCTATTTTGGCAGGTATCGAGCGCGCGATTGAGCTCGGTGTGACTATGCCTCATATTTCGGTGCTGTTTACCGTGCAAGAAGAGGTTGGCCTCATTGGTGCCAAGGCACTCGATCAGGTTGCCACTGGTTTTAAGGATGGCGACCTCATGCTCGTATTCGACAGCGATGATCATGCGGGCGGCATCTGCGTGGGCGCTCCCTTTCAGC
>JAEZXW010000070.1 GCA_023419515.1 Actinomycetes bacterium
TTTCTGAGGAGTGTGGTGTTTTTGGCATCTGGGCCCCAACACTCGACATCGCGCGACTCACGTATTTTGGCCTACATGCTCTGCAACATCGCGGCCAAGAGAGCGCAGGAATTGCAGTGGGCGATGGCTCAACGGTTTTGGTGCAAAAAAACCTCGGTCTTGTGACCCAAGTCTTTAGCGACAGCGACATCGCATCGCTGGTTGGCAAGGTCGCCATCGGGCACGTCCGCTATGGAACCTGCGGGTCGAGCACCTGGACATCGGCACAGCCGCATCTTTCGACCATCGGTGATGAGATTATTGGCCTTGCACACAACGGAACACTCGTTAATTCTGACGCCCTGAGGCACCAGCTGGTGTCCGAGGGCGTTCCTTTTTTGAGCAACACTGATAGTGAAGCTGCGGCAAAGATGATTGGGTATTTTACCGAGCAGACTCATCACATCAGAGAGGGTATCCGCAAGACGATGGAGATTCTTTCTGGTGCGTATGCGATGGTGCTCATCAATAACGAATCGCTCTACGCGTTTCGTGACCCGTATGGCATCAGGCCGCTTGTACTGGGAGAGCTCGAGCATGGTGCAGGCTGGGTTGTTGCGAGCGAGACGTGCGCACTCGACATCGTGGGTGCTCGCTTTGTGCGAGATGTGCGCCCGGGCGAGATTTTGAAGATCTCAGCTGACGGCCTGTTGAGTGAGGTGGGAGTGCCCGCTAAGGAGCGGCGTCTCTGTATCTTTGAACACGTGTATTTTGCGCGCCCCGATTCGACGATTGAGGGTGACCTCGTGTATGACGTTCGCGTCAAAATGGGCGAGCGTCTCGCACAAGAATCTGCGGTTGAGGCCGATCTCGTCATCGGTGTGCCCGACTCTGGTCTGCCGCCAGCTGTTGGCTATGCCCGCGCGACTGGCTTGCCGTTTGCCGAAGGGCTGGTCAAAAACCGCTATGTTGGCAGAACGTTTATCCAGCCCACACAAGAGCTGCGAGAGCGCGGTGTGCGTCTCAAGCTCAATCCTATGCGCTCGGTGATCGAGGGTAAGCGCCTTGTGGTGGTTGATGATTCGATCGTGCGCGGCACTACCTCGCGCCAGATCGTCTCGATGCTTTATGAGGCGGGAGCGGCTGAGGTTCACATGCGTATCGTGTCGCCTGAAACCATTTGGCCGTGCTTTTACGGAGTAGACACCGATGTCCAAGAGCAGCTGATCTCGGCTCATCACGATGTTGAAGGCGTGCGCGAGCATATCGGGGCAGATTCACTAGCGTTTTTGTCGATCGAGGGCTTGCATGCTTGTGTGAACCAAGAGTGTGGTTCTTATTGCGATGCCTGCTTTAGCGGCCGCTATCCCGTAGAGATTCCCGCGGCATTTGCGCGTAGTAAGTTTATCGAGGGGCGCGTCCCTCGGCATGAGTGAAGCGAGCGGAAATCTCTCACGCAATGACTGTCCGACCCAAGAAAGCGAGCTTGAGACGATGGCACTGACTTATCGAGATGCTGGTGTTGATATTGAGGCGGGGGCTCATGCCGTCGATCTCATTAAAGCAGCTGTTAAAAGTACAAATCGTCCTGAGGTACAAAGCGATCTCGGCGGCTTTGGTGGCCTTTTTAGCGTCGCTGCCTGCAAGTCGATGCAAGAGCCGCTGCTCATCTCGGGTACCGATGGTGTAGGCACCAAGCTCGCGCTTGCCCAGCGCCTTAATAGACATGAGCGCGTTGGTATCGATCTGGTGGCGATGTGCGCTAATGACATCCTTGCCGCAGGTGCTGAACCCCTCTTTTTCCTCGACTACATAGCGATTGGCAAACTCGATCCCGAGCTTGTTCAGACGGTGGTCGAAGGTATTGCTGAGGGTTGTCGTCAAGCAGGCTGTGCCCTCATTGGCGGCGAGATGGCAGAGCATCCAGGTACCATGGCGCCGCATGATTACGACCTCAGTGGTTTTTGCGTCGGGCTAGTTGATAAGCCTAAGCTGCTCGCAAGCGACCGTGTTGAGGCGGGTGATGTCATCATTGGCTTGGCGTCATCAGGTATTCACTCAAACGGTTATTCGCTGGTACGCAAGGCGTGCACTGATGCCTTGAGTGATGAGGAGCTCAAGGCTGCTCGCGAGGAGCTGGATGGCATGTCGCTGGCAGATGCCCTGCTCGAGCCCACGCGTATTTATGTCAAGCCGGTGTTATCGGCAATCGCTAAGCACTCCTGTACTGCAATTCATGCGTGCGCTCACATCACAGGTGGTGGCATTACTGAGAATCTCAACCGTGCCTTGCCCAATCACCTCGATGCGGTAGTTGATATCAATACCTTACCGCAGATCCCTGTGATTGATTACGTGGTGAAGTCCGCAGGTCTGAGCCTTGATCAGGCGCTCACAACCTTCAACATGGGGATGGGGTTTGCGTTGATCGTCAGCCGTGAGTGCGCCGATGATGTGATGGAGACCCTTGCCGAGGCAGGGGAGCAAGCCTTTGTTGCCGGTGAGATCGTTGCGGAGGGCTCGGCATGCGTGAGGTATCGCTCATGACACGTGAGGTGTGCGAGATGCTCGAGCCACGCGAGTTGATGACACCTGAACCGATGACACCCGAGTCACGCGAGGTGCGCTTTGCCGTGCTCATCAGCGGGACAGGCTCAAACCTCAAGGCGATTCTTGAAGCAATCGAGCGTGGCGATTTGCACGCGAGTGTCGAGCTCATCGTGAGTTCTAACACCAAGGCAAAGGGTATCGCTTATGGTGAACAGTACGGCATCGATACCCTCGTTCTTGAGCCAAGCGACTACAAGCGCGAACCAACCGATCCACTTTACGCCGATACTCAGATCAAAGAAGCAGCCCTTGCTCGCGGGGTGACTCATCTTGTCATGGCAGGCTATATGCGCATGGTAACGCCTGTGCTGCTCGCTGCTTTTGACCAGCGCGTGATTAACATTCATCCCGCATTGCTTCCAGCTTTTCCTGGAGGTCACGCAATCCAAGATGCCTTTGACGCGCAGGTTAAGGTCACTGGAGTGACGGTGCATCTGGCGGATGAAACCTACGACACTGGCCCAATTATCGCGCAGGAGCCTGTTCGGCTTGATGCATCGATGAGCCTTGCTGATCTCGAAGCTAACATTCACGAGGTGGAGCACTGGCTCTATCCACAAACACTCGAGATGATTGCGCGGGAATATCGCGACAACGCTTGAAGAAGTTCGCTCAACAAGCATCTCATTCAATCAGTACTGTTCTCAGCCAACAATCGTGACATCGCCAAGAGGTGCTAAAATCTTCGTACGTTATTTGCTCGCGATTTGATGGGCAGATTTGTCCATCGTCGTCGTGTCTAAGGAATGACTCATGCACCACCAAACCATTCGAGGCGGTATCGTCGAACCCACCTTTGATTTGCCTCCGATTAAGACAACACTCAAGCGCAAAGAATTTGAAGCGCTCTATCTCATTCATTCATATCAGCAGGGTCGACCCAAGGCAGATGGTGCTCGTCGTGCCCGTGAGCGTTTGCTTGACATTGCAAGCCCCTGCTTTTTTGAGATTGCCCGCAGTCTTGAAGAACGCGGTCTCATTGAGCGTGTGACCGAGACTCAGGGCAAGTTCAATCCCCCGTTCGACTCTCTTTCAGCAAACCCACAGGTACGATCTCTCACCCCCGAGGCAGCCTACCAGGTAACTTCAGCAGGGTATGAAGCGCTCGAGCCGCACCGCGTGCACAATGCGGTTTTGCTCGCCGCTGGCTTCTCGTCACGTTTTGCCCCGTTTAGCTACGAGACCCCCAAGGGGCTCCTCACGGTTCACGGCGAGATCCTCATCGAACGGCAGATCAGGCAGCTTAAAGCTGCAGGTATCAAAGAGATCGTCATTGCCTTAGGTTATCTGCGCGAGCGCTTTTATTACCTCAAGAATAAGTTTGAGGACATCACGCTCATCTACAACCCGCATTATGCGACGCTCAACACCCACGCGACCATCAACGCCGTGCGCGAACATATCAGCAACAGTTATATCTGTAGTTCAGATAATTATTTCCCAGAAAACCCCTTTGACGATTACGTCTACAACGCCTACTACAGCGTGCTCTATGTCAACGGCAATTCCGATGAGATCTGGTGCACTACCAACGACGAGGGCATCATCGACAGGACGGGCACAAGTGACAAGGCGCGCAACCTCTGGGTCACCATGGGACACGTCTACTGGGATGCTGATTTTACCCGCCGCTTTTTGGGTGTGCTTGATCGTGAGTTGGGAAAGCCCGAGACGGCGGGCAAGCTCTGGGAGGATCTTTGGGGAGAGTATCTCGACATCCTCCACCTTGAGGCGCATGCCTATCCGAGCGACAAGATCCTCGAGTTTGATTCACTCAAGGATCTCATGAACTTTGATCCCGATTTTATCGTCAACACTGATAGCAAGGCGTTTGAACATCTGTGTGAGGTCATGCAGTGCACGCGCCAGCAGATTAAAGAGATCAAGCCGATTAAAGCGGGCCTGACCAACTACACCTTTGTGTTTGAGCTCGACGGCAAGACGTATACCTATCGCCATCCTGGACCTGGCACTAATCACATTAATCGTGCGCGTGAGGCAGCGGTAAACCAAGTGGCGCTGGAAGAAGGCATTGATGACTCGTTGATTTACATCAGTCCTGATGAAGGCTACAAGGTCTCGCATTTTATCGAGACAACTGAAGATTTTGACATTCAACTCGTCTCACATCGCACTGCGTTTTTACAGCTCCTCAAAGACCTACGTGACATCGATCCACAAAAAATCGAAGGCATCACTTCATATCAGCTCTGCGAAATGGTCGATGATTACGAGGCTGGCCTTGTGCAGCTCGGGATGACCACCAACTCTGATTTTCTCAAGATGAAAGCATGTGCCGATGAGGCGTCTGCTCATCTCAAGAGCTTTGAGAACAAGCTCGTGCTCTGTCATCACGATTTGTATGGCCCCAACTTGTTGGTGGCGGGCGATAAGCTCGTGGTGATCGACTGGGAATACGCTGGTCTCGATGTGCCCGAGATCGATTTGGCCGGATATGTTACGCAGACGAGGCTTTCGGATGAGTTTGTCGAGCAGTTCATTGATGAGTATCTCACCGTAATGGGTGAGGAAAATACGGCGCTACAAAAGAGCAAGGTATATGCCGCGCTGGTGGTAACTGCTTATTACTGGTTTGTTTGGAGCTGTTATCAGGAGTCGATCGGCTCTCCGTTGGGCGAGTTTCAGATGATGGTCTACGAGGCATTTTGGCAGCATTATCGTAAGTTTGAAGAGGTGCTTGCTCAGGTAAAGAGCGCGTAAGCACAGGGGATTAACGAGAGGCTTGGCGTGAGTTTGATGTGAGGATCGCGCGAGGTGAGCGTGGAGTTTTTGGCACACGAGTCTGCACGCCAATATTTTATCCTTGCGTGTGGGCGTGAGCTTCGCTACTATCTCTTTTTATGACGTGCGGGCGTGGCGGAATTGGCAGACGCGTACGGTTCAGGTCCGTATGGAGGCAACTCCATGGAGGTTCAAGTCCTCTCGCCCGCACCATAAAGACTCCCAGATGGGAGTTTTTTATTGCCTTGTTGGCTCGCACATCCATTAGATGATTATCAAAATAGTTTTAATACACAAAATTTTATTTTATAAATTACCTTTGAATCCAGAAGGATTGGGTATACTCATCAGTACATTAATGCACGGTTTATGCCTGATTTTGATACATATCGCGCGGCACACAAACATGTCGCGCGGTTTGCACAAGGCACTGAGACATAAGGAGTACCCATGCTGAATGACAAGATGGACTTGGTTGAACAGGGTGTGAGCTTTATTGCAGATCGCGTGCGCAACATGGATGAGCTTCCGCTGATTGGCGATGGCTCGCAGGTTGATGATGTTGCTCAGACCGTTAAGGAAGTCGGTCTCAAGGCGGGCAAGGTTGCCCTTATCGGTGCAGTTGCCTGCACGGTTATCGCAGCTGGCACCGTCTATCTCATCGCAAAGAAGCTGACCGACTAGAAGCTCATCTCAATGCTGTCGCTCGAGGGCGCATTTCCAAAGCTCCTCGCAATGCTTCATCAAGAATAATTTATTCTCCGCCAGCAATTTGGCACCAACATCACTTACTCGGACGAGCGTCGTGACAGGATAAGCCCTGTGCGGCGCTCGCCGAATTTAAGGTACATGCCCCAATAGCTTGCGGTCTTCTCGCGTAGAGTAAAGCTATCTGTTGTGCACTGCCAAGATGCAAAGGGGCTGTTATGACCTGTTGTTCTGCACGTGACCGCGTTGGAATTAAGCGAGCTTTGGTTTCGGTGACTGACAAGACAAAGATCGTTGATCTTTGTGCAAAACTCAGCAAGGACTTTGGGGTTGAGATTATCTCAACCGGAGGAACAGCAGCCGCTCTGGCAGATGCTGGCGTGCCCGTGACACCTATCCAAGATGTGACCGATTTTCCCGAGATGATGGACGGGCGCGTCAAAACCCTGCACCCTAAGATCCATGGTGGCCTGCTTGCTCGCCGCGACAAGCAAAACCACCTGCAAGATGCCACAGATCATGGGATCGAGATGATTGATCTCGTCGTTGTTAATCTCTATGCGTTTGAGCAAACGGCACAGCGCTATCTGGAGGGTGAGGTCGATGCGGCAACAGTGGTCGAAAACATCGACATCGGTGGCCCGTCGATGATCAGAAGCGCGGCGAAAAATCACGCAAGTGTGGCGGTGCTCACTCATCCCAGCCAGTACGATGACTTTTTGGCAGAACTTGCCGAGCATGAGGGGGCAACCACAGGCTGTTTGCGCAAGCGCCTGGCAGCACAAGCCTATGCAGCAACCGCAGCTTACGACACGGCGATTGCCGCGTGGTTTGCTGAGCACTACGTTGGCACTGGTCATGCGACTGACGAGGAGGGCGCAGTTGCGCCTGCAGCAGGCGAGGATGCGCTTGGCGTCAACGACGGTTTTGCCGAACATCTTACTCTCAAGCTCAGCAAAAAGCACAGTCTGCGCTATGGCGAAAACCCCCATCAAGCAGGTGCGATCTATGCTTTTGACGATGCGCCCGCTCATGCCCTTGTTAACGCTCAGCAGCTTTCGGGCAAGGCGATCTCATACAACAACATGCTCGATGCCGATTCTTGCTGGCTCGCAGCTCGCGATTTTACCGATCCCACCTGTGTGATCCTCAAGCACCAAAACCCTTGCGGCGTTGCGAGTCATGCTGACATCGTCGAGGCATATGAGCGCTCATTTGCCTGCGATCCGCTCAGTGCCTTTGGTGGTATCGTTGCGTGCAATCGTGAGGTGCCACTTGCCCTTGTTGAGCGTATGCTTGAGTACGGTCACTTTGTCGAGGTTATCATCGCTCCATCAATCGAGGATGCTGCCCTTGAGCTCTTGCGTGAGAAAAAGCCAAATATCCGCGTTCTCATCACCGGCAGCGCCGATCAAATCCTCACGGAGCAGGAGTATCGTTCGGTCGAAGGCGGTTTGTTGGTGCAGGCGCGCGACATGGTGCTTGAGTCGCCCGCTGAGTTTAAGGTCGTGACAACGAGCGAGCCCAGTGAAGCTGAGCTTGCCGATCTTATCTTTGGGTGGAGCGTTGTCAAGGCGGTTAAGAGCAACGCGGTGAGTGTGTTGCGCGATCGCATGCAGATTGGCATGGGTGCAGGTCAGCCCAACCGCGTACAGTCGGCGCGTATTGCGCTTGAGCAGGCGGGGGATAAGGCTCAGGGTGCCGTTGCTGCCAGCGATGCCTTCTTCCCATTTAGGGATGGTATCGATACACTGGCCAAGGCTGGCATTACCGCAGTGATCCAGCCCGGTGGATCGGTGCGCGATCAGGAGTGCATCGATGCGTGTAACGAGCACGGTATGGCGATGATTTTTACCGGCTATCGCCACTTTAGGCATTAGAAGTAACGCGCAAATGGCGAGCAGCTAAGAAGCGCTCGTCATGAGACGCTCAGCAGGAGATACGCACGAAAGTAGGATGTATGACCGAGCAGCAGGCAGCACAACCTCAAGGCTCACAACCACAGGCGCAAAAGCCAGAGATTTCGCTCGAGGAGCTCATGAACGCTCCAGTGGGTGATCTGGCGATGACGCTTGAGTGGCGACTTGCGGGATGCTGCTTGCCACTGGCTTCTCGGCATCTGGCAACCCTTGATGCACGAGGGTTTGCTCATGGCTTGCAGTCGTGGTGCCGTCAGCACATTGAGTGGACGCTGCTTGAGGGAGCTCAGGATCACCCCGATGGCGTGCTGGTGATCGAGGTTGACACCTACGGGCGTGCGGTGATGAGTGTTATTGCGCACGAGCCAGATTCAGCTCCTGCCGATTGCACCAAGGCGGCACTGTTTGAGCGAGCGCATGCGGTTGCGATTGCCGATGATGATCCGCTTTGTGCTGAGGCGCTCTGGCTGAGCGATGCCCCAGATCACCTGATCTGCGCGGTTGACCCAAGTCAGCGTTTGAGTGGTGCCAACGATCTTGTCGCCCAGCTTGCTCAAACCAAAGGCGTTGCGGTGACTCGTGTCAATCTTGCCGATAAGGACGAGGCACAAGTACT
The DNA here is from genome assembly GCA_023419515.1 of Actinomycetes bacterium. GTDB lineage: Bacteria > Actinomycetota > Coriobacteriia > Coriobacteriales > JAEZXW01 > JAEZXW01. The sequence goes on from JAEZXW010000070.1 coordinate 8,575, forward strand.
TGCTAGCCAGTTAGAGCGTATGACTGATGTATTTCTTGTCTCAGATAAAAGAGGCGTTATTTGCGCATCTGATGCCACGGGAGCACAAGGCACTGCAATGCATGAGCATTACGCCAAGCTCTTGCAGATCACAGCCTTGAAGAACAAGAGGCTTGGCTAGCTGATGGTGCTCACTTTAACGTCGTTTGATCAGCTTAAAACCATGCTGACTCGCAAAGCAGCCAGTAAAGACCCGCAGTTTTTGATTGCTGCGGGTCTTGTTGCACTGTTCATCGTTGTAGCGGTCATTGTGCTTGTTGTGTTCTTGCAGGCACACCCCAAGCAACCAACCCTCGATGAACTCATCGCCGGGTATGAGCGTGAGCAGGCAGTGCAAGCCAACCGCACATCAGGTGAGGTGAGCGATCCAAACCAGCCCAGCAGCTCGGGCATCACAAGCCAGTCCAGCGCTTCGAGCGCTTCTGCAGCCAGCAGTGCGCTTCCCACAAACGTCCGCGATGGTGTCTACACGGGGCGCGCCATTGGCTTTGCGGGCGAGATGGTCGTAGATATTGAGATTCGAGGCGGGCTTCTCGTCAACATTCAAATCGCGAGCAGCGGTGACCAAGACCCCTATCGAGCTGCGGTTTCTCAGACTCTTCCCGATGCGATGGTGCGCGCCCAAAGCCCCGAGATTTCGGGTGTTTCAGGCGCTACGATTACGAGTGCTGCCCTTCGTCAGGCGGTGCGAGACGCAATCGCCCAGAGCGAGCGATAGCACTCGGCAGGAGAGCTAGCTTAAGGATCGCTCATAGGTCATCTAAAGACCCCTCGCCCAAGCCCGCCCATAAAATCCCATCTCACAAAGCGGGTATAATAGCGAGTATGTTTATTTGTTCTGGAAGGAAGCGGTGTTCATGCCTTTTGAAGAAAGTCTGCAAAAATACGCCCATCTGCTCGTGACTAAGGCTGCCAATATCAAGCCTGGTCAGCCCCTTGTTATTAATTGCCCTGCTGAGCGTGCTGATTTTGCGCGTTTGTGCGTTGAGGAGGCGTACAAGGCAGGCGCTTCTCGTGTGACGGTTTTGTTTAATGACGATCAGATCGCTCGCTTGACCTACCTCTACGAGCCAGTTGAGAACTTTGAGAAGGTTCCTGAGTGGCTTGCCGAGCGTCAAAACAGCTTTGGTCGCGAGAAGGCCACCTTCCTGCACCTGGTGGGCGATGATCCTCGCGCAATGGAGGGCGTTGATCCAAAAAAGCCAGCCATGCGGCAACGTGCAGCAAATACACAATGTTTTGAGTATCGCAAGGCAGTAGATTTTGGCCACAGCGCTTGGGTTATCGGCGGTGTTGCAACTACGGGCTGGGCATCAGTTGTCTTTCCTGAGCTTGAGCCAGCCGAGGCAGTTGCCAAGCTCTGGGAGCTCATCTTTGAGACAGCTCGTGTTAACACCCCTGATCCGGTTGAGGCGTGGGAGGCTCACAAGAAGACCTTCGATCACCATAAGAACTACCTCAATGGCAAACGTTTTGCGAGCTTGCATTACACCAACTCGCTCGGCACGGATCTAACCATCGGGCTTTCTCCCAAGAGCATCTGGGAGGGCGGTGGCGACACCCGCGTTGACGGTCTGTATTTCTTCCCCAATGTCCCGACTGAAGAAGTCTTTACCACACCTGACCGCACCAAGACTGAGGGTGTTGTCTACTCATCAAAGCCGTTGGTTTATGCCGGTAATATCATCGATAAGTTCTGGATTAAGTTCGAGCAGGGCAAGGCAGTCGATTGCGGTGCTGAGGTTGGGCAGGAGACGCTTGAGTCGATTCTAAACATCGACGAGGGTGCGCGCTATCTTGGTGAGGCAGCGCTTGTTCCTAAGGAGTCGCCCATCAACCAGTCGGGCGTGCTTTTCTATTCAACGGTCTATGACGAGAATGCGTCGTGTCACATCGCGCTTGGCATGGGATTCCCTGGCTGCCATGAGGGTGGCCTTGAGATGTCTGAGGATGAGCTTTTAGCAGCTGGCGTTAACCGCTCTGCCACGCATGAGGACTTTATGATTGGCACCGATGATCTCAAGATCGTTGCAACGACTCAAGACGGTGAAGAGGTAGTTCTGTTTGAGAATGGTACCTGGGCACAGGGCATCTAAGGTGCTGATGTTTCTGCAATGGATCGGAGAGTAGGGGGTTTGTGCTGTAGGTTATGCTATAAGCTCAAGCGATCCGTCGCGGCATCATAGGAGCCTACTTGTGCGCTTTATATATTGTATGGGTGTTTGAGATTTGCCCTCGCACTTGCTGGGTGTTTGCGCTATGATCAACAACGCTGTTTTTATGCAGCATATATGCAATGGGGGAAGTTAGCTCAGTCGGTAGAGCAGTGGACTTTTAATCCAAAGGTCATGGGTTCGAATCCCATACTTCCCACCATCTATTTTGCGGATCAAGTATCGCGCAGCATGCCTATCACAACGCGACAACGGCCATAACAAGAGCAAAACAAAAGCGGGATGCACCCATTGAGCGCATCCCGCTTTTTCTATTCAAACCGTGCTATTAGAGCTTCGCTACGTGACGACCGGTGATGTAACCAGCGGTGTAGCAGCGGCCAAGGCTCATACCAAAGACATCGAGCGGATAGTCGATGCCGCCGTAGAAGCCGCCAGCCTGGTTGCCAACAGCAAACAAGCCAGGAATCGGTTCGCCATCAATGCCGTCAAGGCAAGCGCCGTTTTCATCGACGATCAAGCCAGAACAAATGGCTGAAAGGCGGATGTGGCGGTGGATGCCGTAAAACGGAGGTGTATCGATTGGCTGCAAGAAGCGAGCGTTCTTACCAAAGTCAACGTCCTTACCCTGAGCAACTAGCTCGTTGTAGCGCTTAACCGTTTTCACAAAGGCATCAGCTGGGATGTTGAGTTTACCAGCGAGCTCCTCGAGGGTATCTGCCTTGAAAGTGCGGATGAGATCTTTAAACACACCCTCATGTGGGTTGTCGGTTTCCTCTGGCATGTAGGTCTTCAAGCCCTCGGGATCAACCAACTTGCCTGGCCAGTCAGCAGCTTGGGTCATGTAGTTGGAGTCAAAGATCTGTGAGTACCAACCAGCCTTCTCATTGGGATAGCGGGTGTAGTCGTTCATGAGAGACATTGGGGTCTCCTCGTTGACGATACGCTCACCGTCGTCGTTTACGACCAAGAATGGCATGTCGCACATGCTGGCAGGACCTGCGTCAAAGTCGTGCAGCATCTTGGTATGAGCCAAAGGCTCCATGACAGCGCCAGCCCAGATACCCATCATGTGGCCCTCGCCGTTTTTATCGAGCTGCTTGCGCTCAAAGTAATGCAGGTCAGGTTGATAAAAATCGCTCATTTCGAGGTTGTTCTGGTAGTCACCGCAAGCAAGGATAACGCCCTTCGTTGCATTGAACTTGATGTGGTTGCCGTCCTTGTCCTTGCCGACAACGCCCACCACGCGGTCACCATCTTTGATGAGCTGAACGCCAGGTGTCTTGTAGAAGATTTCAACGCCTGCCTTCTCGGCAACCTGTGCGAGCACGATCATGCCGTCGCCCGTGTGGTATGGCTTAGGACCAAAGTATGAGGTAACCCAGTTGATCTTACCGCCGTTAATCTCTTTAACCGCAGGAGTTTGAGGGCCATTGTCCTGGTCAACAACCTGGGCGCCGCCGTTTTTGGTGTGGTTAATGACCCACTTGATTGCCTCACCCGAGTTCTTGAGCCAAACGTCAACGATCTTGGGGTTTGCGCGATGCTGCGAAGCAGCGATCATCTTGTGGCCAAGAGCAGCAACTGCCTCAGGATCGCTGGTCTCATAATCGATACCAGAACCGGTGTTGCCCTGCGAGATTGCAGCCGAACCCTTTTGCAGCACGCCGACAGTTGCGCCTGCCTCAAGTGCTGAAAGAGCGGCTGGCAAACCAGCAGCGCCTGCACCAACGACAACGACGTCATAGGTTTTCTCATCGGCAAAGTCGGTGATTGGCTTGGGAGCCTTTGCCAAAAATCCTGGGATGTAGATGCCGTCCTTGGTGAAGTAGCCACCATCGACTGCAGCATTGCGATCGGCTTCAGTTGGTTGTGCGTCGCCCTGCTTTTGCGTCGAAGGACTGTTGCAGCCCATTGCGCTCAAGGCTGCGATTCCGGCAGTGATTCCTGCACCCGTCAAAAACGTGCGGCGAGAAACACCTGATTTCTCAATCTTATCCTGTGACATCTGTGCTCCTTTCTTTTGGTTGTAAGCACAGTTTTAACGATAGGGATCTGCCGCAAAAAAAGGAGGTATTACGGGGGTTTATTCCTGATGAAACAAGGCTCAAATCCCTCGTACCAGCGGTTTTTCTACAACCTTTTGCCTGATCAATAATTTGAGAATTGCAAGCACTCTTGCGCTAAGATGGAGTGATGTTGCTCGTCATTTCGTTCAATTTTGAAGATATCCGTCGAGAAAGCAATCGATGCAAGCTAGAAGGGCATCACTGTGATCGACACGCTAAAAGCTTCAGTTTCTCGCGCAAAAAGCGCGTTGAATCCACTCTTGATTGCCTTGCTTGGCACTGGTGTCTATCGTGCCTGGATCGAGCTTTTGTACGTACGTCCCGATATGGTCTTGCCTACCCATCATTTTGCCGGCCATGATTTTTATGACCTCGTGATGTGCGTGGCACTCGTGGTAGGTGCCTTGGTGGGCAAAAAGATTGCACCGCTTAACCGCCATGTAGTTGCGCCGATCATCTCAGGAATCTGCATGACAGCGGCAACCATCCTCAATCTCGCGAGTATGTACGACCCAAGCATCGCTCCGTACGTAGCGTATTGGGCAGCAGGGCTCGGTGGTTTTGGCACGGCGATCATCATCATTTTGTGGGCAGAGATCTTTAGCGCGATCTCGCCGTATCTCGTTGCAATCTATTACTCCGCCTCGATGATCGTGGGCGCTGCAATCGTTGGTCTGTACCAAGGTCTTATCCCGAGCTACCAAGAGGTCTTGCTTTGCTTGTTACCGGTTGTCTCGATTTGCATGGCGTGCCTTTCATATCGGCGTTTTGATGATGCAGAGCGACCTGCGCAGTCGACCTCACAGTTTCATCTACCTATCAAACCAATGCTTGCAATGGCACTTTTTGCCTTTGCTTACGGTATGAACGAGGGACGCATTTATCAGGTGGCAGGCCCGCACTCCTCATGGGGAGTGGTGGTGGCGTCGCTGCTCGTGCTCATCGGGCTCTTTGTTTTTCGTGAGCGGGTTTCGCTCGATGTGCTTGTGCGCAAACTACTTCCCATCTTGGCGGCAGGCAGTACGATCATTTCGCTCGTGCCGAGCATGATTGGGGGAGGGTTTATCTCGCCCGCAATTGAAGATTCGCTCGTGAGTTTTAGCTCGACCTTTGGTTATACAGCGTATTGGATCTTTTTGACCATTGTGATGAGCGGCGTGTGCTACCGCTTTGGTGTGAGTGCGATTTGGCTTTTTGGCCTTGAGCGCGGTTTGCGTGCGCTTGTGGTGATGTGTGGCCGCGTCTTGCGCGATGTGCTTTTTCAGGGCTCACTCTCATCAACCATTGCACTGTCTGGTACTCCAAGCTTGCTGGTAAATGCCCAAGTAATTGAGGTTGTCGCTGTAGTGGTGACAGCAGCGTTGCTTGTTGTTTTTGCGTGGCTGGTCGCCTCACAGGGTACGCTTACCTTTGACTGGGGTTTTGAGCGTGAGCCCAAGACCGCACTGGATTCTCGGGCGCTCTACAAGCGTCAAGTTTCCGATAAGATCGCGCATTTTACCAAGACGGCGCAGCTTACTCCTCGTGAGGTTGAGGTGCTGCAGCTGTTGGTTGCAGGCAAGAGCATCAAGGATGTTGAGCGTGAGCTGGTGATTGCACGCGGAACGGCAAAAGCACACATCAATCACATCTACCAAAAGCTCGAGATCCATTGTCGTGAGGAGCTCTTTGAGATCTTTGAGATCCCTCAGCCAGGTGCTCCGTCACAGCACTAGGGCACCACATACCCCAGTGAGCATTCAGCCAGTCGAGCTTTTCATCCCGATCGACTTTGGCTTCAGCGCTCAGCGCTAGCCGCGGCGAAAATGGCTCATACTGCCATAGAGCGCCAGTAGCTGCCCATATTCATCCTCATCGCAAAACGCACAGCGTCCCGCCGTGAACTCCTTGGCTACCTCAAGGATAAACCTTGCAGCCTCTTCAACATCGGCGGCATGGGTAGCGCCGGTTGCACATCCTGCTACCGCAGTTTCGGTAGTGATCGCCACGCCCACGGTTGGCTTATCGGTAGCAGTTGCTGGCTGCAAGATCGAGTTGAGGTGCACCAGCCCATTGCTATACGGCGTGATGTCCTGCTGAGCTAGGGCAAATACCTGCGGCAGCTGTCCCGTTGTTGTTTGCATGATTTGCAAGAGATCCGGACTCGTTTTGAGGATGTAGCCGTCGCGCACTGTGGGTGAGATCGCAAAACCACGGTGGTTGCAGATGAGATTGCCTTTAGTGGTATCTACACAAAGTAGTGCATCGCACGTCTTGTCAACCTCATGCGAGTTGAGAGTCGCCATGTCGAGGGGTGATCCCATAAAGGGCACCGGTTCGTGTGGCATTGTTGGGGCATCGGGGCATACATGCGTCGTGATGATGACGTCTCCAGCAAGACGGTCACCCTGAACTTTCATGTTGATGAGCTTAGCGGCAACCGCAAGCGCAGCAAGAGCCCCATCTCCATCAGAAACAAATCCGATGCGGGCAGGTCGGGCACCCAAGCCGCCGAGTCTGCCAATCACGCCGATCGTCGGAGCGTCGCCGCCCTGCGATTTGCCGTGCGTGCCCGCAATCATCACGCGAATAAAGTCAGTTTTGGCGCTCGGATTGCTTGGGTTTGCAATGGTCTGATAGGCGATGCTTACCTCACCATCAGAAACACACAGATCATAGTCAGAGCTTCCATCAACTCTCAAATGAGAATCATTATCATTTAGATTTATATCTGTCAATAAAGACTGCAGGTAATTACAAATACGGCTTCCACTTGCCTTAGGAGTGTCCAGAACCTCAAATACCTCAAGCACTTGCTTTAACAACATATTGAATCACCTCTCATGAGAACCATCGTTTCTACACGACTAAAAAATCATGCTCGGCTAGGCTTTAGCTAATAAACAACAAGGACTGATGTCCGTCATCAAGGAGAGACGCTATGGTTCAGACAACAGCATCTCAACTGTCCGATCATCCTTCTGATGCTCCTCGTAAATCCGCAAAAAAACAAGTCCTCATTGTAGGCGGCGGTTATGCCGGAGTTTGTACTGCGATCAAGCTTGCAAAAAAGTCGGCGCAGCACAATTTTGACGTCACACTTGTGACTAAAGAACCCATGATGGATATGAAGATCGAGATCGATCTGGTGGTTCCCAACACGGCAGAACATGATTTTTGCCGAATTTGGCTGCCCGCACTTGCCAATCGCTACGGCTTTAAGCTAGTGCTTGCCAAGATGAACGGAATCGATACCGAAGCAAAGACTATCTCAGTACTTCCATCACTCAATGCGATTCAAAAGGTGGCCGAAAAGCGCGAAGTCGCTGGTAACCTGGCTGCCCAAAAGCTGACGGCTCACCAGATTGCCCCTGAAGGCAAGACAATCGATGAGCTCTATATCCCTTGTTACGAGGTAGAGCCCTATACCTTGAGCTACGATACTCTGGTTATGGCGGTTGGCGCTAACTGTTCTTGCCCGCCAATTGAGGGACTTGGTCAGTACGCCAGTACGATGTGGTGGGTGCACGACATCTCGACCTTTAAGAAAGAAGTCGAAGGTCGCCTACGTCTTGCTGTTGGTGAGATGAACGCCGAGATTCGCCGTAAACTCTTGACCTTTACGATTATTGGCGGCGGTGCAACGGGCGTTGAGATTTGCGGTCCGCTCGCTCAGTTTACCTACGCGCGCGCAAGCCGCATGGGCATCCCCGAGAGTGAGATTTCGATTCGCCTCATTGATGGCAACAATCATGTGCTCAAGCAACTCGATGATTCTTTGCGCATCAAGGCAGATGAGCGTCTTAAGAAACTCGGTGTTGAGTTGGTGCTTAACACGCACGCCAAGCGTCTGACCGAGACCACCATCGAACTCGATAATGGTATGACACTCGACCGAGGGCTTTGCCTTTTTGTTGGAGGTGCCCGCGTTGAGTCATGGGTGCATGATCTTGGTCTTGAGATGGAACAGGGTAGACTTGCAGTCAACGAAGACCTCACCCTTAAGAACCATCCCGACATCTATGTGGCTGGTGACGTGGCAGGATATATTGACGTTAAGCATGGCGCAAGTAGACCAACGCCGATGCTTGCACAGCATGCTATTCACCAGGCACAGCTCGTTGCCAAAAATATCCTTGCCGATTTTGCAAGGGGGGCTCACAAGGAATACGACGCCACGCTGCAGGGTGAGTTTGTCTCCATCGGCTATGGCTACAGTGTTGGTCATGCTCGCGGTATCAAGATTGCAGGACACCTTGGCGAGCTTGCCAAAAAGGGCTCATATGCGTTTTGCTGGTACAACATCGGCGGTATTCGATTGGTGCTTCAGCGCTGGCTTGAGTCTGCTGCGATGAAGCGCTACACCATCAGGGCTCACCGTGGTTTTGCAAAGATTGACTAACAACTGAGCTGAGCAGCTGAGGCTAACCACTGGGACGAGCCGCACAGGCAAGCCGCTGATCACAACCATGCGATACACGACGAGGCGTCTGAATTTACTCTCAGGCGCCTCTTGTTATTGCCAAGACGCCTCGCTCGCGCCTTCTCGCGCACATTCTTCATACGCTCTTATCGAAACGTTCACTCGCAGTGCGTCAAAAATCGCATGAATCACCTCATTTATCTCGCGCCAAGCGTGAAGTTATCGAGCAAATCAAGTACGATTAGTGGGCTTTACTGATGTCCAGTGCTTGTCACAGAAGGGTGCTTTGCTCTATGGCTACTCAAAAGCAGCATCGTGTTGTATGCGTCGGTGGCGGTTATGGAAATCTAACCGCTATTTCACAGTTGCTTCGCTATCGAAACCCTCAGGATGGCATCTCAATTACGCTTATTGATCCACAGGCGTATCAGGAGAGCCGCTCAGAAATCGATACCGTTGTTGCATTTGGTACAAACCCCGATTTTGTTCGTATTTGGTTTAAGGATATTTACCGCGGCACCGATGTCTGTGTGGTTCAAGGCGCCATGGATGGCCTTGATACCAAGAATCATACTGTTCGCGTTTCGCTGAATAACGGCCAGGAGTGCGATTTTTCATACGATACCCTTGTGCTTGGTTTAGGAGCCGAGGCAAGTATGCCGCCGATCAAGGGTCTTAGAGAAAACGCCCTTGCCATGTGGTCCCTGCGTGATCTTGAGGTTTATCGTCAAGAGATCGAGGATCGTGTGATGGAGGCGGTCTATGAGGGTGATGCTCAAAAGCGTCGCGATCTTTTGACTTTCTCGATTGTTGGTGCTGGTGCAACCGGCATTGAGGTCGTTGGCCCATTGGTTGAGTCTATGCGTCGTCGTTGCGTACGCACGGGTCTTGATATGCGCGAGGTCACTATCAACCTGCTCGATGGTACTGAGCACGTCCTGCAAAATAATCTGTCGCCCGATCAGCAGGTGATTGCCGATGAGTACATTAAGAATCTCGGTGTCAACCTTTTCATGGGCAGCTTTGTCGATGAGGTCACCGAAGACGAGATCATCCTGCAAAACGGTACCCGCGTAAAAAGCGGTTTACTGCTCTTTGCTGGCGGCGCTAAAACCCCTGAGTATGTTTGTGATTGGGGCTTGCCAACCGATCGCTGTCGTATCGTTGTTAACGATGATCTTACGGTTGCTTCTACGGGCACTGAGTCCGGTGTCGATGTGACGGGCATCTATGCTCTGGGCGATTGCGCTGCTCAGACCTTTGAGGGCGAGACGATGCCGCACGCTTTACTCGCGCAGCACGCCATGCATCAGGGTATTTACGTGGCAAAAAACATCATCGCTGATATTCGTGGCACCGAGCACAAGACCTATGGTGGTACCCTGCTCGGTCAGCTTGTGAGTGTTGGCAGCCGCTATGCCATCGGCTGGATTCCCGGCATGAATGTTCGTGGATCGCTTGCCATTCTCATCAAGCACAGCTCGTTTGCGCTCTACTGGTACTATTGCGGCGGTCCTAAGTTTGCTGCTCAGCGTTGGATGGAGCTTGCTCGCATGACGCGCTATGCAACGACGTTTCCATCAAAACCTCAGTACTACTTTAAGTAATCTGTATTGACCTGTATCGAGCGATGAGTGATCGAGTGCTTATGAAGCTTCATCCAGTAGAAGCTAAGATTTACCCGAGAAACCCGTGGTTTTGTCGTTCGATAAGGTTATAAATGATGTAAAATCTTTTGAACCACCTCTACCCCCGGTAAGCTACTATCGGGGGTATTTTTTATTGCCAAAGCTCCTCTGAGCAGCTCACACACATGTCAAGGCAACGTTACACGAATACCACCGTAATCAAGCGAATCCTGGGCTTTTGTTGGCAATGCTTCAAATACCACAAAATACAATAAATAGTGATGGTGATTATCTAGAGACGCAATATAGTGTATGTCCGACCTATGTGGCACGATATTATATCCAAGGTTATTTAATCGATGGAGGAAGGGTCAACAATGGCAGCTCAGCTTGGCGATATTATCAAGCGCTATTACACGGGCGATCTTGACAAACAAACAGATAAAACCGTGTACGATCTTTTTGAATGGGAACTGCGCGACGTCTATCTCACTGACTACAAGACTGGTCGCGTTCTCGTTGACATGAAGGGGCTTGAATTTCCCAAGGGCTTTTCGCAAAATGCTGTCGACATTGTTGCTTCAAAGTACTTTCGCAAGGCTGGCGTGCCACAGACCGGTCATGAGACGAGCTTTAAGCAGCTTGTTCATCGCATGGTCGACTTTTGGGTGGCGGCACTCATTGACGAAGGCATGGTGCAAGAGGGCGAGGAGTCGCAGATCCTCTATGACGAACTTGCCTATTTGCTGATCTCTCAGCGCTTTGCCCCTAACTCACCTCAGTGGTTTAACACTGGTTTGCATCGTGCTTATGGCATCAAGGGCACTTCAAACGAGACTTTCTACTACGATCCTGAGTTAAAGAAAGTCGTACCGAGCGTTGATGCCTACACGCGCACCCAGGCATCTGCTTGCTTTATCATCTCGGTTGCCGATACCCTGCTCGGTCCTCACTCCATCACCGAGGAATACGTCACTGAGACCAAACTTTTTAAGGGCGGCTCTGGTACAGGTTCAAACTTCTCAACCATTCGCGCCGAGGGCGAGGCACTTTCTGGCGGCGGTGTATCCAGCGGTTTGATGAGCTTTTTGCGCGGTCTTGACCGTAACGCTGGTGCTATCAAGAGCGGCGGTACCACCCGTCGTGCTGCAAAGATGGTCTGCCTTGACATCGATCATCCCGATATTGAGCAGTTTGTTAACTGGAAGGCAGAAGAAGAGGATAAGGCACTCGCCCTCATGAAGATGGGCTACGACGCTTCGATCGACGGCGAGGCATACCAGACTGTCTCGGGTCAAAACTCCAATAACTCCCTGCGCATCTCGGACGACTTTATGCGCAAGGTCGTGAATCTCGAGAACGATCCAGATGCAATGCATCAGCTTAAAGGCCGTGTTGACTCCAAGGTGGATCGCGAGATTTCGGTCAAGAGCCTCTGGGATCAGATCAACCAGGCAGCCTGGCGCTGTGCTGATCCAGCTCCGCAGTTTAGCGACATCTTCAACGCATGGCATACCTGCCCAGCGGGCGAGGATGGCAAGCTTGGTGCTAAGCACAACATGCTCAATTCCACGAACCCCTGTGGTGAGTATGCGTTTTTGGATGACACGAGCTGCAACCTTGCATCCATCAATGTCTATCGCTTCTACGATCCAGCGACCGAACGCTTTGACCTTATGGGCTACAAGCACGCAGTTGCCCTTGTTCAGCTGGCGCTTGAGGCATCTATTGTGTGGGGACAGTTCCCAACCGAGGATGTTGCTCGTCGCACCTATCTCTTCCGCACCACAGGTCTGGGTATGGCAAACCTCGCATCGCTCCTCATGGTTAAGGGCCTGGCATACGATTCGCACGAGGCGCGCACCTTTGCGGCAGCGCTTACGGGTATTTTGACCGGTATGTCGTATGAGGTTTCTGCACTTGAGGCAGCTCAGGTCGGTGCGTTTGAGAGCTATGAAATCAACCGCGATCACATGATGCGCGTTATCCGCAACCACGCTCGTGTTGCTGGTGCTCGCACCGATGAATATGAGGGCTTGGGCTATGCCCCGTTTGAGGTTGACCACGATCTTCTTAAAGATTTGGGCGAGGAGGAGCTTTCCAACGAGCTCAAGCGCGTTTGGGCTGCTGCAGAGGAGTATGGTGACAAGTTTGGTTACCGCAATGCGCAAGTCTCAGTCATGGCGCCGACCGGTACGATCAGCTTTGCGATGGACTGCGGCGCTACCTCAATCGAGCCATTCTTTACGCATATCAGCTACAAGAAGCTCGTCGGTGGTGGCTCGATGGTCATTTCAAACCCCGTGATTGGTGAGGCTTTGCACCACTTGGGTTATGCAGAGAACGAGATCGAGGCAATTGAGGAGTATATCTCTCGCAAGAACGATGAAGGCATGTTGATCGACGGCAAGATCGAAGGCGCACCGTATCTTAAGGATGAGGATCTCGCCATTTTTGATACGACAAACGTCTGTGGCTCTGGCGTGCGCTACATTAAGCCAGAAGGTCACGTCCTCATGGTGGCTGCGCTGACGCCGCTTGTATCAGGTGCAATTTCTAAGACGGTTAACCTGCCTAAGAGTGCAACGGTCGAGGACTTTAAGAACGTGCTCGTGCTCTCATGGCAAACTGGTGTTAAGGGTATTACGCTTTATCGCGATGGATCCAAGGTTGCTCAGCCGCTCAATAACTCACTTGAGGATGTTGCAAGCGCAGATGACCTTGAAAACATGAGCTACCAGGCACTGCTTGATTATGCCAAGCAGGCAAAGCAGATCGTTGATGGTCGTGCTCCGCTGCCTTCAAAACGCCGTAAAATTGTGGGTATCCGTGGTGGTCACACCCATCCCGCTCAGATTGATGGCATTAAAATCTATACGACGGTCAATCGTGATGAACAAGGTAATATTGCCGAGATCTACATGACAACCGATCGTGAGGGAACCACGATCATGGGTCTGCTCAACTCGCTTTCAAAGACGATTTCGGTCATGCTGCAGTACGGTATTCCAGCACAATCAATCTCTAAGATGCTGCGTGCTCAGCAGTACGAACCCTATGGATTTGTCCAGCGTCATCCCTACATTAAGTACGTAACGAGTATCTCAGATCTTATCTCTAAGATTATCGACATTGAGGTGGGCGATTTTAGCCGTTGCCAGGTTAAGCCTTCGGCAGAAGATGCTTTTGTGAGTACATATAGTGCGCTGAGCGCGGCTTCGAGTGTTGCTTCGGGTGCGGTAAGTGCTGCTGAGAACTTTGCTGACACCGAAGAGACATCTGCCCAGTTTCAAGAGCTGATCGCTCAAAAAGAGGATGAGCTTCGTGATGATGAGGGTACTGCGTTTGAGGCAGAAGACCCTTTTACGCAAAGTTTCATTCATGAGGGTGCAAAAGAAGCAGCTTTGCATGGCCAGCGTCTGTACGATGGCTCAACCTGCCCGACCTGTTCGTCAACGAGGCTGGTGCAAAACGGCACCTGCAAGGTTTGCCTTGATTGTGGATCAACCACGGGCTGCTCGTAGAGAGCCACACGTGCGAGGCTGGGTGAGCAGCGCTCGATCCTGACGCCAATGAGACGGATGAGGCGCATCGCAGCCGATCGCAGTCGTGGTTGCAGCAACGGTCAGCCACAGCTGCAGCTATAACCAAAACTTAACCTTCATCACCTCACGGCAATGCCGCAGGTTTATGGGGATATAGCGGGGTCACTCTTGCAGGTTGAAACAACTTGCAAGAGTGACTTACTTTATGGATAATCTAGTTTCGCACGCGACAGAGCATGCAGAGAAGCTGTGGCGCCATCGTCTATCGGTTAGGACATCGCCCTTTCAAGGCGGAAAGGCGGGTTCGACTCCCGCTGGCGCTGCCAGATTTTTCTGCTGCCGCTCAAGCGATGTGGCGCCATCGTCTATCGGTTAGGACATCGCCCTTTCAAGGCGGAAAGGCGGGTTCGACTCCCGCTGGCGCTGCCATACTTGTCAATCTCGCTCTCCGCTTTCGTACCTGCGCGTTTGCGGGGAGTTGTTTTTTAAGTGGCATGGGTGGTACAAGCGATAGCGGTATAAGCGGTATCAGCGATACATGCGACGTCAGTGGCACCAAGATTTGCCCCCATCGTCTAGCGGTCAAGGACGCCTGACCCTCAGTCAGGAAACGGAGATTCAAATTCTTCTGGGGGCACCATTTTTATCACGATGGTCACGCTGTTGATCGTCACCGCAATCACGATGGCTGCTTTCGTATGGTACGACGCAAGTCAAGGAGGATACATGGATCGTCATCTCACCCGTGTCCTTATTGCGTACTCAAGCGGATCCGGCTGTACCAAAACCATTGCACGTCACATTGGCGAAGTCCTTATCGGCCACGGCTTTAGGCCGCAGGTGGTGGACACCCAAGATCATCCAATCATTACTAACAAAGTTGATGCCATCATTTTTGGCTCGGGTGTGCGCGTGGGCAAGTGGCATCGCGAAGGAGCCGAGTGGCTCAAATCCAATAGCGATCTCATTAAAAACCGCCCGCTTGCCGTGTTTTCTGTCGGGCTTTTGGGCGTTCATGACGAGGAGCACAAGCTTAGACAGGCGCAGGTCGATCTCTTGAAGGAGATCAAGCGCTTAAAGCCTTTAGAGCCAGTTGCCTCAGCAATCTTTCCTGGCTGGAAGGAGCCAGAGCGTTTTGCCAGTGTCGAGCGGTTGATGCTCAAGGTATATCCGCTCGAGGATGGTGATTATCGCGACTGGAATCAGGTTGATTTTTGGGTGCAAGAAATCGCACCGCTCTTGCGTCAAACACATCACTCTTCATAGGCGTCAACCAAAAGAGGCGTTCTTATTTTGAGCACTCAGCACCAAGATCTTTCTCCCATCATTACCGGATCATTTGCACAGGTTGTGCCCGTTGATGATCCTCAACAAAAAGTCGAGCAGCCGCAGGAGTCGCTGCGCGTTGTAGGCATTGTTTTTTTGGATCATGACACCCCAATCGTTTTGCAAGAGACTGCAGCACTTGCTGCTGCGCTTGATGCCCCGTTTGATCTGTTAGTCGTTCAAAACAAGATCACCAAGCGTGCGAGTGTCAGGCGTAAAGCCGCGCAAGCTGGTGACGCTACCGTGACGTCCAGCGGTTTGTGCGCTGATCTTCAAGCAGATACCTCGGTCGACACACCAGTCGGTGCCGCGGTGTCGACTGCCACAGCCCCGAGCTTCAGCACCGAGCAGGATCACCACCTTATCGATAAGCTCGAGCATAAGGTCAATGACCTCGGGGGTAACCTTGTTATCTTGAGCGGCGATAACGATTTAATGCTTGTCGCCGATTACCTCTACACGCATGCCGTGACTGATGTGGTGCTCTCACGCGAGCCAAAGCCTCGGATCTTTGCTGCTCTGCGTTTTAAGAGCCCGTATCACATCAGACTTGCCAAGCTCGCTGAAAAAACCAGGGTTCACCTCGTTAAATCAACGCTTTCGTACCGAGAATTTCAGCGTTCGCGCGCAAGTAAGGATCCGTTCTTATGGAGCGTGCGCCTTGTAGATCTCGTGCTCGTAGTGATCTTTGTCGGGCTTGCGACGGGCGTGGCTGCCGTGGTGCAACGCCTGGGGCTTTCGACCCAAATCTCACTTCTCGTTTACGTTTTGGCGATCGCGGTGGTATCGCGCCTGACTCCGAGCTACGTCCCTGGCGTTCTTGCGGGTTTACTCTCGATCACACTGCTCAATTATCTTTTTGTCCGCCCTTACTTTTCGTTCGTGGTCGATCAACCCGCCAACTATCTTGTGTTTCTAGTCATGCTGGTGCTGTCATTCATCATCAGCGCGCTTTCGACGAGGCTTCAGCGTTCGGTTGAGCGCCTGCGCAGGCGAGAACAGCGAACTCACGCGCTCTATCTCTTTAACCGTGAGATCACAGCTGCGCACAAGCAGCACGATGTTATCGACGAGGCACTCGTTGGTCTTGTGCGTCTGCTTAACCGTGCTTGCGTTTTTTATGCGGGTGAGCCCTTCAAGAGGGGGACGGGTCGTGTACTGGGATCATATGATGAGCCCG
>JAEZXW010000077.1 GCA_023419515.1 Actinomycetes bacterium
GTGCGGGGGTCTTTTAATACCTCGCGCTTTTACTCAAATAACTGCATGTGCAAAGCAAACAATTATCAAATGGACTTTTAGAATTTAAGCGCCATGATCGCAAATACCAAAAGAAATATTGCAAATATCAGCATTTGCCTAAAGCTTATTTGTTGTGAGGTTAATGTGGTACGAACACAACGCGGATCAATTCGCTGCATTAAGCCATAGCAGCGCGCTTCAAGTGCCTGCGCTAAAAGCATGGCTCTCCTAAACAAAGAAACTAAAAGTGGAATAAAAACTGTCGTCCAAAGCCGCAAACGCTGAATTACCGATCCCTGCTCAAAATTTATGCCACGAGCACGTTGCGACATAACAATACGATTAAGCTCTCGTCCTGTTTCTGGAATAAAACGCAAGGCAATGTGAGCAGTAGTGACAAGATCATCAATAGGAATCTTTGTTTTTCTTAACGGCTTGGTCATCCAAATGAAGGCATCCATAAGCTGTGCTGATGATGTTGTAGTGGTAAGAATTAATGAAAGTGCCACCAAAAGACCAATACGCACGACATAAAGAGCTCCCCGCATAGCACCACTAAAAGTAAGGCCAAACGAACCAATAAGCTCAAAATCAGCGCCACTCAATGTAAAAGCATGGGTGGCAAACATAACCATGAGCACCAGAGAAAATGGGAGCATGCCAGCCTTTAATGATGAGGTCTTAACGCGGGCAACATGAAAAAGCCCTGCAACTATGATGAGCGCCAAAACCATTCCGGCCCACTGATGAACAGCCAGCAATAAGATTGAGGCAACAAGCATCCCAGCAATCTTGAGTCGAGCATCAAAACGATGGAGTGGTGTATCTTCAGGCTGATAAAGACCGATCATCTCAAAATTTTGACTACCAATGACAGCTGCTGATTGATAAGGCTGATTACGGTTCTCCTGTTTTTGCCTTGACAAAACCATGGCTTGATTTTGCTGCGCGCCACAAGGGATGAGGCGACTAACACTGCCCTTCTCGTCATGTTCAACGCAATGACACTGGACATACCCTTTCTCATCAATATGCACATGCTGAGAGGCAATAGGCATAAGCTCTTGGATGTTATGCGTGGCAATCAATAAAGAAATTCCCATATCAGATAGGGACCTCATGAGATCAAAAAGCGCCGATCGTGCTGATCCATCAAGACCAACCGTAGGCTCATCAAGGCAAATTACCTGAGGCTGAGTAATAATAATTCCAGCAAGCGCAACTCTTCTGGCTTGTCCACCTGACAGCACAAGCGGTGAGACATCACGCATTTTTTCAAAATCAAGATCAACAGCTGCAAGAGCTCGTCGCACCATTGCTTCATACTCGTTATCTTGTGACTGAGCTGATCGATGAACAGGGCTACCATCATCGCTATAAGATCCTCGCTGCATCGATAACGCTGCGCTCTGCTTTAAGGCAAGCTGTTTATTTTGAAGGGCAGCAAAGACAACATCCTCAAAAACTGTCATTGCAAACAATTGAGCTCGGGCGTCCTGAAAAGCATATCCAATTTGTCCTGCCTGCACAGGCTTTTGAGTACCACAGCCAGACCAGTAAATCTGACCTTCATCAGGATCAAGTAGACCAGCAACCGCCTGCAATAACGTCGATTTACCCGAACCCGACTTGCCTGTCACGAGGGTAATACTCCCTGGCTCAATCGCAAAAGATGCCTGACGAACGACAGTTTTTTGCTGAGGAGTTCTAGCGTTATATGCCAAAGAAACGCGATCAACGACAACGGTATTGCTCTGCGCGCTTTGTCCTCGATCTTTTTGATGCTGCTTGATTCTCGCACGCGATCCGCTAACTACACAATCAGGCCGCAACGCCAAGCCAAAACGATCTAAACAATCATCATCACGCAAAAACTTGTCTACGCTTGAATAACAAGTTACATGACCATCAGCTAGCCCATAAACAATATCGGACTGTGCTACTACTGATTGATCATGCGTAATGAACAAAACCCCTATTCCCTGCTGAACCAGGTTGTCGAGTAATGCCATGAGATGAGCGTGACTTTCTTCATCAAGCATCGAACCAGTCTCATCGAGCACGAGATACTGAGGCTCCATCGCCAGAACACCTGCAAGTGCCAAGCGCTGCAACTCTCCCCCAGAAAATGTAGCTGGATCTCTATCAAGAGCGTGTAAAAGTCCAACTTGCTGGAGGCTTTGATGCACACGCTCACTCACTTCATCAGAAGGCAGGCAAAGGTTACAAGGACCAAATGCAACCTCATCAAAAACAGTTGAAGCCACCATCTGATTAAGCGGATCTTGCCCAACCAAAGCAACGCGCTGTCGTATCGCTAAAAGCTCATCGTATTGTGTGGTGGCTGTATTGATTCCATCAACAAGCACCTCTCCACAAGTAGGCAAGCGTAATGCAGCTGCAAGCTGCGCAATGGTTGATTTACCTGAACCATTTTTTCCTACGAGAGCAGCTTTTTTTCCAGGCTCAAGAGTTATTGTTACGTCATTGAGTAACTGCGAGCCCAAGACCGACTCATCTGCCAAAGTCGACTCGCCCAACGAAGAACTTGTGTGATATGAAAATGAAACATTTGAAAACGCGATCATGCGTATCGATTATACGCAACTCATAAAAGCGAAAACAGCCTGCTCTTTTATTCTTCCTGCACCCGCTGATTTTCCACTAAGAAAACCCGATCAGCAAGTTTGTCAATCACTGCCTGATCATGTGTAATTAATGCGAGTGTCAGATGAAAGTGATCTGCTGCCTTCATCAGAGCGTTCATTACCTCATCTTGGGTTTTTCCATCAAGAGCGCTCGTGATTTCATCACAAACAAGCATCTGAGGCTTGGCAAGAATTGCTCGAGCAAGGGCCATGCGCTGCAATTGTCCACCTGACAGCTCATGAGGCTGACGATCTATCAGCTCATTGCTCAATTTAAGGCTCTCAAGCACCTCTCGAACCTGATCGGGAATCTCATGAATACCATTGAGCCCAACAAGCGTACGTAAAATTGGTAACTTGACAGCGTTAGCCATAGAGGTTTGCTCGATCCTGCCTTGAAACATAAGCGGCTCGCACAGTGAGTGAAGCAGTGGGTACCGAGGATCAAAAGAACGGCGAGAATCCTGAAACACCATCCGGATAGCCCGCTGATGGTTGATAAGCGCACTGCGATCAGAAAAATCAAGTGAAATACCATCTCTGATCACACAGCCCGATAAAGGTCGCAATAAACCACAGATTACCCGAGCAAGCGTCGTTTTTCCTGAACCTGAATCACCGATAATCCCGATTCTATCCGTATGGGTGATCGCAAAATTAACCTCATGCAAGATAACCTGCTGTCTACCCCGGTAGTCAGAGATAGATACATTGAGATTCTGACAGGCAAGTACGGGTAAAGACTGGTCAGTTGTTTTGCTCATGACTTATCCTTCCCGCCTGTATCCTATATATCTCATCACAGCACGAGCGCACCAAAGATTCGTCATGTGAGGCAAACACAACAGCAAGATGGTGCTTTTTTGCCATATGCACTAAAAGATCGGCAAGCATGCGCTGCGTTTTATAATCAAGAGCGCTCGAAGGTTCATCTGCAAGTAAGACCCGCACATTTGCCAAAAGCGCCAAAGCCAGGCAAACTCGCTGTTGCATACCACCAGAAAGCATGAATGGATATGAATGCAGCACTTTCTGAGGATCTTGAAATCCCAATTCTTTCAAATAAATTTGCATATATCCCTGCGCGTACTGACGCGCCGTGCGAGAAGGCTCCTGGGGATGAACTGCCCGATACGTCTCAAATGCATGTTCTTGTACTGTCATAAGCTCATCAAGACTCGCGCTCGGCTGCTGATGCATAAAAGCAACGATGCGAGACATAAGCTCAATACGCTCAGCGAGAGGAAAGCTCAAGATATTGCTCTCTCGTTTTCCTTCAAGATACAAGCTTCCTGCATTGACAGTAAAGCCACGCTCAAGCTGAGCAGCCAGACAATGCAACAGTGTTGATTTGCCTTCGCCAGAAGGCCCCATCAGTCCAATAACTTGACCATGAAACAAATCAAGGCTCACGTTGTCAAGAATGCACTGATCACGATAGCTCACACTAACGTTTGCGAGCGACAAAACTGGTTGATCAGTGCCACAAAGACACTGATCAACGCCCTTATTATTTATTGAATTGCAAGCCTTATTCATGAGCTAATGAGGTCTTTTCATTAATCGCATAGTATTCGGATGGATGCGCCTCAACACCCTGCACTCGATCACGCATAAAGATTGAGAAACTGCGATCAGCATATGCAATATACGGCTTATCTGCATCCAAAAGCTCGAGAATCTGTTTTTGAATCTCACTGCGCTTTGAGTCATCCCATGTAGAAGTATATTCATCAACCAATGCATCAAAGGCAGGATTGGCATAAGCTGAATAATTGGTTGAGGCACCTGAAACTAATGATGAGCGATAGTAGTATGCTGGATCTCCTGTTCCTGCCAGCACCAAGCCATCCATCGCAAGATCAAAATCTCCTCGAGCCACTGCATCAGCATCAAAATCCTTGGTCTCAATTACCTCAACTGAAACTCCGATCTTTTGCAGTTCTGACTTAAGGTGCTCAGCCATGTACTTAAACTCAGGACGATATTGATAGGTCAACACGCGGATATTTACGGGGTTACCCTCAAAACGCATGACGCCATCATCGCCAAACTCAAAACCAGCAGCTACAAACTCATCACGCGCCTTATCGAGACTATATGAGGTCACCTGAGGCTGAAAACCTTGAGGAGTCAATGTGGAAATGGAATCAGGAAAGAGCGTGTAACTAGGTACGCAAAGACCCTGGGTCATTACCTGATACCCTGACCGATCAAGAGCCCATCCAATGGCTTGGCGTGCATGATTGCTAGCAAAATACTTGCTTTTAGTATTGACAATAACACCGTCACCACGAGTACCAAGAGCGCTTGATTCCTTAAGAGATCCTTGAGCTTTTTCAAGAGCCGGCTTTGCGGTGGCCAAAGGCACCTGAGTCACAAGATCAACCTGATCGCTCTCGAGCGCAAGCATCTTAGCTTGTGGATCGTTAAACTGCTGAATATACAAGCCATCCAGAGCAGGCTTGCCGCCATGGTAATCTTCAAATGCACGAGCACTAATATGATCAGCGGCAACAAACTCAGTGGGAATAAATGGACCACTCATCACAGGTATAGAAGGAACTTGACCTTCTTCATCAATATACTGGATCACAAATACAGGATTTGCAAGCACGTTTGCAAGAGCTACGAGGGGCTGTTTTGTTGTGAGAGTCACTACATTTTCATCAGCAGTCATCTCTTGCAAGGGCAAAAGCTCCTTGGCTAAAACATTGTTTTTAAGAGCGTACTCAAGACTGCGTTTAACTGAAGCGCCATCAAGATGCTGACCATTATGAAACAGAACGCCTTCCTTGACGGTTAGCCTCCATGTCAGATCATCAACACGCTCAAGGTTTTGCACCAAGACCGGTTGTGGCACCAAATTAGCATCGCAAACAAACAGTGGCTCGCCAAAACCATAAAACGTGTCAGACCAAGCTGTCCAGCCTTGCGCTGGGTCTAAGGTCTCACCAATAGTCATAAATGATGCCATGCGCAGGATATTATCATGCGCCCGCTCATTACCTTGGTTGGCTTGATCGCTTGGGGCGCCGCAACCAACAAGCGATACTACGCACAGCACCATCGCAATACCCATAAAGGCTCGCTTTGCCCATCCAAGCAGCAGACTTGTATGACTTAAAGGTTTCACGTTTGTTTCCTTCCTGTGAGAGTTAATGACAAAGATCGAATGCATTTAAATGACTTAATCTGCTATCTCATGAACGGCCTTTGACTAACCAAGCGTTTTGCCAAGCATCAGCTAATAAACTCGAAAGCAAGCACAAAAACGTCAGCGCAACGCCTGGACCAAGCACCGCCCAAGGCGCCAAGGTAAGAGCAACACGGTTTTCAGAAATCAACGTGCCCCACTCAAGTGCAGGTGCTGACAGCCCCAGCCCCACAAAAGCAAGTGAACTTAACGACAACACCACCATGCCAATCTCGCTCATAGCAAGCACAAGCAATGAGCCAGCGATATTGGGCAGAATATGACGAAGGTAAATCCACCACCAAGGCGCTCCATCAAGACGTGACACCATAAGATATTGCTCCTGCAAAGCTGCGAGCACCAAACCACGGGCATAGCGAGCAATACGCGTCCAATAAAGCGGCACAAGCGCACAAATTATTCCTATCGTGCTTTGAGAAAAGATAGTAACTAACACAAGCGCTAGAATAAGATCAGGGAATGCCTGAAATACCGCAATAATATGCGTGCACACGCGATCAACAACTCCTCCTGAAAGCGCAGCAATTGATCCAACAGCGGTGCCAAGCACTAACGAAATTATCACCACAACAAGCGCAATAAAAAGACTTGATTGAAGGCCTGCTAACACACGAGAAAAAATATCTCGTCCACTCGTATCAGTGCCTAATATATGCTCTGCACTCGGAGGCACAAAGACTCGAAGAGGGTTTGTTTCAAACGGATCAAATGGTGCAATTTGATGTGCAAAAAGTGCTATCAAACATACAATTCCTAATAAAGCAAGAAAACCCCAGGCAACATATTTATTCTTTCTACGTGACTGAGAAATCTGATCAGCAGTTACATCCTGCGCAAGCCATGCAAAACAAAGAGGCGCCTTATACCTCATGCGGGTAGAAAAAACTGGTTGCCCCTTACAGCGTAAATAATTTTCTTTACTGTTAATAATGTGACAGTTATCCTGTATTTCTAATTCACTCTCAAATCCTGTTGTTACACGATCTCGTACGCGCAAGATACCCTGTCTTATCGCAGAGATTATCTGAAACTTAAACGAAAGTCGCGGATCAATCGCAACGATCAAAAGATCAGCGAGTGTGTGTACAAGCAAAAAGATCACTGCAGAGTAAAGAACATACGCTTGAATCACTGGATAGTCCTTGGCAAGGATTGCCTGCAAGCCATAGGCTCCCATTCCATTAAAAGAAAATATTTGCTCAACGAGGACAGAACCTGCCAATAAGGTACCGAAGCTTGTAGCCGCCAATGAAATAAGCGGGATACTAATATGGCGATATACATGGCGAAGCACAATTGCAGGAATACTCAAGCCTCTCGAGGCAAAAGTTACATAGCGCTCGGCCTTAAGTTCAATAAGCACGAGTGATCTGATGTGACGAATATACCAAGCAGCAACATTGATCGTAAGCGCAATAATTGGCATCACATAATCACGAGGCCTCGCCTGAGTGGCAGTTACATCAAACCATTTAAACTCAACCGCAAAGACAGTAAGTATGATGAGGGCAACCAGAAAGAGAGGAACGCTTGAAAACAAATATGACAACACGCAAATTGCTCGATCAATAAAGGTATTTTGCGCGCATGCTGCAAATGCACCAATAATAAGAGCGATCGTAATACCAAGGCCAAGACTTGCTATTGATATCACAAGTGTACGCGGTATACGCATTGCAAACTCATGGGCAAAAGGCCTTCCTGTAACAAGTGAAAGACCGAGATCTCCCTGAACAAAACGAGTAAGCCAACTCAGATACTGCGTAAAAAATGAGCCTTGAATATTCATCTGCTCACGTAGATTTTCGAGAAGTTCTGGCGTTGGAATTATTCCTTGTGAATAGAGTAGAAGCTCAGCAGGATCATAGGGGGTGAGATAAAGACAGGCATACGTCAGCAAACTCAATAAAAAGAGAGTGAGCACCACTCTCCCGCAGGAAAACAAAACTGGAGTCACCTTTATATGACACATTGCTTTTTTAATTGATTCCTGCACGTAACTTACCTAATTTCTATAAGCCTCTTCTTTACTAAAGAAGTATTCCAGCTTGCCACCTTACTTGTTCAAGTAGTATTACAAAACTAAGTAAAAGTATTACTCAGAAATTTAAGATGTTCATACGCACACAAAAACTCACAAGACAAAAGAAAACCCGCATGATTTACTTAAATCACGCGGGTTTTATCTTCAACAATAGACCTTAGAGCTATTAGCTATCAAATAGCTTCACCCTGAATTTTAAGGTCGTTATGCCTTCTGCTCTTCGGCAGGAACTTCCTCAACTTGAGGCTCCTCAACAGGAGCTTCTTCTACTGAAGCTTCATCAGCCTGAGTCTCTTCAGTAACTGGCTCTACCTCAGCAACTTCCTCGACGCTCTCAGTCTTTTTTTCAGCCTTCTTAACAGCAGCCTTCTGAGCAGGAGCTGCCTTTGCCTTTGGAGCAACAGGCTCGAGGCAAAGCTCGATCAGCACCATTGGAGCGTTGTCACCCTTGCGAGGGCCAAGCTTCATGATGCGGGTATAACCGCCGGTGCGATCAGCAAACATGCCTTGGCTGACCTTCTCGAACACCTCAGCAACAACTTCTTTATCGTTAAGGAGCTGCAATGCAAGACGGCGAGCGTGAACGTCACCCTTCTTTGCCCAGGTAATCACGCGATCGACATCGCGGCGAATCTCCTTAGCGCGAGATTCAATGGTCTTGATGCGATCATTGAGAAAGAGAGCCGTTACAAGGCTTCTCTTCATGGCCTTAGTGTGGCTGGCATCAGTGCCGAGCTTACGGCCTTTCTTGTAATGTCTCATAGATGTGCTCTCTTTCTTGCTCTACGCCTTAAGACCAAGACCCAAAGACTCGAGCTTGTCTTTGACCTCTTCGATGGACTTGGCGCCAAAGTTACGAATATTCAAAAGATCGTTCTCAGAGAAATCAACGAGCTGACGTACGCTGTGGATTCCTGCACGCTTGAGGCAGTTGTATGAGCGAACCGACAGATCCAAGTCCTCGATCTGACGATCGAGCTCGGTGCTGGTCTCGGTCTCCTCAGGTGCGAAGATTGAGTTCTCTTCACCCTCCTCAACTGGGGTGACAGACAGCGCCATGAATGCAGCCATGTGCTGATTCACAATGTTTGCCGCCTCAACCACAGCCTCAGTTGGATCAACTGCGCCGTTGGTCTCAACCTCGAGCACCAGGCTATCGTAGTCGGTGCGCTGACCCACACGAGTATCCTCAACGAGCTTCATGCAGCGCTTAATTGGGCTGTAGAGCGAGTCGATGTGGATAACGCCGATTGGATCTTCTGAACGCTTGTTGCGCTCAGCCGAGACATAGCCACGGCCGACACCGATGCGCAGCGACATGGTTAGCTTTGCACCGTCGGACAGGGTTGCGATGACATGATCAGGGTTGACCAGATCAAACTCAGCAGGAATGAAAAAGTCGCCACCGGTTACAACAGCTGGGCCATCGATTGTGATGGTTGCGGTTGCCTCTTCGCCGATGCCCTTTGCACGAAACACCAGTCCTTTGACGTTCAAAACGATGTCGGTGACATCCTCGATCACGCCTGGAACGGTTGAAAACTCGTGCTGCACGCCCTCGATGCTGATTGCCTCAACAGCAGCACCATCGAGTGATGAGAGCAAAACGCGACGCATGGAGTTACCGAGGGTATCACCATAACCGCGCTCAAGTGGCTCTACCACAAAGCGTGAAAACGTATCATTGATGCGCTCTACGGTTACTTGGGGTCTAATGAATTCAGACATTAATAACCTTACCTCCGCATTACTTCGAGTAAAGCTCGACGATAAGCTGCTCTTGGATGTCAAGTGCAATCTGATCACGAGTTGGGCGAGCAAGAACGGTACCGCTTAGCTTCTCAAGATCAACCTCGAGCCAAGCTGGCACCTCGACACCTTGCGTTGAAACAAGGGCACTCTTGATAACCAGAAGCTCCTTAGCTTTGTCAGCAACAGCGATAACATCTCCCTCACGAACGCGATAGCTTGGGATGTCAACGCGCTGGCCGTTCACGGTGATGTGACCGTGGGTGACGATCTGACGAGCCTCACGGCGGGTCTTGGCAAAGCCAAGACGGAAGATCACGTTGTCGAGGCGAAGCTCAAGCAGCATCATGAGGTTCTCGCCGGTAGGACCTTCCATGCGGTTTGCGCGGTCGTACAGATTGTGGAACTGACGCTCCAGCATACCGTAGATGAACTTGAGGCGCTGCTTCTCGCGAAGCTGAAGTGCGTACTCAGAAAGACGGCGCTGACGACGCGCATTTTTGCGATTTGATTCTTTGGTGTATCCCAAAACGATTGGATCAAGATCGAGTGATCGGCAGCGCTTCAGGATGGGTTCACGATTGATTGCCATGTGATGCTACCTCCCCTACACGCGACGACGCTTGCGCGGACGGCAACCGTTATGAGGAACGGGCGTCACGTCTTGGATGCTGATTACTTCAAGTCCTGCTGCAGAAAGCGTACGAATTGCAGTCTCGCGACCAGAGCCT
This sequence comes from Actinomycetes bacterium, assembly GCA_023419515.1. GTDB lineage: Bacteria > Actinomycetota > Coriobacteriia > Coriobacteriales > JAEZXW01 > JAEZXW01. The sequence goes on from JAEZXW010000077.1 coordinate 10,411, forward strand.
GGGCCTTTGGCAAAGACAGCAACCTTGCGCACGCCATGCTCTTGAGCAATGCGAGCGCAGTCCTCGGCAGCACGCTGAGCAGCAAATGGCGTAGACTTACGTGAGCCCTTAAAGCCAACCTGACCAGCGGACTTCCAAGCAATCACATTGCCCTGAGGGTCAGTGATGCTCACAATAGTGTTGTTGAACGTGCTCTTAACATGAGCCTGTCCAACAGGGATGTTTTTACGATCTGCACGCTTAATGCGTGTAGTCTGCTGATTTTTAGCCATGCTTAATCCTCCACGCTACGTGATTACTTCTTCTTGCCAGCGATTGCACGACGCGGACCTTTGCGGGTACGAGCGTTAGTGTGCGTGCGCTGACCACGGACGGGAAGACCCTTGCGATGGCGAAGACCGCGGTAGCAACCAATCTCCATGAGACGCTTCACATTCTGTGAGTTCTCACGGCGCAGGTCACCCTCGATCATCAAGTTCTTGTCGATATACTCGCGCAGCTTGATCTCTTCTTCCTCGGTGAGATCCTTTACACGGGTATCTGGATTGACGCCAGTTGCATCAAGAATCTGCATGGCAGTCGTGCGGCCGATGCCGTAAATGTAGGTAAGACCAATCTCGATACGCTTTTCACGTGGGAGATCGATTCCGCTAATACGGGCCAACGTGTGCTCCTTCCTGCTAGCCCTGACGCTGCTTATGGCGTGGGTTCTCGCAGATTACAAGAACGCGACCATTGCGTCGGATGATCTTGCACTTATCGCACATCTTCTTGACCGAAGGACGTACCTTCATGCCTTTTCCTTTCGATTTAGTGCTTCTCTTACATACACGCCCAGCCGCAGGCGTTTATTGAATGCTTAAGTGATGGCTGTGAGGTAACTCCATACGAGAGACGGTGTATGTGAGCGCTCACACAAAACAAGGCTGTTGTCTTGCCACTTGAGACACGAGGTGGAATGCGATCTCGGTGGAATTGCCCCACGTGGGTCGACGCAAGTCTTACTTGAAGCGATATGTGATGCGGCCTCGCGACAGGTCATAAGCAGAAAGCTCAACACGAACTCGGTCACCCGCAAGGATGCGGATGTAGTTCATGCGGATCTTGCCAGAAATATGAGCAAGAACCGTGTGACCGTTCTCGAGTTCGACACGAAAATTCGCGTTTGGCAGCGTTTCTACTACGGTACCCTCAAATTCAATGACATCTTCGCGCTTTGCCACAAGCACCACTTTCCTACGTAAGCATTCGACGGCATCGCAATACCTTACTTGAATTGCTGGTACTTTGTCCATCAATTCAGCAGAACTTTCTTATTAATTGGGGTTGGTTCACGCTGGATTCACATTTTTAGGCGACAATGAGTCTCACATGTTGAGAATGCACCGTGAGGATGTATTTGAAGGACGAAATTGAAGTTTGAAACGAAAGGGCTTAACGATTATGAGTCAGCCTTTTGCTCGCTATATTCGCACCGAAGATACCAAGCCGCGAGAAAAGCATCTCACGCCCGTGGATCCCGAGCCTTGGGCGCTCTTGAGTTTTTTGGAGGTCGCACACTCCCAGTATCACGCGGTTAAGGAGCTCACCCACTTGCTTGAGGATGCCGGTTTCTCTCGGCTTTCGCATGAGGGTATCGATCGTGAGCTTAAGCGCGCCAAGCGTGAAGATGTGTGCGGGTATTACCTCAAGGGCTCCTCTGCCTTCTTGGCGTTTCATGCCGGAGTGATTTCTGACCCTGCTGCGGTGCACTTTAGAATCTTTGGAGCGCATAGTGACTCGCCTTCGCTGCGTGTTAAGCCGCACTGCAAGGTGATGAGCGAAGGCTTTGAACAGCTTGCGGTTGAGGTCTATGGCGGTCCGATTCTTTCGACCTGGTTTGACAGGCCGCTGTCTTTGGCAGGGCGCGTCATGATCGAGAGAAACGGAGTGCTGCACGAGGCCTTGGTAGATCTCGAAAATCCTGTCATGACCATCCCTAACCTAGCCATCCATATGAATCGATCGGTTAACCAGGGGGTGGCGATCGAGCCGCATAAGCACATTTTGCCGGTATTCACGTGGCTTGATAGCTTGGAGCGCGGTGTGCGCGCACAATCAGATGAGCTCACTGATCAGTCGAGCTTGATTAACCTGCTTGCTGAGACGATCGAAGTACCAACCAACGCCATTGTTGACTTTGACCTGTTTGCATACGAGACGACTCCGCCATGTTGGATTGGCAAAGAGTTTATCAGCGCAGGCAGAATCGATAACCTTGCTATGGCCTACACAGGCACCGCGGCGCTCTATGGAAGTGATCCTGCTGAGAACACAATCGATGTGGTGGTCGTTACCGATAACGAGGAGATTGGATCGAGCACACCTGAAGGGGCTTTGAGCAGTTGGATTCGTGACACGTTTGAGGTGATTGCCGAGGGTGCAGGAATGACCAAGACACAATTTTTGGATGCCCTTGATCGCTCACTCATGGTGAGCGCCGATATGACACACGGCGTGCACCCCAATTATCCCGAGTATGCTGATCCTACCCATCGTCCGCGGTTAAATGGTGGCCCCTGCATCAAACTTGCGGCAAGTCGCAGCTATGCAACGGATGGCTTGAGTGCGGCGGCGTTTGAGATGCTCTGTCTGCGGGCAGGTGTGCCACTTCAGACATTCGTGAATCGCAGTGATTTGCCTGGTGGATCGACAATTGGACCTCTGACCGTAAGAAGCTTGCCTGTGCCGACAGTTGACGTTGGAGCAGCCATGCTGGCAATGCACTCGATCCGTGAGCTTATGGGCGCCAAGGATCTTGAGTATATGAGGAGCGCTGTGTGTGAGCTCTTCAAGGGAGAGCCGCTGTTTGAGGCAGCAGAGGTACCCATCAGTGAGTAGAGTTCTGTAGCCATCACCCACCCTGCTCACAAGAAAGCCCCAGGATTCCACTTCAGGAACCTGGGGCTCATTTGTGCGTCTGTTAGTTGAGCGCGATTATCGTATGGACTATTGCTTACGCATGCTCCTCAGTGCTGCAGCGCCCGATGCAAGGACGATCATGCCACCGAACGCCATGGTGAGCGCAAATGGCGCAGCGAGGTCGGACGTCCTGGGCAGTAGCTTGTCGCCATTGCCGCCACCGTTGACATTGCTGCTGTCGCCTCTGTCACCACCGTCACCTGGGTTCACTGGATCGCTGGGGTGCGGCGTGCCTGACTCATCGGGGTTATCGCCACTAGGATCGGTTGGATCCGTTGGGTCAGTTGGATCTGGAGTCTCTGGGTTATCAGGATCCGGATCAGGATCCGTTGGACCTTCTGGATCGGTTGGAGGCGTGACAGGTTCAGTTGGCTCAGACGACTCCCTGACGTAACGATAAGTAAAGGTGATGTGCTCGCCAGGGATGAAGTTCTGGTTAACCTCTCCACCATTGGTATCGGGCGTGCGCTGCCCGTTGTTGCTCGTCACCTTGTAGAGAACATAGCCGGACTTATCTGCCTTGGCACTCGTGTACTGATCGGCATCGCTGCCCTCTTGATCCTCACCCTTGGTGCTTGGGTTGTTCCTAGTCTCGTCAGGATTGGTGCCCTGATCAGCGAGCTCCTCAGACTCGTAGTACTCATGAACCTCAGTAAACTGACCAACCTTGATGTAGGTGTAGGTCACAACCAGATCCCTCTCAGGAACATAGTTGCCCGAGGCGGTCGATTTCTGATCGGGATTCACGGTCACGCTTGCATAAGAAGGCGTGACGCTCACCAAACGATAGCCAGGCTTGACGTGCTCGCTGGTCTCTCCATAGGTCTGCTGAGCAGTGCCTGTGGTCTTGGTGTCGTTCTCGGTGATGGCTGGGGTGCC
>JAEZXW010000031.1 GCA_023419515.1 Actinomycetes bacterium
CTGTCCAGGATTCAAAGACCATGCAGCTCGTTGCTGGCGACAAGGCAACGGTGGTTGCGATCTCTGGCACCCGCGTGGTGCTCGTGCCATAAAAGCGCTCGGTCTCAGTTAGAACCCCACTGTCCACACCAAAAGTGGACAGCTTGATACAAAGGAGTTATCCATGCTAGAAGAGCTCATTTTTTCTCTCGTACCGTTCTTGCTCATCGTCTTGCTCGTCATTTTTGTGGCGGCAAAGACGGTACAGATTGTTCGTCCGCATGAAAAAGGCGTGCTTGAGCGCCTCGGTACCTATCAGCGCACGCTCGAGCCAGGCCTGCATCTGGTGGTACCATTCATCGATCGCCTCACCAAGGTCGACATGCGTGAGAACATCGTTGAAGTTCCACCGCAAGAGGTTATTACCAAGGACAACGTTGGCGTGACGGTTGACGCCGTGGTCTACTTTGAGGCAACCGACCCGGTCAAACTCATTTACAACGTCACGAACTTCTACATCGCAGCTACCAAGCTTGCTCAGACCAACCTGCGTAACGTCATCGGTGAGATGCAGCTTGACGAGTCATTGACGAGCCGCGAAAAGATCAACCTGAGCCTGCGTGACATCCTTGACCAGGCAACTGACAAGTGGGGTGTTCGCATTGTCCGCGTTGAGCTGCAGCGCATTGAGCCGCCGACTGACGTCACTCAAGCAATGCACCGTCAGATGAAGGCTGAGCGTGACAGGCGCGCCAAGATCCTCGAGGCAGAAGGTGATCGTCAGTCTGCGATTGAGCGTGCACAGGGCTTTAAGCAGTCCGCCATTCTTGAGGCAGAAGGTAAGGCTCAGGCAATGCGCGAGGTTGCTGATGCAGAAAAGACTCAGCAGATCCTTATCGCTGAGGGTAAGGCTCAGGGTATCTTGAGCGTCTATCGTGCGATTCACGAGGGTAACCCTGACAAGGATCTTATTACTCTGCAATATCTCGAGGCGCTGCAAAAGGTTGCCGATGGTAACGCCACCAAGATCTTTATGCCGCTGCAACTTTCCGAGCTGGCAAGCGGTGTTGGCGCTATTGCTGAGCTTTTTGAGTCGGGCAAGACTCCTGCTGCCGCAAAGCCAGCACCTACTGCTGAGGTACCTGCCAAGGCAAAGCCAAGTGCGGTTTATGCTCAGCGCAAGGCAACCGCTGAGACAAACAGCGCTGCTGAGTAATCTGCATTGCTCATGGTATCAACCCGCTCGATTCATATGCTGGAATATCTGTTTTGCACGACATGTCGCACGGCAAGCTAACGCTACACGTCTTAGGGAGCGGCTCCAAGGGAAACTGCGCAATCATCGAAGGGCCAAAAGGCTCCATCATGATTGACGCCGGCTTTAACAAGCGAGAAACCCTTGAGCGTCTCGCGCTTTTGGGGATTGATGCCGGCGAAGTTCGCGCCATACTGCTAACCCATGAACACCATGACCACACGAAGGGACTCGGCGTTGTGAGCCGCGCCCTTCGTGTGCCTGTTTATTGCACCGATCTCACAGCCGTCCGCCCTGAGGTCACACGCCACGTTTGCCCTCGCACCTTTCATCATCGTGCGCGCCTTATGCTTGCTGGTATTACCATTGATGTCTTTCCCACCTCGCATGATGCAGCGCAACCGGTTGGATTTCGGTTCTACCTTGGGCACGATGCAGTGCAGGCAAACGAGGTTATCGGCTACATCACCGATACGGGCTATCTGTCTGCAGAGGCGCTCGAGCTTTTGCGTGAATCATCCGTGCTCGCCATTGAAACGAACCACGACACTCAGCTTTTGCGGGCCGGTCCTTATCCCTGGCATCTCAAACAGCGCATTGCAAGCAACCGCGGACATCTCTCAAACGATCAAGCACGTGCAGTGTTGGGAATGCAGCTTATCTCGCGGCGCACGCAGGCAGTGATCGGTATGCATCTTTCTCAAACGAACAACGAGCCTGACTTGGCACTTGCGTGCATCCAAGAAGCAGTCACTCAAGCGCGTGAGCGTGAAGTGCTGAACAAGTATTTGCAGCTCATGGTAGCCTCACAGCATTATCCCGTGACAGTGAGCACTCATGACTAACACCCCGCACCTCCTGCATCCCCCGTATCATCTACACGAGCTTCCCGACAACCCGACTCCAGCACTGAGGGAACTTATCGAGGTTCACGCTACTCTGACGGGAATCATCAGCCCTGTCTTTATCGTAGGCGGAGCACTGCGAGATGCGCTTTTGGGCGAGCAAAACCCAGACATCGATGCAGCAACACCGCTGATTCCCTCAGCCGTACTTGAGAGATGTAAGACGCATGACATCCCCGTACTCAACGTTGCCGAGCAATTTGGCACTATCACTTGTGTGTTTGACAAGCAGACCGTTGAAATCACCAGCTTTAGAACCGAGCGCTATGAGCGCAGATCGCGTTATCCGCGCGTCAGCTTTGGGGCAAGTCTTGCAGCAGACCTGGCTCGCAGGGATTTTACGATCAATGCGCTTGCCCTCAATGATCAGAGAATCGTTGATAAATTTGGGGGCTTAGACGACCTGAAACGTAAGGTCATTCGCATGGTTGGCAATGCTAGTGAGCGCCTGGATCAAGATCCCTTGCGCATCCTTCGCGCCGCTCGCTTTGCCAGCAAACTCGGGTTTATCCTTGATGATGAGCTCTTTACTGCCATGACCAAGGCAGCGGGCGCACTTGACGCAATCAGCTCAGCGCGGCTCAAACGCGAGCTGAGCGCCCTGCTTGCACTTCCCGATCCTCAAACAGCTCTACACATCCTTGCTCAAACCGGCCATCTTGACAGTATTGCACAAGTGTTGATCGAGCTTCTCAATTCGCATAACAAAGCTGCTCATACCTACTCTGACCTTGCATATTTCATGAAATGAGCCAGGCTTTCTTGAGCGATTGGTCGGCGGTGTGCTACAACTTAAGCCAGTGTATTTATCAGAGGAGCCTGCACCCCATGCGTCACGCTGAGCACGACCACGACACCACACAGTCACCGCACAATTTTGAGATCCCGCGATCTGGGTCAGGGCGTCACGCCGCTCCAAGTGCTCCTGCACATCCACTCGACACCAACACGGGCTCACGCGCACCTCTGCGCTATGAGCAATACATCGAATCAGTCCCTGGCAAAAAGACGATTTTTAGTACCGATGCCAAGCGCAGGCGCAGAAAAGTTGTTATCACTTTGCTTGCGCTCGTGGTTATTATCCTCATCATCCTTGGTTTTTGGCTGATCTCTCAACAGTGAGACCCAATAAAGCAACGATCTTCCCTGGCAATCAACACCAACAGAAAGTGACTTATTCGCATGCACACACCCAAGACTGCTGTCATTCTCGTTGACTCTGTTACCGGAAACACCCAGCTCATAGCCAATAACGCGCAACAGGTTTTTGAGCAGCACGGTATCGCGACAAAGATGATAAGCCTTAAGGAACTCGACGTGCCGCTCGCAAAAAGCTACCGAAGCGAGATCTTTCAAAAGCCAGGCGAGGCTGACGAGGCATATGAGGAGCGCTCGGCTGCCATGATTGCTGAGGCGCAGGCAGCTGTTCGCAATGAGATCGAAGGTGCAGATTATATTATCTGTGCAACCTGGAATAGGCGCAGCGCATGGTCATATGCGTTTGCCCTTGTTTTGCCCGCATTTGCTCAGAAAAAGATCAGCATCATGATGACCTCAGGCTCAGTGATGGAGCCCTATCAAACGAGATGTCGAGAAAAGCTCGTTGATATGCTCGATGAGACCACAGAGGTCGCGGGTATCTTTGTCTGTCAGGGTAAGATGCGCCCATCAGTGCGCGAGAAGTACATGCGCCTGCATAACCAAATGAGTGATTCTCCCGAAAAGATCGCCATGCGCATCGCTAACTTTGATGAGGCGCTCAACCACCCCAATGAAGCAGACTTTGCTGCAGCTCGCGCATTCATCAGCGAGCTTATTGCTAATGAATAGACAAGAAATTTGCGGTTGAAGTGGCGTGACGGCGTTGAGATAGCGTATCACAGCTCAAGCACTCGTCGTCTCGCTCGAACAAAGCCTTCCGCTGAGGTGCACCCACGC
>JAEZXW010000100.1 GCA_023419515.1 Actinomycetes bacterium
CTCGTATGCCTCATCATGGGCATCGCGAATATGCAAGTCGACGGGGAGCCCGTATTCCTTAGCAAGGGTTAGCTGCTCAATAAACGCCGTACGCTGCATCTCGCGCGGAGCAAAGTCATAATAGTAATCAAGGCCGATCTCTCCGAGAGCACCCGTGCGTTCATCTTCAAGAAAAGCAATCAGGCGCTCGCGAGACTCCTTATTCCACTGGCTCGCATGATGAGGGTGAACCCCTGCAATAACGCGAATATGCTCAGGCAAAAGCTCGCGCGCATCCTTGCCAGCAAACGCAGCGGGCACCCGCCTTCCCTTACCAAGCTCTACCTCGATCAGGGCTGCCGCCTCATCTTGTGCAGCACACAAGCGCTCAAAAAACTCGGCCGCATCTTTATCTTCATCAGAAGGATCGGCTACCGGACAAACAAACGCCACACCTGCAAAGTAGGCACGCATTAGAGTAATTGCTGGAGTGAGCGGCTCCTCAACCGAAAATAAATGCGTGTGCGTATCGGCGAGCAAGACACCGAGATCCTGTGCCTGAAACACCTTGTTTTTTGGGGTGTAAAACTCAAGATCAAGCATAGCCACGTCCGTTGAATCAGAGATCGTCGATATCATAGCTAGAGCGCCTTGGCATCAAGTCGAGGGAAAAGCGGATCCCCGATAACGACGGGTGTGCCTGGAGCCACCTGCCCCCATGCACAAAGCTCGCGCAAGTCATCAGCAGCGGCTTCTTCCTCAGTCAGCGAGCAATCGGTCGAGGTAGCAAGCTCAACGCCAATGCGAGCTAATGCCTCAGCGCTTGTCTTGGGCATGAATGGCTCATAGAGATGGGCGATGACTTTGATTGCCTCAATCAATGTGCGAAGCACCTCGCACAGCTCATCAAAGCGCTCGGGATCCTTGGCAAGCCCCCATGGCGCCTTTTGATCGACGTACAGGTTTGCCGCATCAACGAGGGTCGCCACTGCCTCTTTGGCGCGCGGATAATCGAGGCTTTGCATCGCATCGATGTAAGGGTCGATCACATCACGAGCAACAGCAGCAAGCTCTGATGCAGCGAGATCACCCTTGACCTCGGGCACCTTGCCCTCGCAATACTTGGTCACCATGTTGAGGGTGCGCGAGATCAAGTTGCCCCATGAGTTAGCGAGATCGGCGTTGTATACCTGCGCCATACGCTCAATGCTGATTGAGCCATCGGCGCCAGGATTAACGTCGGTCATGAAGTAGTAGCGATAGGCATCCACGCCAAAGATGTCAATGAGCTCGTATGGTGACATCGCATTACCGCGTGATTTGCTCATCTTCTCGCCCTTGACCAGCAAAAAGCCGTGAACAAAGATATGTTTGGGCAGATCGAGTCCAGCAGCCATTAAAAGCGCTGGCCAAATTGCTGCGTGAAAACGAATGATGTCCTTACCAACAAGGTGATACTGAGCAGGCCAGAACTGAAGATCGCCATCGCTTTCTTTGAGCGCACTTTGGGCAGCCGTCCAATAATTGATAAGCGCGTCGACCCACACATATGCCACGTGATCAGGGGCAAAGGGTAACGGAATACCCCAGTCAAAAGCGGTACGAGAAATTGAAAGATCTTTCAAACCGCTTCTCACGAAGCTCTCAATCTCATTGCGCCTGATCTGCGGCTGGATAAAATCAGGATGCGCCTCATAATAATCAAGCAGCTTTTGCTCAAAGGCTGAGAGCTTAAAGAACCACGAGGTCTCTTTAATGCGCTGCAGCGGTCTGCCGCAATCAGGGCAGTTGTGCGCGTTTTCATCGCCCTGCTCTTCGTTATAATGGCGAACCTGCGTCTCGGTAAAGTAGGTCTCATCGGGGACGCAATACCAACCATCGTACTCGCCCTCATAGAGATAACCATCGGCTTTAAGCTTTTCAAAAAGCTCCTGTACGCAAGCAATATGGCGAGGTTGGGTCGTACGAATGAAATCATCATGCGAGATGTTGAGCTTATTCCAGAGCTCGTGATAATGACCTTCCATCGAATCACACCAGTCCTGCGGTGTCATATCGTGTGCCGCGGCAGACTGGGCTACCTTCTCACCATGCTCATCGAGACCCGTTAAAAACAGGACACGCTTGCCCATGCGACGCTCAAAGCGGGCGCGCACATCGGCAAGAAGCGTCGTGTATGCCGTCCCGAGATGCGGAGCAGCATTGACGTAATAAATGGGAGTGGTGATGTAAAAGGTCTCTTGAGACTGCATGAAATAAAGCCTTCCACCTGCAGAAATTCACAGCATATCAATGTCCGTGTTGGTCATTTTGTCATTGGTCATAAGTCTAGCGCATCAGCGCGTGCAAGCACTAAATCATACGCCTGCGACTTTGTAATTGAAAATCGCTGTGCCACCTCTTTTGAGATCGCTGACTTTTTTTCTTGGCGAATCAGCGCTTGGTCGATAAAAGCGCCGAGGTTTTCGGTTACTCCCGCGTGCACAGCAGACCCCGCGATCTCACTGAGCACCTCGGGCACAAGCTCAATGACAACCACACATTCGCCCTTAATGACTTGTGCCTCCTGACGATCACGCAGAGCGACTGCAAGATTACTCGCTCTCTCACGCGTCACCTCTTGGTAGCGCTTCGTGAGCTCTCTGCAAAGCGCCACGCGGGCAGATGGCATGAGTTGCGCGATAACACCCATAAGATCAACCACCCGATGAGGCGACTCATACGCAACGATCACGCCGGTATCGATACACGTAGCAAGCAGTTTTTCTTTACATGCCTCTCGCTTACGGGGCAAAAACCCCACAAACATAATGTTGTCGCTTGCAAATCCACTGAGTGCTACTGCCGATGACACCGCGGTTGGCCCGGGCACCACATCAACATCAAACCCTGCTTGATGAAACGCATCAACCAAGCGTGAACCAGGATCGCTGATACACGGCATGCCGGCATCGGTACAGAGCACAAACATCTCACCCGCACGAGCGCGCTCCACAAGAGCCGTGACCTCGCGCTCATCAGCTGAAACATGCTCATCAAAACGCTCAATCCTAAGATCCCGATCCTGTAGCACACTAGCCTGCAGATCATCAGCCAACAGCGGAGCAAGGCGCTGTGCAACGAGCTGCATAAGATGCCGCGTAACCCTCGTATCTTCCGCCAAAATCACCGACGCGCCAAACAAGGTTTGCACCGCTCGCACCGATAAATCATTGAGATTACCCAAAGGAGTGCCAACCAGCGTGAGCGCGGGGCTTTTATCCTGCCTACTCATCATTTGTCCTTCGCGGCATAATCATATCGCGCTCAAGAAACGCAAGCGTCTTACGGGCATCCCAGCCCTGCAGGCCTTGCTCGGTTTTGTACGTCCAAAAAAACCAAGCATCTGCCTGTGAAAACGCCTTGATCTGACCGCCGACATAGAGACGTTCAAAAGCTCGGCGAGCCTCGGGCAAAAGCGCTGTTTCAGCAATCGCCAAACCACCACTCCACTCACCCACCATCACACGCTTATTGCCACGGCGTGCCTTTTTAATGGCCGCCTCATCTCGATCAAGGGCTCGTTCCATCGTTCTGCCCTGATGAATGGTTTCTGCCTCTTTGCCGTAACAGTGATAGCGATGGAGATCCATCCAAACGTTTTGATAATCACTGGAAGACATGAATCCACCCCAAGCATCGGGGCGAAACGCATCGTGCAAAACGACAGCTATGTTTTCATCACAGTGATTGCGCACCATGCGATATCCCGATCGATAAAAATTGCGCAGCAAGTGAGCGGGGATTCCCTCGATCAGGCTCAAGCCTTCTCGGTGTTTTAAAATCGGCTCATTTAAAAGCTCAATACCAAAAAGTGCTGGATGGTCTTTGTAGCGCTGAGCAATCTGATTAATCACGTTGAGTGACATCACGCGATTGTCATCGTGCTCATGCCAGGTAATAGCTCCAATTGCGCCCGAGTGATCCTTGCCGTTTTGGCTGCCTGATGCGGTGTGAACATCGATCAACACGCGCAGGCCATAGGCATCTGACCAACTCATCGCCCTATCGAGATAATCGATGCATCCAATGCAGCGATCATGATGACCAACATCGCCAAAGAGATACCACGGCACCGGAATACGTACGGCATTAAATCCACGGCTTGCAATCCAGCGAAAATCAGCACCCGAGATAAAGGTCTCGCGATGCTTGGTCAAAAGCTCGCGCAGCATCTCGCCCTGCAAGACACTCGTCAGCGAAACCTCATCTTGCGCGCCAAACGGATCAAAGAGCACCGGCGTAATCCAGCGCTCCAGCACCAGCCAGCCGCCAAGGTTTAAGCCTCGTAATGGAGTTGAATTATTGCTACTCACGCGCCGCTCCTCTTGCCGCACTCAGCCAAACTCAAGCCATTTCAATCGATGTCTCTGAGTATACCGAGAAGACCGGACAAATAAATTGAGACCCCTATGTACTGGGATGATTGCGCGCGATCTTTGCGAGATTGCGCATGGTTTTACGCGATGAACGAAACAACGTCGCGGGCGATCATGAGCTCCTCATTGGCAGGGATCACGAGCACCTGCACGCGCGAATCTGGCGCGGCAATATTGCGAACCTCATCGGTGCGCTCAGCGTTGAGGGTCAAATCAAGCACAACGCCAAACGGCTCGAGCGCTTTACAGACGCGCTCCCTCAAGTAGCTAGAGTTTTGCCCGACACCCGCCGTAAAAGCGATGCAATCCATACCGCCCATCGCAAAGACTAACGCTCCGCTGTGACGTACGATCGAATACACATACATATCGAGCGCTGCCTGACAATCAGCATTGCCCTGCTCAGCCTGCTCCTGAACAGCACGAAAATCGTTTGAGACACCCGAGACACCCAAAAGGCCAGCGTAGCGGTTCATCACGCGATCCATCTCGTTGGGGGTAACCGCCGAGTTCTCAAGCGCATAGGTAACACACGCAGGATCGATGTCACCGCAGCGAGTTCCCATCATAATACCTGCAAGCGGGGTGAATCCCATCGTCGTCTCAATGGACTTACCATCTTGGATCGCGCAGAGTGATGCACCGTTGCCAATATGCATGCTCAAGAGATTATGCGGCAGCTTGCCAAAGTACTTCTCAGCAGCGAGCGCAACATATCGGTGAGACGTACCGTGAAAACCAAACTTACGCATGCCAAACTGCTCGGCGAAATCCTTAGGCAAGGCATAGCGGTGAGCGTACGGCGGAATCGTTGCATGAAACGCCGTGTCAAAAACGGCAACATGAGTCACATCGGGCAAAAGCTTGCGTGCAAACTCCATGACATCGATAGCGGCATAGTTATGCAGCGGCGCCATCGGGGCAGCAAGCCTGATCTTTTTGACCACCTCATCATCAACGAGCACGCTTTCTGAGAAAAACGTCCCACCGTGAACAACGCGATGACCAACGCCTTCTACCTCGATCTCTTCGGCATGAATGAGGTTGAGCACGTACTGGATTGCTACGCCGTGATCATCGATGACCGGCGGGTTTGCTGCAAGCTCAGCCGCCAAATCGCGCGCCTTTTGAGCTGCATCTGCGCCACCATCGGCCACCAGTCGCTTGTGCGTGATGGGAGCTGGCGTGTTTTCGCCAATTTTTTCTACCGCGCCTTGGGCAAGCGCGATCTTTTTGGCAGTGTCAATGAGCTGGTATTTGAGCGAGGAGCTTCCCGCATTTAAGACAAGAATATTCATAGCATCACCAATGGAAATAGTCGTGGTTACACGTCAAGGCGGTGCATAAACCGAAACACGCTTTCACGCTGGAGCGTTGCCTGCACGCCAAGTTTTGCAGCGGCTTCATTGAGCCTTTCTTGGAGCGTGTCAAAGTCGGTACAGTCTTCGTTAAGCTCAACGATCATCGTCATCGAAAAGATCTGCGACAAAATCGTCTGGCGGATGTCGATAATGTTTGCCTGCGCTTCAGAAAGCACGGCAGAAATTGCAGCTACGATCCCACATCGATCTTCACCCAAGACGGTGACAATCGCATGACTGTGATCTGGCGTTGAGTTCGTCAGCATCGGCTGGGGTCCTTTCTGCGGGGCACGCCAAGCATATCGTCATTGCAGAGCGCTACAATAAAGGAGCTTTGAGCGCATACGCTTTATAAAGCGTAGCAAGCATACCAATAATTAAGGGAGACGCTATGCTTGAATTTCAGTTCCATGTTCCTACCCAATTTATCTTTGGAAAAGACGTTCATAAACAACTGGGTTCGTGGGTTGTTGATCACGGTTATCGCCGCGCGATGATCATTTGTGGCAAGAGTTTTGCCGAGAAAAGCGGGCTTATGCAAGGCATCGTGAAAGACCTCGAGGCGCATGGCATCGAGCACGTGATGCTCAAAGGTGTTCGCCCCAACCCTGAGGTAACCATGGTTCGCCAGGGTATTGAGCTTATGCGTCAAGAAGGCTGCGATATTATCCTCGCGATTGGCGGCGGCAGCGTGATCGACAGCGCAAAAGCAATTGCGCTGGGTACGCATTATGAGGGCGACGTGTGGGAGCTCTATGAGACCAAGAAGCCCGTGGCGTGGGAGGTTGTGCCAATTGCAACCATCCTCACCATTCCGGCGGCTGGATCTGAAGCATCGACTTCGAGCGTGCTCAACAACGACGAGCAAGGACGCAAGACGAGCTATTACAGCGAACTCATTAAGTCGCGCGTGGCATTCATGAACCCGGAGCTCACCTATAGCTTGCCTCCGTATCAGACGGCAGCAGGTGTTGTTGATATGTACTCGCATATCCTCGAGCGCTATTTTTCGGCAGGACCTGCCACTCTCGTAAGCGACAGCATTGCGCTGGGGCTTTTGCGCACCCTTCGCACCGAAGGCCCGCGTGCGGTTGATGATCCTCAAAATTACGAGGTACGCGCAAATGTGATGTGGATCTCGACCCTTGCCCACAACGATATTTGCGGACTTGGCCGCCCGGGTGATTGGGCTTCTCATGCACTGGAACACGAGCTTTCGGCGTTTAACCCTAATATCACGCACGGCGCTGGTCTGGCAGTTATCTTCCCTGCTTGGATGCGCTATGTTTATCGTAGTGCGCCTGAGCGTTTTGCAACGTATGGCCGAGAGGTCTTTGGGCTTGCAACCACGGGTGATCCGCTCGATGATGCGCGCGCTGCTATTGATGCAACTCAGCAGTTCTTCTTGTCGCTGGGCATGCCAGCTCGCCTGAGCGCATTCAACATTACGGAGAACGATATCGAGTCGTTTATCCCAACCCTACGTGCAAACAAGGGTGAGACGTTTGGCACCTTAATGCCACTGAGCCTAGATGACGCACGACTAATTTATCGCCTGGCGCTGTAGTGCGAGCGCTGCGAGGCGGGCGGATCCGAGCGATGCGCCTGATGCGTGTGATGCATGGAGAACCTATGCAGCAGGCTTGCGCTAACGTGAAAGTCGGAGTATAGTCTGTTGTTACGCATTGCGGGGTGGAGCAGTCTGGTAGCTCGTCGGGCTCATAACCCGAAGGTCGTAGGTTCAAATCCTGCCCCCGCGACCAACTTATCAATCAAAAGCCGAGGCCTGAGGGTCTCGGCTTTTTCTTGCCCAAAGCAAAACTCATGACAACACTGCGGTCAGCTCATACAACAACCCTAGCTTGATGCCTATCTCACTATCACAGTGTTTTATCGTGCAGAGCAGTACGAAAGTCTCAAGCATACATCCGTGCTTGAGTGCAGACCCCCTCGGCTAAGCCACCTTAGTCTTGGTTTTATGCCCGAACTCAAAGTAATTCATGATAAAGATCACACCGGCGAGCATGAGCGCAGAGCCCAGCCCCGTATAAAACACAGCCACGGCTCGCTCGGGCAAAACTCCAAACACACGCAGGCTAATGCCCAGCGCCATCATCACAACCATCATCACGTACGACTTTGCATCAAAAAACGCAAAGACACAGGTGCGCTCACGCAGTTCGTCATACGCCTCAACGCGAGCCGTGTGTTTGGTCGTCAGCTTCAAAAACGCAAGATAGAAGAACAACCCAAAGATCACCAGGCTCATCACCATATTGATAAAACTCAAGTTACCCAGCTGATAAGCATGCACGCCAATTCCCGTCACATTTATACCGGCAATCAGCCACACCAGCCCTGCAATCAAAAGCAGTGTCCTGTTTTTAACTCTCTTGACTTTCATCTTTTGCACTTCTCACCACAAACGGCCGTTTGAACAGCGCCTTATCAAAACTGGGCTCCATCTAAACTAGCTCTTCCAGCCAGCCTTATCCCAGCTGAGCCTTCACCAAAAAATAACCAATGACGAGCACGCCAAGAATGATTCGATACCAGCCAAACGGCTTAAAATCATTGGTCTTGATGTAGCGCATTAAGAACTTGATCGACAAAATCGAAACCACAAAGGCAACCAGCATACCAACACCCAAGATCACCATCTCATCGACAGTAAACACATTGCCCTTGATAAAGAACTTCACCAGCTTGAGCAAGCTCGCGCCCAGCATCACGGGGATTGCCATAAAAAACGAAAACTCAGCAGCCAACGTGCGCGTTGTCCCTAAAATTAAGCCACCGAGGATGGTCGAACCAGATCGTGAGGTGCCCGGCACCAGCGACAGCACCTGAAAACAACCAATGGCGAGCGCCCGCTTAAACGAAAGCTCCTCCATGGTTCTGTAGGTACCGCGATCGAGCACTTCTTCTTCCTTAAAGTGCTGCCCAGCCAGATCCGATGCCTTGCGAGCACGCAGATGCTCGATCACCAAAAACGCCACACCGTATACGATGAGTGCTGCAGCAACGACCCACGAGTTATAGAGCTTCTCTTCCATCCAGTCATTGAGCGGCAAACCGATCGCTGCCGCAGGCAACACACCCACGATAACCTTTGCCCAGAGCAACCAGGTATTCTTACGTTCAACCGGAGTTTTGCTTGGCGAAAACGGATTAAGTCGCGAGAAATACAACACGCAGACTGCCAAAATAGCACCGAGCTGGATAACCACCAAAAACATGTTCCAAAACGCCTCGGTCACATTCAGGTGAACAAACTCGTTCACCAAAATCATGTGGCCTGTGCTTGAGATCGGCAACCACTCGGTCACGCCCTCGACCACACCAATCAAAACGACTTTCAGCAGTTCAATAATGTTTGGCATAACGCTCCTTCGCTTTTATCGTTCGGCACGCTCTCGATGCCGCTTGCGTGAATTTGACTAGTCTAGCGCTTGCGACTGGGTTTTTGTCGGTGATTTGAGCCTTTCGCGTTGCAATCTGCGAAATAACCAGACCACCTAAAATGAATGCCAGGCCAAGCCAAGACTGCCAAGTCAGCTGCTCGTTCAGCACCAGCCATGATGAAACGCACGTCACAGCTGGAATGGCATAAATATAAATCGACGACTTTACCTCGCCCAAAATACGGATCGACGAATTCCACGTTACATAGCATGCAACCGATCCCAAAATCGTCAAAAAGACGAGACAAATCACTACATCAACGTGCAAGAGTACCTCGGGCGAAACACGAAAACCCAGAAACGGCACGCCGCACAGGGTCGTCAGCGCACCCCAGAAAAAGATGCGCCGCGTGACCAGCAGAACATCATCCATACCAAAGGGTGGATTATCTCCTGCCGAAACCTCATCGATCTTGCGCATGCCAATGTTATAGCCAGCCCACAGAGTCGCGGCCAAAAACGCAATCGCATCACCCAAAAGGCCAGTGTCTTCTTGACTTCCTCCACCACCAGAAACCAACGCAACACCAGCAATTGCCACCACAAAACCGATGACAAACAGCATGCTCGGGCGCTCCTTGAACAAGATCCAGAACACAATTGCCGTCATAAACGGCGCTGTTGCCGAAATGATCCCCACATTGGAGGCGAGCGTGTAGAGCAAGGCTGTGTTTTCGGCGAGGTAATAGAGGGTCACGCCAAAAAAGCCGCAGAGAATAAACGGCACCTCATGCTTAAGCCCCCGATAAGGAATCATCTTTGGTCGCAGCGCCAATAAAATGAAATATGCCATGACAAAACGGATAACGAGCACCTCAAACGGAGCTATTCCCGCATCGAGCAACACGCGCGTGGCAATAAAGGTAATGCCCCACACGAAAATCGTAAAAATTGCAAAAATATGCCCGCGAATTGCCAATTTGGTATGCTTTCCGTGAGAAAATGACTAGTAACACATGAGGCGCGGCGTTTGCGCAACCTGTCTGAGGTGCATACTACTACCTCACTCAGAACTTGTCACGAGAGGACATTGCATGCCTTTAGGATATTCACGAGTTTTTGTTTCGCTCGATGGAACCCCAGCTCAGAACATTGTTTTGGAGCGAGCACTGCGCATCGCAATTCAAAATAACAGCACGCTCATCATTGGGCACGTCATCAATTCGAGCCCGTTGGAGGCTGCTGGCACCTACCCCGCCGACATTATCCCGTCGATGAAGGCTCACTTCATCGAGGAAATTCAGTACGAGATCGATCGTTTTGCCGAAGAAAATCAGGCTGCTCCCAAGAATATCGAGTACTGCGTTGAGGTTGGACGCATCAAGGAGACCCTGCTTGAGGATTGCATCGAACAGCAAGAACCAGACCTCGTAATCTGCGGCGCCCGTGATCTTTCGCGCTTGCAGCATATCTTACTGGGATCCGTTTCTTCATATCTCGTCTCACACGTGACCTGCGATATTCTCATCGTAAAAGAGGCAGGTCAGGTGATAGAAGAACGAGAGGCTGAGGGTAGCACGGAATAACTCACGGGATGAGCAAGAGCGGGCAGCACGAAATAGCTCGCGAGGCCAGTCAATACGAAGCGATGAACTTGTGGCAGCTGCGCGTGCATGAACCTCGCATGAAGGAACAGTAACCTACTGATACAGCACAAACCCGATCAAGAGCGCAGCCACCAAATGTGCCGCCAGTGATGGATACAGGCTGTTGGTGGTGTGACGTAACACGCCATACACCACTCCCATGATCACCGACTGCAAAAACATCCAGAGACTGAAAAAGATGCCGATCAATCCATAAAACACCGCAGGCAACAACACAGCAACGATGATGTCATTAGTGCTAGGTGCATCGCCCGCGATCGCTTTGTAGCCAAAACCTCGAAAAATAAACTCACTACAAAACGGGGCAATTACAACGTTCACCAAGTAGATCATGACCCCTGCCTTGGTCGCGTACGAGGCAGGATCAGGCTTGGCATCAGGAAAGAGAAACCCTGGCAAAAAGTAGAGTAAGCCAAAGGCGATCGCGCCGACTGCAATGCCAATACCGATTGGAACCACACGCGCGCAGCTGCGATCGAGCCCAAAATCGACAAAACTCATCTGGAATCGCTTGGTTACGATTACCACGGCAATCATGCCGAGGGCGTAGGTCGCAAGGGTGATCCAAGCAATCGGCTGACTAAAATAGATCATTTTATACGGCGCAAAACCCGTGCTTGCCCAAAATCCAAAGCATGCCACCATACCAAGCACTACCGGGACAACCATCGCCAAAGAGCCGATAAGTTGACGATCACGCTGGGTTTTCTCGTCAACATCGAGCAGCTGAATTGCATCAATGTTGGTCTGCTCGTTTCTTGCTGAGCTTTTTTCTAGATTGCCCTGCGGATTTTTCACACTGCTCTCCCGTGTTAGGCATGAGCGCCTGCGCACAACACGCTGCGCAACATGGACTCGTCTGATTGATCAATCAAAGAATCGCTTGCAGGTAATCATAGATCAACTTGTTAAAAATCCAAACAGTGTGACCAGCGCCAGTAAGACGCCAACGACTGCCTCGCCCCCTAAGAAGCCAGAAGCAATAATCAGGCCGTAGCGCTGGGCATATTTGCGTGGCACAATGAGTTTGACGATAAGACCAACACTTGCTGTGATCGTAAAGTAGAGTGGTAAGTATACGCCAAGGCCAAGCGTGATGACCGGCAAGCCAACGAGGTAAAGCACTACACCCACCACGATGCCGCACCAGAATGCTCCCGTGTGACCAACACCTGCAATGAGCGAGGAGACCACCGTTGCCTGCACGGCAATAAACTCCTTGCCCGTGCCAAAAACATCGGTTCCATAGGCTCCGACCAGGAGATATAACACACCGACGGAGATAAACGCGCCAATGAGTGAGCCGGCGACCTCGCCATACCACTGCGCCTTGGGATGAGCTGCCAACAACTTGCCTGACTTAAAATCGGCCATACAATCGCCCGCCAAACCGCAGGCACACGCCACCATACAGACTAAGAAAAATGCAGGTACTCCCCCGATGTCGGTGAGTGCTCGCACAAGCAGCAAAACAATGACGGCAAAGATTTCAAGCGGATCGATTGACGTCTCTCCCACCGATTGTGCTGCCATGTTGACTGCCACCCAGGTACCAGCTACAGCAACGGCGCTGAGCAGGATGTTGACCTGTAAAAACAGGGTGATTAGCAACACAAGCACAGCAAGCGCAAGCGCCACAAACTTATGATTGATAAGCGGATGAACGGCTGGCTCACCAGGGCGACTCAACTCAGCAGCGCCAAACCCTGCCTGCGGCTGAGCGAGCACATCGAGTTTAGTAAAGCCGAGCGGTGGCTTGGTTACTGGGGTGGTTGCCGAGGTAGCGGTGATTGCTGAAGCAGCTTCGCCCTCGACTCCAGCGCACTGACTAGCGCCGTTCACAAGGTTTGTGCGGGCAAGTAGATCTTTAACCTCAGCAAAGCCTGCTTTTATCAGCACGCCAACACCAGAGCCAATCATAAGTCCAATGCCGAGTGACGAGCGCATGCTTTCGGCAAGCTCAGGTGAAAGCACACCGGTCGAAATACCCGCTGCCAAAATACCGAGGTGGCCAATGAGTGCTCCAATGATCCAGACAACCATCGCGATGGTGCCCGCCATAAAGCCGATCGACATCATCATGGGCGACACATAGAGCGCAAGCGGGACGCCTGCGATGGTAAACGGAGCCACCAGCATGCGACTCAAGAGATGAAGTCCATCGCGCAACACAGTCACGAACGCCGCAAAGCTCAGCGAGCCTGCCAAAACGCCCGCCTCGGCATGGGTAGCCTTGGTCGCTTTGAGTGTCATCGCAGCAGCCGTACCCACGGGATACGGCAGATCACGATCATCGAGATAGCGCTTGCGAGCAAGCGCCGAAAAGATCAAACCCAGTGCCACACCACAGAGCACAACACAAAGCAGCAAACCCCATGAAAACGAGGCGCTTTTATCCAGGATCCACAGCCCAGGGATGGTAAAAGCAACAGCTCCCGCCACCATTGACCCCGCAGACAGTGCGGTGTGCGCCACCGTCACCTCTTGCAGATTAGTATTACCAAGCGCCTTGAGACAAACGAGCGACAGTAGTGCTGCGAACACAATCGGCCACGGCAGGGCTCCCAGCTTGAGCGCCACATAGATTGAGCTCGTGGTAACAAGCGCGCTTCCCAGCGCGCCAATAATCAACGAGCGAAACGTGAGTTGCTTTTTGAACGGCGCTACCAAAATCGGCGCCTGTGATGTCTCGTCCACCGAAGTCTGATCCGCAACAGTCGCATGATCGGGTGAAGTGGGCATGAATTAGCTCCCCTATCAGAGTGGAATATGGTCTCTCAATACTGTCTCGCGGCTTTGCGTTTAGGGCGAGGCGCGCTCAATAGTCCGTGAATCATAGCAGCTCAACCCTACTAATCAATCACTAAGTAGGCAAAAAATTGAGAATGTTTTTGAATAAGTCTCTAAAAACTCGCAAACCTTGCAATGGATCACCGTAAAAAGGCGTAGGATGATGCCAGACTTTTGAAGTGAACGAACGTCTTGCCCCAGGTGACAAGCGCTCATCGTTAAGGATGCGTGCTCTCGAATGAAAGACATGATCAAGCGCCCAGGCTTTTGGCTGGCGATCTTTGTAACGTTTTGCTGCGCCATTATCGGAAAATACCTCTCCGGATTTCCTGGCCTTTCGCTCATCGGATCACTGGTTTTGGCACTCCTGCTTGGCATGGCCGCCCAATTCATCCCTCGCCTCAAAGGAGCCTGCGCTCCTGGCAGCGGATTTGTCTCAAATAAGTTTATTCGCGCGGGCATCATCCTGCTCGGCTTTAAGCTCAACCTCATGATGCTCGCAGCATCGGGCGTGCAAAATCTCATCTTTGCCGCATGCATCGTTGCTGTCGCCATTATCATCGATTACCTCATTCTCTTTAAGCTCTTACACATCGATCGAAGCTTGGCGCTCTTGGTTTCAACAGGCTGCGGTATCTGCGGAGCTGCTGCCATCATGGGCATCAGTCATCAAGTCAAAGCTAAAAGTGACGACGCTGTCCTTGCCGTTGCGGTGATCTGCATCCTGGGAACCGTCTTTACACTGATTGAAGTTGGCATGCAAGCAGCTGGTTTTTTTGGGCTTTCTGCCTCGCAGTTTGGCACCTTTGCAGGAGCCTCACTCCATGAAATTGCTCACGCGGTTGCCGCTGGTAATTCAGGTGGCAACGAAGCCGAGAATGCAGCGATCATCACCAAGCTCTCGCGCGTGCTCATGCTTGCTCCCGCCGCCGTTGCCGTTGGCCTCTTTTACACCAAGGCAACTCACACCAGCCAGGAGCACAGCAAGCTCCCCATCCCATGGTTTATGGCTGGCTTTCTGTTAACGAGCGTCATTGCGACATTTGCACCGCTTGGCCCTGAGATGCTCAAGCTGCTCGTTGACTGCGCTTACATCATCCTTGGCATGGCAATGGCAGCGCTTGGCATGAACGTCAATTTTGGTGTCATCAAAGAGCGCGGCGCAAAGGTCTTTTTGGGCGCCACCGCAGGATCAGCTATTCAACTCCTCATCTGTCTAGCAGTCGTACATCTATTCTTCTAGGCGCATATCCCAGCACTGATGCAGGATGCGGCATCTCGGCACAGGTACAAGGTGCAAGATACAAGGTGCAACGATGCTCCCTCCAACACCACGCCAAAAAGCAAGTCCCCAAGCACACCGCCCAAACGTGCACATCGTTTTCTCTGTTGCAAAGATCACTGTGTGCGGTCATTCACGCCACCAAATAAGCCGTTGGCACCGCTCCAAACTTTTAGGTGAATAGCCTTACTTTTTACTGCGGATCCTATAGAATGCACAGAGATGGCAAACACCGTATCCACCTGACAAATCATGAGGTGATTCATGTCAATCGGTCTTGTAGAGTTTCTTTCGTCTTTGCCTGGTAATCCCGCACTTATCATCATTAGTCTTTTAACAATTGGAACAATCTTTGTTAATGGCTGGACCGATGCGCCCAACGCCATTGCAACCTGCGTTTCCACGCGAGCCATGAAGGCAAAAAATGCCATTATCATGGCCGCGGTCTTTAACTTCTTGGGTGTTGTGATCATGTCGCTCATCAACGCCAACGTTGCTGCAACCATCTACAAAATGGTGGACTTTCATGGCGACGCTTATCAAGCGCTGGTGGCTTTGGCCGCGGCGCTTTTTGCTATCGTCGTGTGGGCGACCGCTGCCTGGTACTTTGGAATCCCCACCTCAGAAAGCCACGCACTCATCGCTGGCATCTCGGGCGCGGCGATCGCCATGCAGGGCGGCCTTGATGGTATCAACGGCAGCGAGTGGATGAAGGTCGTCTACGGTCTTGGTCTTTCAACCGTGCTCGGCTTTGGCATGGGTTGGCTTGTTGTCAAGGCGGTCTCGCTCATCTTTAAGAGAACCGACCGAACCAAGAGTGCCGAGATCTTTAAAAAGTGCCAAATCGGTGCTGGTGCTGCTCTGGCATTCATGCACGGCGCGCAAGATGGCCAAAAGTTTATCGGCGTCTTTATGCTCGGTATCGCGCTCGTTGGCGGCGTACTTACCAATAACTTTCAGATCCCGTTCTGGCTCATGGTGCTCTGTTCCGTCGTCATGGGTGTCGGCACCTCAATCGGCGGCTATCGCATCATCAAAACCGTCGGCATGAACATGGTTAAACTTGAGCCATTCCAAGGCTTTAGCGCAGACCTCGCCGGATCGATCTGCTTACTTTTGGCATCGATCTTTGGTCTACCTGTCAGCACCACGCACACCAAGACTACCTCGATCATGGGCGTTGGCGCCGCTAAGCGTCTCTCGTCGGTGAACTGGGGAGTCGTCAAAGATATGGCGCTCGCATGGATACTCACCTTCCCTGGCTGCGGTCTTTTGGGCTACGCCATGGCGAAGGTATTCTTCGTCATTTTTTAAGCAAACACGCTGAGCCAGCAAACAAGCTGTATCAGTAAACACTCTGTGCAAACGTTGGTAGTAAGACATTGGTATGAGCAAGAAATTCGTATCAGTAAAACGTGACAACCGTTGTCCAGTTCGAGTGAGGAGCTTTTAGGATGGGCAAAGAAAAGGACAAGAAAAAGAAGAAGCGTCATTACGATTATTTTGAGGCGTTTGTCTCAATCTCTGAGCTCACGGTCAAAAGCGCTGAGGAGCTCAAAAAGATCTTTGTTGATTATGACCCAGCAAAGGTGGCTGATCGCCTTGCTCATTTGCACGAGATTGAGCAAGAAGCCGATGGCCTGAAGCACGAGATGATGGAGCGGCTCTATACTGAGTTTCTGCCACCAATCGAGCGCGAGGACATCATTGCTATTGCCGATAAGCTCGATGAGATTGTCGATGCAGTTGAGGATGTTGCTATCCGCTACGACATGTATCAGATCGAAAAGCCAAACGAAGATATGCTCGCTTTTATCGAGATCGTGTGCCAGATCGTTCATGAGCACGATAAGGTTATCCGCGAGCTTGGTCGCTTTAAGAAGTCCAAAGAACTGATCAAGCACATTATCAAAGTGAATGACCTTGAAAAAGAAGCTGATATGCACTATGTGAAGTCAGTCAAGGCGCTCTATGGTTCCAAGGATCCTGATCCGCTCTACGTGGCTCGCTTTGAGCGTATCTATCGCCTGCTAGAGCAGTGCTGCGATAACTGCGAGACCTCGGCAAACACTGCTGAGAGTGTCAGGCTCAAAAACTCGTAGGGCATCGAGTGTCTCGTCTCGGGCTTTTGCCCGCGCCGAGATGCGCCACCATTGCACCACCTCCGCCCCAGGATCTCGGGCTCGATCCGTGACCTGGGGTGTTTTTTACCCTAAGAGCGGATGCACTGGGCATAGAGGCTCATGCGCCGCTGGTAGGTGTCAACACCTCAAGCTCGCTGGCGTCCTTGGTAGATACTGCACCCTGACCACTAACCAGCAGCGCTCGCCCGTATACCGCATGACCTGCGGCAAAGCCCGCCACTTTCACACGAGCGCCATATTCACCCCGTTTTTGGTAAAAAATCTGTTGGCTTTCTTGCGTATTACATAATACTTTGTTATACATACTATGTATAACATGATATTGAGCGGCGATGCATCCTCTCCTCCATCTGCCGCCAATATCACGAAGACCCGCGAGGCGCGGCGCCTAGGAGCGGCGCAAGGGCAAAGCAGCGAGAAAGGGGTGAGAAGCATGAAGATCGATGTTTATTACTGCAGGTTCGGGGCTGGTCATCAGCGCGCAGCACATTACATCAATACGCAGCTCATGCCTCATCACAACATCTGCCTGCACGACTTAATTGGAGAACTGTGGCCAACAGCGTCCACCGCAATCTATGCGGCTTACAAAAAACTCGTGCGGATCAAGCCCATTGCCAAGCGTATATTCTCGACGCCGCGTCCCGATACTTCCTCTCTGGGGTTGGGCATCTCGCGACTCGATCGTATTGCAAATCGATTCTTGCATATGATGGATGCCCGCCCCACTCCAGATGCTTTTATCGCCACGTATTCGATGGCTGCCTTTTTCTTGTCGTGGTATAAGCGAGTACGTGGGCTTTCGACACCGCTCATCACCTGTGTCACCGACTTTAAGGTGCACGACTTTTGGATCAACGATAACTGCGATTTGTACCTGGTCGCCTCAGCTCACACCAAAGACGAGCTCATTGCCCGCGGGGTTGATGCCGAGAAAATCGTTGTTCACGGCATCGTCTTTACGCGTGAAACCACCACCGAGCTTGAGATGGCCGATTATGAGGCGTTTCTCAAAAAGCAGGATGCTTCTCATGAGCACGCAGCAAGCATAACTACTGTCAGTGACGGCGATGGCGTTCTGTCGCTCAAGGCGCTGCACTCGCTCGGCTTGCCAACCCTCCAAAAGCTTCAACAGCAAACCGCTCGGGTTAAGAGCAGCTCTTATGCCCATTATGCGCATCGACTCCAGCGCATCGTTGTACCCGGCATCATGACACGCCAACGCGCAGTAATAAGCACCAACCCCAACGCCGCTGCGAGCACCAGCACGCCTCAGCTGCGTGTGCTCATCACCGGCGGAGGTCTAGGACTTTTGCCCTATCGCGTCAGCTTTTATCGGACACTTGCCACCAGCCTCAACGCCCAAGTGCGTGTCATTTGTGGCAAGAACGAGGCGCTGCGCACGAGGCTCTTACTTGCCCAAATCCCTCAAGTAGAAGTTTTTGGGTACGTAAGCAACATGCCTGAACATATGCAATGGGCAGATGTTGTTGTCGGCAAACCCGGCGGCATGAGCGTACTTGAGGCAATCGATCATAAGACACCGCTCTTGTACTTAAGCCCTTCAATGCCCCAAGAACAGGGTAATGCCGCTTTTATCGACCAAGCGCAAATCGGCGTACAAGTCGATAAGCACGGAAACTGCTGCCGCCCACTTTCGGCAGATACTCTACAATCGATGCGAGACAACATGGCGCTCGTCAAAGCACAAAACACTCCTGATCAGCTAGAACTTTGGCTGGCGCAAAAGACTTCGGTCAACTTTTCGCCCATTGCCTCGTAACTCATCCCCTGCTGTTGAGCCACCAAGGAGCACCACATGGTACAGAACCACTCATCCTCTCAGCGCAACATCAAGCTCAACCTCGGCACCGTCTTGGCAACTGTCGCTGTCGTAGCAACCGGCGCTGCGGTAGTGAACTGGATTATCCCCAATCTTATCGCCCGTCAAAAGCCACGTTCGGTAAGCATCCCCAAAGGTACGCGTCTGACCTTTGATGACGGTCCTTCACAAGTGACCGAAGAGGTGCTCGACATCCTCAAACGCGAAAACATTCGTGCGGCGTTTTTTGTCGTTGGCGAAGAGGCACTCGCCCGTCCAGAGATCATCAAGCGCATGGCACGCGAGGGGCATGAAATTGGCCTGCATGCTCACCGCCATGGAATTCCCCTCTGGCCATGGCAGCGCTGGGCAGATTTGAGCCATGCTTACAAAACGCTTGATGCTCTCAACATTGCACCGCGATTTTATCGAGCGCCTCACGGCATCTATGATGCAGCTGCCATCGTGTTTTGCATGACGCATGGTATGACCATCTTGCACTGGCACAGCCTCGTTAACGACTGGGAACCCATAGATGACACGCAGCTTTTGAACAAGCTCATGAGTGCCGCCTCTCAGGGCAAGGGTCGCGTGATTGTGCTGCATGATGGCTGCAAAGGAAACGCCGATTACAACGCACATTTACGGATTCCTCGTGTCTTACAGCGCTTTATCGCAGCTGAAAAGACACGTGGCGCTCGATTCCAAGACGCCTGCTCGCAATAAGCACGCTGTACGATGATCTAGTAAAAGGTTCACTTCTCAATGGACACCCAAGCAAGACCTCAGGTTTCTCCCTTGCACATGGCATTGCTATTTGCCGTGAGCGCCTTAGGCATTTGGTTTGCCTCGCGTGATGTCTCAATTACCGAGATCAGTCGCTATCTTGCACACCTCAATCCTCTCACGCTAGGCGCAGCTGCTGCCTGCTTTGTGGGTTACCTCGTCTTTGAATCGCTTGCTTATCGCATCATTCTTAAAGCTCAGGGAGAAAATACCCGGTTTTATCGAACGCTCAAATATACCTGTGCTGACTTCTTTTTTAGCGCGATTTCTCCCGGAGGTAGCGCCGGACAACTCGGTCAGTTTTATGTCATGCATCAAGATGGCCTCAAGGCGCACAACACCTTGGGCGCTCTTTTTACCTACAACATGATTTATCACGGCGTTATGATCATACTTGCAGGGATTGCCGTCGCACTTGGTGTCACCCACCAACTTGCAGGCATCCCCTATTTGGGAGCACTCTTGTGGTATGGCATCGGCGCGCAGGTGGTCTTTACTCTGGTGCTCGCTGCCTGCATTTTTTCGAGGCGGGCGATAAGAACGATTGCCTTGAACCTAGCACGGGTGACCCGGCGATGTCCGCGATTTATCGCACGGCGTACCCCCAGCGATGAGCAAATCATCGAGAATCTCGAGCAATATCACGCAACACGCGATCTCTTGAGCGCAAAGCCGCATCTCATTGCGATCGTGGCGCTCGTCATTGCGGTACAACTTGCGTGTTTATATGCCATTCCAGTCGTGCTTATGTACGGCGTTGCCACACCCAGTATGACAATCACACCGCAT
>JAEZXW010000068.1 GCA_023419515.1 Actinomycetes bacterium
TCCTGCGAACAGCTCCTTGTAGCGCTGCACGAGGATGAGGTAGGTCCGCTCGTCGATGACCGGCTGCACAAAGAAGGAATGAGAGTCTGCGCCCTGCAACCAAGTAATCTTCGTTGGTTTTGACCAAGCGAGCGCCGATCAGCCCGACGAGTAAAATGACTGCAAAATAAAGGCCGATGATGAAAAAATCAAGAGGAGAGAGAGCTCCAGCTTCCATGGGTGCCTCCCAGGATTATCGAATAGGTAGCACCACCGTCATCCTGGGATTCAAGATTCAAACGCAGAAAAAGTAGCGCAGACGATATACCGCAGGAATGTTGGTGATGTTAATGGGATTATTCGATTGCTGGACGAAAGTGATTATAGCACGCTCATATCGAACAAAAAGATGTATCTTGTTCGATGATTGGGCTTCAGGCTTCACAGTAGGCTGCCGAGTGTGCCGTCTGTGGTACATAAGAAAGAGCGCCTCGTCTTATCAGACTGATTGCGCAATCGGCGATTGTCAGCTCGAGTTGCTGACCATCAATGAGCTATGAGCCCGCGTTTAGGAATCGAGTAGGCATGATTACCGTTGCAGATATTCTTGCGCTTCCTGCGTTTGAGCGTGTTGAGTCGATCGCGCCGTGTCCAGGTGCGATGGGGCATAGTGTGTGCAACGTCGGTATCCTCGATATCTCTCCGAAGCTCAATGGATACAGCGTGTATTTTCCAGGTGAGTTCATCGTGACCAATCTTGGATTTGCAAATGGAGTGCCTGAGCAGGCAGAAGAAGCGCTCATTGCGATGATGAAGCGAAGGGTTTCAGGTATTGCGATCAAGCGCGTGTACAACCCTCCCATCACGGATAAGGTGCGTGCGGCATCTACCGAAATGGGTGTTCCTGTCTTTTTGTACGACGGTGGCTATCATGAGATGGTGGCATATCAAGCCCTCGATCTCATCATGCGCGAAGGCCAGGAAGAAAACAAAGAGTCCGAGATTCTCTCGTTGATCGCCTACAGTAAAAAGCAAGACATCTTGAGCACCCTGCAGTCGATCTGTGGGACAACGGGATCTACGATTCGTTGCATGGCGATTCGTCCTCAGTCAAAGTCAGATGATTTTTCTCGCTACGCTCTGCTTAGAAGCCTCAGAACTGCGTTTGCTGAGGTGCTTGAGGCTCGCGACGATATCGAATCGATCAAGGTGCATCGCTTTTATGAGAACTACATCGTTTTTATCGTCTATTCGCTCTCGCAGCCGAGTAAAAATCAGGTGCCAGAAGTCGTGCGCACCCTTCGTCAGCTGGGTAATCTCTACATTGGTGTGGGAGATGAGGTGCCGTTTGCTGAGGGAGACATTACGCTGCGCCAGTCGCTCGCACTGATCGAGATCTCTAAAAACACGCAGAAGGAATATCTCACGTGGTTTCAGGCGCACCATGATGCTTTTAAGTATGCGGTTCAAACCGATCGGCTCTGCGCTTATACCGCGCAGCAGTATCTCGATTGTTTCCAAGCATATGATAAGGCAAATGGCAGCGATCTTGCCTTGACGATGAAAACGATTGCATCAACCTTTGGTGACTTTAAGGCTGCTTCTACCGAGTTACATCAACATCAAAACACGATTCGCTATCGGCTCAACAAGGCAAAAAGCATCCTTGGAGTGCCCGACATGCCTGATCGAGAGTTCTTTGGACTGCTCAACTTTATCTTTACGGCAGAGCCATCAGCTGAGTTGAATGACTCGCCGATCATTCGCACTGAGGGCGCGCCGATCGCGAGCAATTAATCGCGGTGCATCTCACCTAGCGATTTTCATTTCACCAGTTCAATCCTTAGTTTTTGTAAATCTCTACAAAGTGCAACCGAGTATTTTGGACGCCGCA
This sequence comes from Actinomycetes bacterium, assembly GCA_023419515.1. Lineage (GTDB taxonomy): Bacteria > Actinomycetota > Coriobacteriia > Coriobacteriales > JAEZXW01 > JAEZXW01. The sequence goes on from JAEZXW010000068.1 coordinate 1,874, forward strand.
ACATAGGGAAGAAGCTTTCGTCTGCCTACGATAAACACATCAATTGTGTTGCTGTCCATATAGAAAAGGCAGCGGTTAGGTAGATCCGGAAGGAGCTTCTCCATGCAAGAGTCGGTGTTCCAAGGTCGTCATTTGCTTTCGACGCGTGATTATTCAAAAGATGAGCTCATGTGGCTCATTGGTTTTGCTGAGCATCTGAAGGACCTCAAGAAGAAAAACATTCCTCACAAGTACCTCGAGGGTAAAAATATTGCATTGATCTTCGAGAAGACCTCGACGCGTACGCGTGCAGCATTTACGACCGCTTGCATCGATCTTGGTGCTCATCCTGAGTATCTGGGCAAGGGCGACATTCAGCTTGGTAAGAAGGAGACGGTGCTCGATACCGCTAAGGTGCTTGGCAGCATGTTTGATGGTATTGAGTTTCGTGGTTTTAAGCAGCTGCATGTTGAGCAACTCGCAGAGCATGCAGGTGTTCCAGTTTGGAATGGCTTGACCGACCTTGAGCACCCAACTCAGATGCTTGCTGACTTTATGACTATCAAGGAGAACTTTGGCAAGCTTGAGGGCTTGACCTTGGCATATTGCGGTCAAGGCCGTAACAACGTTCAGAATTCTCTGATGATTACTTCAGCTATTTTGGGCGTCAATTATGTCAATGCAACGCCAAAGGAACTCGAGCCACTGCCAGAGATCGTTGAGTTGGCACAAAAGTTTGCCAAGGAGTCTGGTGCTACCATCCGCGTGACCAACGATGCAATTGATGCAGTTCGCGACGCTGATGCGGTTTACACCAACGTCTGGGCTGCAATGGGTGAGGAAGCGCAGTTTGCTGAGCGCGTTGCTCTCATGAAGCCATATCAGGTCAATGCCGAGCTCGTCTCGCACATCAAGAACCCAAACTGGATCTTCTTGCATTGCCTGCCAGCTTTCCACAACGCTGAGACTGAGTATGCCAAGGACATTGAAGAAAAGCATGGCATCTCAGCCATGGAAGTCACTGATGACGTGTTCTTTAGTGAACATGGCCGTCAGTTTGATGAGGCAGAAAACCGCATGCACACGATCAAGGCGATTATGGCTGCCACCTTGGGCAACCTCTATATCCCTCGCGTGTAAAAAAGCCTTTTTGTTGGGGGTAGCTTGAAGCTAAGCTGCCCCCAAGCGTGCTTACTTTTGTGATGACTCAAATGCTTACCCTCATGTGCGATTGCTGGACACAAAAACTCATGAGGCGCGCTTTGAAACATTGCAATCCTTACTAAGGAGACGCCAACATGTCCGCCCAAGTAGAGAAAAAAACTAAAGCTAAAAAGTCATTCAAGATGCCCAATACCTACGTCATCTTGTTTAGTGTCATTGCATTTATTGCATTGTTGACTTGGATTATTCCTGGTGGCGCTTACGAGATTGACCCAGATGGTAACGCTATTGCGGGCACCTATCATGTGGTTGCGAGCAATCCACAGGGCCTCTGGAATGTCTTGATGGCTCCGATTACTGGCATGCTTGGTACGAAAGCAGTCAGTGGCGCCATCGCGATTTCACTGTCCATCATGCTCTTCGGTAGCTTTTTGGAGATGATGGATAAGACCGGTGCGCTCAGAACTTCGATTAAGCGCATTACCATGAAGAACCAAAACAACATGTATCTGTTGATTGGTATTCTGACGACATTGATGGCATTCTTTGGCACCCTCGAAGGTGCTTACGAAGAAGGCATCGTCTATCTTCTCATGTTTTTGCCTGTCATTTTGGCGCTCGGATTAGATACCGTGACGGCAATTATGATTGTCGTTTTGGGTACCCAGATCGGTTGCTTGTCATCGGTCGTGAACCCCTTTGCTACTGGTGTTGCGAGCGGTATTGCCGGCATTTCTGCTGGTGAGGGTATCATTGTCCGCGCTCTTATGTTCGTGCTGTTTACGGGTGTTGTGATCTTTATCATCTGTCGCTATGCAGATAAGGTAAGAGCAAATCCCCAGTATTCACCACAGTTTTTCCGTCGTGAGCAGGATCTCGCTGAGTTTCCTGCGGCAAGCGATGACGGTGACCTGTCGTTAAATGGTCGCCAAAAGGCTGCGATGTGGATCTTCGGCATCACCTGGATCATCATGATCATCGCGCTCATCCCATGGACATCACTCAATCCTGAGTGGACGTTCTTTGAGGACTTCGCTGCTTGGATTGGCGTCACACCTGTGCTTCAGCAGATTTTTGGTACGAACATTACCGCCTTTGGCCTGTGGTACTTCCCAGAGATCTCTATGCTCGTGCTTGTTGCCACCCTACTCATTGGTGCCGTGATGCGCTACAGTGCAGACGAGATTATTGACACGACGCTTAAAGGTGCTGCTGGCTTGGTTTCAACTGCGTTTGTTGTGCCGTTGGCTCGTGGTATCCAGATTGTAATGGACGATGGTCAGATCACGCCTTCGGTTCTCCATGCGTTTGAAGGCGCACTGGCTTCACTGCCGCCCGTTGCCTTTGTCATCGTTGCTCTTGTCTGCTATTTCCTCATTGCGTGCCTCATCCCATCTTCGACGGGATTGGCGGCAGCGACCATGGGAATTATGGGCACGCTTTCTCAGTTTGCCGGTGTTGATGTCTATATCATGGTCATCATCTACCTCATGGCGCTGGGCTTGGCAAAGATGATTACTCCAACCTCAATTGTCGTGATGACCTGTACCGCCGCTGTTCATATGAGTTACGCAGCGTGGGTTAGGAAAATTGCGCCAGTGGTGCTCGGCCTGTTTATCCTGTGCTGCGCCTTCCTCTGCGTGCTTGTTTTGATCTAGTCGGTCGAACCGATCGACCAAATCGTCATCAATCAAATTGCTCATACGTTGTTTTCACATGAAAGGATGAGAATTATGTCCGAAGACAAGGTATATGTTTCTAACGCGACCAACCCACTTAAAAAGGTAATGATGTGCTCACCTCGTTACTACCAGTTTAACGGTATTAACGTCATCACCGCCGAGTGGATGAAGAAGGGTGATACTGAGAAGAACGACATCATGGTCAAAGAGTGGCAGATGCTCGTTGATGCCTATAAGTCACAAGGCATCGAGGTCGTTGAGGTTGAGGCTCGTCCTGAGTGCCAGGTTATGACGTTTGCTCGTGACTATGGCTGCATGATCAAGGAAGGCGCCGTCATTGGTCACTTCCGTCACCCTGTCCGCCAGGTTGAGGCAGCCATTTATGAAGAGAAGCTCAAAGAGATGGGCGTGCCAATCGTTGCTCGCGTCAATGCTGGCTGCATGGAGGGCGGCGACTTTTGGATGATCGACGAGCACACGCTTGCTTTTGGTGAGGTTGATCGTACCGATTCTCAGGGTGTTGAAAGTCTGCGCCATCAGCTCGCAAAGTTTGGCTACACGGTCGTTGGTGTTCCCTGTCCACCCGATAACCTGCACCTCGACATGATCTTTAACATCGTTGCACCTCAGGTTGCGCTGGCTTGTATTGATCAGCTGCCCTACAACTTCTTGCAGATACTCAAGCGTCGCAACTTTGAGCTGATCCCCGTTGCCAGCGAGGATATGTACAAGCATGGCTGTAACGTTCAGTGCATTGGTGATGGCAAGGTTATTGCTATCGAGAAGAATAAGCACATCAACGACAAGATGCGTGCGCTTGGCCTTGAGGTTATTGACGTGCCACTGGATCAGATCCTTCATGCAGGTGGTGGCCCTCACTGCCTCACGCAGCCTATTGAGCGCCCATAACAGCAGGTGTAACTAAGAAGGTGCCGTGATGAAAGTACTGATTAGCGATTATCCAGAATCGATGATGCCCTATCACGATATCGAGATCGAAACGCTTCGCGCTGGTTTGGGCGAAGACCTTGAGGTTGAGATCTTTGAATATGCGGATGATAAGCGCGCTGAGTTTTTGGAAAAGTTGGCAAGCGCTGATGCTTTGCTCACTGCATTCGTGCAGATCGATGAAGCGGCAATGGATGCTGCGCCAAACCTCAAGCATGTTTCGATCAACGCGACCGGCTATGACAACGTTGATCTTGAGGCGGCAACCAAGCGCGGTATTGGGGTGTCTCCAGTAGGTGAGTATTGCACCTGGGATGTCTCTGAGATGGCAATCGCGTATATGTTTGCCTTGAACAAGCATATTAAGTTCTATAGCGAATCGGTCGATTATGACCACGCTTGGGATTATGCCGCTGCCCCTCAGTGGCCGCGCATGCAAGATCAAACTCTAGGTATTTTTGGCTTTGGCAAGATTGGAAAATGCACGGCCGCCAAAGCAAAAGGATTGGTCAAGCGCGTGATTGCCTATGATCCGTATGTTGATCCAGAGGTGGCACAGTCACTTGGTGTTGAGTTGCTCGGCGCAGATGAGGTGCTTGAGCAATCAGATATCATTATCAACCATATGGCGCTCAACGACACAAATGTTAAGTTCTTTAATGCTGAGCGATTTGCCAAGATGAAGCGCAAGCCTATTGTTATCAACCTCGGACGCGGTTTGTGTGTTGATGAAGAGGCGCTGCTTGCAGCGCTTGAGGATGGGACGGTTCGCGCCTTTGGTGCAGATGTCCTCTATGATGAGACTCCTGATCTGGCCAACCATCCGCTGGTTGGACGCAGAAACGTTATCATTACGCCGCATGCTGCGTTTTATTCCTCATCATCACTGGAAGATCTGATGCGTTTTTCGAGCCAGAACATCGTTCACTTCCTGACAGGGGAGAAAGACAAGGTGTTTAAGCTGGTGAATAACGTTTAAGCAACGGTGACTGATTGGTTTAAGTGCTTGTTTGCTTGAGGTTAAGCATTGCAAGATTGACTATCTCAAGATCGAACGCCATAAGTTCATACGTCAGAAAAATTGAGCCGCTCCTCGGGCGTGAGGGGCGGCTTGTTTGTGTTGGCGGATGGGTGATCGCCTAGTCGTTAGAAGATGAGCTCGATGATGGGCGGTTATCGGTGTTATAGAACCCTGATCCCTTAAACACAACACCGCTCGTGCCCAAAGAGCGCTTGGCTTCGCTTTTGCAGAGCGGGCATGTTACGGTTGGACGTTCGCTCATGCTGTGAGTGACTTCAAAGACATGGTTGCACGCAGTGCAGCGATAATCGTATCGAGGCATAGGCAGTATGCTTCCTTTCAAAGACGCGCGAGCTTGCGAGGCTGGCGTTGCAATTGCGATTTGAATTTGTGATTACTCAGTATGGTAGCCTTTTTTCTTCGCACGGCACACGAAAGCCTGCCTACAATAACACGTAACCAATCAGCGGGAGCTTGCACCGTATCAAAGCAGCTGAGAGGTGCGCGAACAATGGTGCGCACGACCGCTATCGACCAGCCCGATAATGCGGGAGAGGCATGAGGTGGTATTGATGCGAAGTTCACTCATATTGCGTGCAGGAATGCGCGCGGTTACAACAAAAAACCCAGTTGTTCATTGTATTACCAACTATGTGACCGTACATGAGGTCGCGCAGGTTTTGCTTGCTGCAGGCGCCAGTCCTGTCATGGCGGATGATCTGGACGATGCCCGTGAGATGACCGGTATCGTGGACGCGCTTCTACTCAACATTGGCACGCTGAATCAGCGTACGTTGGCAACGATGCATGAATGTTTGCGCCAGGCGGCGACTCGAGGCATTCCTGTTGTATTGGATCCCGTCGGCGTGGGGGCAACCACGGTGCGAACCGAAGCCGCCCTTGCGCTTTTGGCGCGCGGTGGCATCACTTGCATCAAGGGAAATATCTCAGAGATCAAGGCACTCGTGCATGCAGTGCAAGCGCAGGCTGTTGATGCTGATGCTCCGCGTACCCGTGGGGTTGACGCACATGTGGATGATCTCGCTAGTCAAGACGTGGTAGCACAAGCTGAGGAGTATGCTCGCGCGGCTGCTCAGCAGTTTGGTTGCATCGTTGTGGTGACAGGCGCCGTGGATGTTGTGAGCGATGGCGAGGTGCTCTGGCATAACAACCTGGGTTCACCGCTGCAGGCTCAAATCACGGGTGCTGGTTGCATGCTTGGAGCAGTGATCGCTGCTTATCTTGCGAGTTGTCTGCCTGGGTCGGGCATGCACGCCGTTCAGGCGGCACTCTTGCACGTGACCAGAGCCGCCATGCTCGCCGAGGATGCCTGCCGAGATTATCCGGGAAATGCGACCTACAACATGGCGCTCATCAATTGGGTTCAAAACCTGCGTGATCAAAAGCTGACCTCTCAGCAAGAGCTTGAGCAAAACCTTCGGCTCTATGCGGTTACACCGTCTGGGATTTCTGATATGGCAGCGCTCGTCTCACAAGTGGCACAGGTGATAGAGGGTGGCGCAACGATGGTGCAGCTCCGTGAAAAAATCGAGCCGCATATCGTCATTGACCTTGGGTTTTCTCATGAGGATCTCTGTACTAATCAGGCGCTCTGGTCTAACCCTGAGCACCAGGCGTTGTATACGATCTATCAGCGAGCCTTGGCCTTGCGCAAGCTGACCTTTGATCACGGAGTGCCACTCATCATCAACGATTATCCGGCACTTGCTCGCGCCGTCTGTGCTGATGGTGTTCATGTTGGTCAAGACGATTTTTCATGCCGAGAAGCCCGAGCATATCTGGGCGAGAGTTTTATCATCGGTGTGTCGGTACATACTGCCCAAGAAGCTGAAGCTGCTGAGGCTGATGGCGCTGATTATCTCGGTACGGGTGCGGTGTTTGCGACCCAGAGTAAGGCAGATGCAAAAGCTGTGAGCGTTGAGGTGCTTACCGAGATCGTGCAGGCAGTAAG
>JAEZXW010000089.1 GCA_023419515.1 Actinomycetes bacterium
ATCTCATCGGCAGGCAGGATCTTAAATGTCACCCGCAGTATTCAGTTTGCCAGACCGTCAATGATGAGGGCTTGGCACCCGAGGTTGTCACTTTACTCGACCAAGAGTTTGCCCGCTTTACCCTTGCTGAGCTTTTGGCGATGTTCAAAGAAAACGACATGCCCTGCGAGCCTGCTCAGGCTCCAACCGATATTTACGAGGATCAAAATGCCCTCGTGAACGAATATATCAAGCAGGTGCCATATCCTGCTGGCGGCAAGTGGTGCCCAACGGCTCCATGTCAGTTTGAGCTTGCTGAGGTGGCCGAGCTCAAGCCAACCGAGCGCCTCGGCGCACACACGATCGAGGTCATGCAGGAGCTCGGTTATTCGCAAGAAGAGATCGACGTGGCGCTCGCAGAAGGTGCAGTTCAGGGCGCAACAGATCTCGCCGTCTTGCAGGGTAAGTAGTCCGTTATTAAGGCAGTCCGCTGAGGATTGGTTGGCTGCAAAGAGCTTTGAGGTGAAAAAATATGAACCTCTCGCACTTGGTTTATTTCCGCAAACTCGCTCAACATCAGCATTACACCAGAACGGCTGATGAGCTCTACATCACGCAGCCAACCCTCTCAAATGCTATCGCTCGGCTTGAAGAAGAGCTTGGTGTTCCGCTTTTCGAGAAGGTCGGACGAAACGTGCGCCTCACGCGTTACGGTCGAGAGTATGTGCGCTATGTCAATCGTGCCCTGCGCCTGCTTGATGAGGGTAAAGAAGCGGTGGAGCAGCTGGCAGGCAAGCTCGGTGGTGCGATCTCGATCGGGACGATCTATACCATCCAGGATCAATACATCCCAGCGCTGCTCAATCACTATCGCAAAGAATGTGGGGGAGACACTGAGCTCAATATCTACCAGGGCTTAACCCTGCCTTTGATCGATGGACTCGAAAAAGGCGATTACGACGTGGTTTTTTGTGCTCACGTTGCCGATAAGAGCAACATTGCGTTCCACCCGGTGTTAAGCCAAGACTTCAAGGCGCTTGTCCACAAAGATTCGCCCCTGGCAAAGTATGAGTCGATTTCGCTGAGTAGTCTCGTCTCATCGCATCTCGTTTCATATCGAGATGCCACACCTGTGGGGGGGGGTATCAATGCCATCCTCGATGAGCATGGGTTATGTGCACACGAAACCTGCGATGACGAAATTACGATTGCATCAATTGTTGACTCCCGCTCAGATGCGGTTGGTATTTGTCTCGATACCCTAGGGGTGACGATCTTCCCTGATCTGGTGGCTCTACCGATCAGCGACACCTCGCTCACGCCGCACCAGGTATACCTGGCTTATCTTGTTGGCCCCTACAAGACCCCCGCTGTACAAAAATTCATTAATTGTACGGTCACCTTCAAATGGGAGGATCCGCGCGATAGTGGGCGCGACAAATAGCGCGTCGCCGAGCACGGCGGCTCGCAGAATAACCAGCGCGCAGGTATGAGCGACTAGCGCAAGACAGAATGGCCGCTACGTGCGGCAAAACAGATATGCTAGAGCAAGAGTAAGAAAGGAAAGCTTGTGAGTGCATTAGAAAGAAGCAAACGCTATGTGTTTGCGATCGCCACGGTCTACATGTGCTATTTTACGCACGGTATTCAGGCGATTGTTTTTAGCCAAAACCAAGAGAACTTTTACACGCAGTGGGGCTTTACCGATCCAGCTGCCGGTGCTGCCGCAGTAGCAATGGCGATCACCTGGACGGGCGTTGGTAAGTTCATCAGTGTGTGGGTCGGCGGTGAGATCTCAGACCGCATCGGCCGCAAAATCCCCGCCGTGCTGGGCGGCGTGCTCTACGTCATCTCATTCGTGATCATGTTGCTTACCGATAGTGCCGTGGTCGCAGCATTTGCTGGATTTTTGTCTGGTGTGGCAACCTCTGGTTTTTGGGATGGTTCACTCTATCCAGCCATCGCTGAGGCAAGCCCCAAGTATTCGGCCTCGTCAACTATCGGCATTAAGGCAGTGATCTCAGTCGCAGGCATCGGTTATCCTTTGTTTGCGGCAATCAACAGCGGTGACTCCTGGCATATTAATATTTGGATTCCCATTGTGCTCTCAGTTATCTGCACCGTGCTTGCTGTGATTACTCCATTTGTTTATGACGATAAGCGCAAGCAGTCGGCAGGCGGCGATGACGCTGGTCATGCTGCTAACCAGGCGCAGGCAGAGATTCAGGCTGCCAAGGATGCGATGCTCAGAAAGCCAAACATCCTCGAAAACATCCTGACCTTGCTCTTTGGTTTTGTGATCATGTTCATTATGTACGGTGCTCAGCAGTATTCAAAACAGTTCGGCATGCTCAACCTCGGTCTTGACAGTGTCGCTGCAGCAGGTTTGACCTCGATTTATACCGCTGGTTCAATCATTGCTGTGCTCTTCTGGGCATTCATGATGGGCAAGCTTCGTTGGAGCCCGCTCAAGGTTATCTTCATCGACTCGGTGCTCTCAGCTCTCGCACTGGCACTCATCATCTTGGCGCTGCCATTCCACCTGGGTTCCATTGCGGTCTACATCGGCATTGCCGTGCTCGGATTTTCGGCTGCAGGCGGTATGCTCCAGACCGGTGTGACTTTGCGCCAGCTTATCGTTCCTGGCCCTCGTGGTCGCAACGTTGGTATGTACTACACCTTCATGGGCTTTGCCTCGGTCTTCTTGCCCTTTATCGTGGGCTCGATGACGACGCAGGTTGGCCAGGCGAGCGCTGTTTGGATCATGATGATTCTGCTTTTGATGGCAGCCCTCATCTGCGTTGCGATGTCGCTCTATCTCATTGTTGCGCACAAGAGTCTTTTTGGTTACAGCGCTATGAAGCCCATGCGTGACTAAGGAGTTTTTCTGCTACGGTTGATTGTTCTCGATATATTCGGGGGTGCGTCGACAAGCCAAAAACGCGGCAATTTGACGCATGGCGCTGAGACGAAAAGATAACGGGGCGTGTACCCTAGATGATAAACCCGTACCAAAATGCCAGTTAAGAGGTGGTCTGGCTCAATGGTACGGGTTTTTCTTTTGCAGTTTTATGCGGGTCTTGTGTGCGGAAACAAAATATTTTACGGGCAGTTAGTCGGTAACAAAGTTATATCTAATTAAAAAACAGATATGTTGGCTTATTCATAAACCTGCATGAGACAAATAAGAATTGCAGCATGTTGGCAATTAACTCTGTAAAAAGCGGCAAGCTTTATTCACGAGCACGGTTAGGTGGTACAGATTTACACCCTCACTGACGATCGGATAACATTGGGTGAATTTAATGTCATTGACCTTGTATTTTAGTAAAAATAAACCACCGTTAACACCCGTTCAAAATTATTGAAAAAAGGCGTTGCAAAACATTTGCACTAAGCGCATAATCGAAATCAATCAGAGAGATGCGGTCGAAAAGGAGATTAAATCGATGGCATTTTCAGTACGATCAGAGGTGAATCCACTTAAACAGGTTATGCTTCACAGGCCTGGTTTAGAGATGGAACGACTCACCCCAACGAATAAAGACGAGTTGCTCTTCGACGATGTTTTGTGGCTCAAGGCCGCCCAGAAGCAACACGACGTCTTTTCTCAAAGCCTCACTGACAACGGCGTTAAGGTTTATCTGCTCCAGGATCTTTTGGCAGAGACACTCGAAAATCCAGAGGCTCGTGAACTGGTAAACAAGGCAACGTTTGATGAGCAGTTCTATGGCGTGACCGCAAGCCAGATCATGCTTGACTATGCAAATAGCCTTTCCGCTGCCGATTATGCAAAGCTTTTGATTGCAGGTATTACCAAGCGTGAGCTCTTTGAGGCAATTGGTACGCAGCATTCCGTGTACTTCGATCGCGTTGATGACGATTTCCTCATCCTGCGCTGCCTTCCTAACCACCTCTTTACGCGTGATACGTCATGTTGGGTCTATGGTGGTGTTGCCGTTAACTCAATGCAAAAGGTTGCTCGCCAGCGCGAGACCATCAACCTCGAGGCGATCTATCGCTATCACCCAGTCTTTGCTCAGGGGGGCTTTGAGTTCTGGTCTGAAGGGCTCAAAGAAGGCGCTGCAACGATCGAGGGCGGCGATGTCGAGGTTATCGGTAACGGCGCAGTTCTGGTTGGCATTTCTGAGCGCACCACGCCAGCTGGTATTGAGCGGCTCGCAAGGCGACTTCTCACTACCGATTCTGGTGTAACGAAGGTTATCGGCCTCATGCTTGTCCAGGAGCGTGCGCAGATGCACCTCGATACGGTCATGACCATGGTTAACCACGATACCTTCCTCAAGTATCGTCACCTCGGCATGGTTCCTTCAGTTGAAATCACTAAGGATGGCGACGGCATCAAGGTTACCTCACACGAGGGTAGCGAGATGCACGACGTGATCGCTAAGGCTCTTGGCCTTAAGGAGATCAACATCCTGACCACGCCGGAGGACAACCTTTCAGCAGAGCGCGGCCAGTGGAACGACGCTTGCAACGTTTTGACCCTGCGTCCAAATGTTGTTTATGCATACGATCGCAACGAGCTTGCAAACGATTATCTCAGGGCACAGGGAGTTGAGGTTCTGGAGATCCCAGGAGCCGAGCTTGGACGTGGTCGAGGAGGCCCGCGCTGCATGTCTTGCCCAATCGAGCGCGCTGATTAATTACGTTAATGGGTTATGGAGCAATCCATATTCATACACAGTCGGAAGCTAGAACTACGAAGAGAAGGAGAAGTTCTGTGACTGATTTCCGTGGACGCCATTTTCTTAAGGAGCTAGATTTCACCCCAGCTGAGTGGCGTGAGTTGCTGGAGCTAGCTAAGGAGCTCAAGGCTGCTAAGAAGGAGGGTCGCGAGGTTAAGTACCTCCAGGATAAGAACATTGCTCTTATCTTCGAGAAGACCTCAACCCGTACCCGTTGCTCATTTGAGGTCGCGGCTTTCGACCAGGGTGCTAACGTCACCTTCCTCGATCCAAGCTCATCACAGATGGGTCATAAGGAGTCCGTTGAGGACACCGCTCGCGTCTTGGGTCGCTACTATGACGGCATCGAGTTTCGCGGTAAGAAGCAGGAGCACGTAGAGATTCTCGCTGAGCTCTCCGGTGTACCTGTATGGAATGGCTTGACCGATGACTGGCACCCAACCCAGATGCTCTGCGACATCCTGACGATGCAGGAGCACTCCGACAAGCCAGACAATGAGATTTCGTTCGCTTATCTCGGCGATGCTCGCAACAATATTTCAAACTCACTCATGATCGCTGGCGCCATGATGGGCATGGACGTTCGTATCGTTGGTCCTAAGGAACTCTGGAACGACCAGAAGTGGATCGACAAGGCAAACGAGATTGCCAAGGAGACCGGCGCACGCATTACGCACACCGATGATCCACGCGAGGGCGTTAAGGGCTGTGACTTCCTCTACGCTGACGTTTGGGTATCGATGGGCGAACCTAAGGAAGTGTGGGACGCACGCATTGAGTTGCTGCGCGACTATCAGGTGAACAAGGAGCTCATGGAGGCTACCGGTAATCCTAACGTCAAGTTCCTGCACTGCCTCCCAGCCTTCCACGATCGCAAGACGACCGTTGGTGAGGACATCTACCAGAAGACTGGTATGGAGTGCATGGAGGTCACCAACGAGGTATTTGAGTCCGAGGCTTCCATCGTCTTCGACCAGGCTGAGAACCGTATGCACACCATTAAGGCTGTCATGGTAGCTACCCTGGGAGACCGCAAGTAGTTTTCAAGAGCTTTGCAATTCATGCAGGGCTAAGTGAAAGGAGTGGCAATGGCTAAAATTGTCAATTCTTGGAATGACTTTGATCCTTTGAAGAGGGTCATCGTTGGTCGTGCAGACAACTCTGTCATTCCTCCTGAAGAGCCGGCAACTTCAGAAAAGGTGCCAGTCGATTCAGAGATGCGTGGTATGTGGGGACCTCGTCCAACTGAGACTGTCGAGAAGGCAAATGCTCAGCTTGATTTCCTCGCAAAGACTCTGGAGGATCACGGCGTCAAGGTTGATCGCCCAACTCCATTGCAGTGGAATCAGCCAGTAATTACTCCTGATTTCCGCACCGATTCCATGATGACTTGCATGCCTCCTCGTGACATCCTGCTCACGATCGGTAACGAGATCATGGCATCAGCAAACTCATTCCGCTGCCGCTACTTTGAGTATCTCGCATACTGGGATCTCATGAAGCAGTACTTTGATGAGGATCCAGAGTTCAAGTGGACCCAGGCACCTCGTCCTCGTCTGACCGATGCTTCCTACAAGCACAACTACTATGACGAGAGGATCTCTCTCGAGGAGCGCCTTGTTCGTACTGCTAACAAGGACTTCGTTACCACCGAAGTTGAGCCAATGTGGGATGCTGCTGACGTTCTTCGCCTCGGCAAGGACCTCTTCATCCAGCATGGTCTGACCACCAACCGCACCGCTATGGAGTGGTTCAAGCGTTACTATCCAGAGCTTCGCGTTCACGCTGTGAACTTCCCTGGCGACCCATATCCAATCCACATCGACGCAACCTTCGTACCGCTGCGTCCAGGCCTGATTATCAACAACCCTCACCGTCGTCTCCCCGAAGAGCAGCGTAAGATCTTCGAGGCAAACGATTGGGAGATCGTCGATGCAGCTATGCCAGCTCACAAGGAGCCACCACCACTGTGCTACTCCTCAGTATGGCTGTCAATGAACTGCCTCGTTCTCGATCACAAGACGGTTATCGTTGAGGCTTCTGAGGTTAACCAGCAGGAGCAAATGGATAAGCTCGGCATGAACGTTATCCCTGTTCCATTCCGTGATGCATATCCATTCGGCGGCGCTCTGCACTGCGCAACCGCTGACGTCTACCGTGAGGGTGGCTGCGAGGACTACTTCCCGAATCAGGTAGAGGATCCTACGCTCGTTTAAAAAACTGACGTTTTTTAAATCAGTTAGGTAAAAAGTGAGGTGGACTGCTAGATCGTACTTTTCGGCTAGCAGTTCACCTTTTTTATTTCGGGTCACAGTTTTTGTCGCAATTGGTGGTACAACTGTTTGACCTTGTCTTTCATTTCATGCTCGCTTCATTCGCACAAGAATTAATCAGGTAACCTGGCCCGTTCTTAATGACGCTGAGCATCACTCGGTATTTTCGTGGAGGAAAAATGTCCGAAGAATATAAGGCGAAGCGGAGTCTCGGTGTTATTGCCATGCTGCTCTCCGCCACCGGTATGGGTTTGGTTCCATTGTTTAGCCGCTGGGCAACTCGCACCGAATTTCTCGACGGTACCATGGGTCTCAATGCTGGCGACTCAGTTGGTGCGGTCATGGCCGTCGGCCGCATGTCGATGGGCATCCTGTTCTTCGTCATCTTGCTCTTTGCAACTGGAAAGGTCGAAGTTTTTAAGAAACTTCGTCTGAGCTTTTCAATCGCAATGGGCGGCTTGATGATCGGTTTGTCGCTTGCCTGCTACGTAACCTCAACGCTGATGACCTCAGTCGCCAATGCTGTTCTCTTTATCTACATTGGCCCTGTTATCTGCGTATTACTTGCGCGTATTTTTAGAAAAGAACCGATGACGCCACTCAAGTGGATCTGCTTGGTTGCCGTATTTATCGGTATGTTGTTTGGTAATGAGCTCATGGGCTTTTCTAAGGACGGCTTCTTCTTTGGTCTTGAGCTTGCAACCTCAACACCTGAACACCCGCAAAAGGGTCTGGGCGACCTGTTTGGTCTGGCATCAGGTTTCTTTTATGGCGCCTCGATGTTCTTTAACGGCTATCGCAAGGATGCAGATAGCACCGCTCGTGGTGTGTGGAACTTCATCTTTGCAACCCTCGGCGCAGGTATTGTCGCTATCGCACTTAATGCTTTGAGCCTTTTGGACGGTATGAGTAACTGGGCTTCAAACATTCAGTTCACCACGTGGAACTGGATCGGCGCTGTCTTGCTCTGGATTATTTGCGGCCCATTCGCCCTTGGTTTGCTTCTCGTTGCAGGACGCAATCTCTCGGCTGCTGACTACGGTACCATCGCATATTGGGAAGTCCCCGTCGCGCTCTTCGTTGGCTTTGTTGTCTTTGGTGAGCCTTTCACCGTCAACACCATTATCGGTGCGATATTGATTATTGCTGGCGGTGCCGTTCCGTCAATCAAGGCGATCCTTGCCGAGAAAAAGGCAAAATCGCTAGAAACACCTGCAGAGCTGTCTGCGTAGAACTTTCTGCGTGACGCTTGAGGTGTTGCGCACCACACGGTATGTGAGATGAAGTATCTATGGCTCGTTTAGTAGTTACCAATTTCAAGCTAGTGGGGCATACAGGAAGGTTCTCTCTGACGACCGTTGATGATCGCATCACTGAGATTTATCCTCTGCCTGCTGCTCATGATGAGGCTATCCACAGCCTTGCTGAGAGTTCTGCTCGTGCGCAGCAGGCAGATCGCGTGATCGATGCTCAAGGGGCATACTTGCTCCCTGGTCTTTGGGATGAGCATGTCCACGTCGATCTTTGTGCTCAGCAACTGACTCGTCTTGATGTGAGCGATGCTCGCGATCCACACGATTTGATCGACAAGATTGCTCATTACATCGAACAGATTGAAAGCGGCAAGGCTGAGCCTCAGCTTGTTGAGTATCCGCGCTTGATTCAAGCAAGCGGCTTTCGACCCTCGCAGTGGTCGTATGAGCCGTCGGTTGCTGAGCTTGACGAGAAGACCAAAGGCTATCAGGTCATCGCAATTTCAGGGGACGTGCACTGCGGTCTGTTGAACTCCGTGGCGCAAGAGGCTTATGGCCTTGAGCACCACGAAGGTCTCATGCGTGAGCAGGAGTGGTTCGATCTGCTCAACGTTTTTGCTCACACGCATGATCATGAGCTGCGCCTCAAGATGGGCGTAGAACACTTTATCGAGCAATGCGCTGCCAAGGGCTTGGTTGGTGTCAGGGATATGTCGTTTACGGATCTACCGTGGACGACCTGGGATCGCTCGATTGTCAAGTCAATGGCAGTTGAGGTCTCGATCTATCCTGAGAAGTTTCAGCTCAGGCTCGATGAGGGTGTTACGAGTGGTCAAAAGCTCGTTGACGATGATGATGCCGACATTGCGTACACCCAGTTCAAGATCATCGTTGATGGGTCACTCGGGACGTGCACGGCATATTGTAAGACACCGTATCCCGATGGGGGATACGGCATTGAGTCATACAGCCAGAAAGAGCTGTATGACTATGTACTCAAGGCGACGCAAGAGGGCTTTTCGGTGGCTATCCATGGTATCGGAGATGCGGCCATCGAAGACATCCTCTTGGCGTGCGAGCAGGTTGTCGCACAAGGCCTCAATTTAAAGGGGAGCATTGAGCACGCACAGCTTATTGATGAAGGCCAGGCAGAGCGCATTGCAAAGCTCGGCTTGATTGCATCGGTGCAGCCAGCACATCTGCTCGATGATTACCCGTTGGCTCAAAAGAATTGGCCAACACAGATGGATCGGTGCTATTGCTTTAAGGATTTGCTTGATGCGGGGGTAACTCTTGCGCTTGGTTCTGATGGGCCGGTCGCGTGTGTTGATCCGTGGTTGGCGATGGCGGCTGCGGTCTACCGTGGTCCTGTTGATCGTGATGACCAAGCAAGCGGTGAGAGCACCACAGCACACATCTTCGAATCTACCTCCTCGTATGGTCAAGCCGACCTTCTCCCAACCAGTGAGAGCTGGGAGTGGGGCAAGGATCAGCGCTTAACGGTAAAAGAAGCCCTTCTCGCCTCAACAAGACATCAAGAGTTTGTACCTGGGGTATTTAACTGTATAGATAAGGCGCCCAAGGCAGACTTTATTCTTGTTGATCGCGACCCTTATCTGGGAACGAACGGCAAGGTGAGCGGTAAAGAATTTGCTCAAAACCTGCTCGAGACGGCGGTGCTGTTAACGGTGCGTCATTCGCGAGTGACATACGAGAAGAGCCTCTGTAACCAATCAAAGGAATAACTATGAATGGTAGACAATCAGACTCCTTGACGAGTCATGTAAGTCACGATGCAAAACAGAAAGAGGAGCACAAGACATTACGTCGCGTCACTTTTGCCTCTTTTTTCGGTAGTTTTATTGAGTGGTTCGACTACGGCTCATATCTCTACTTTGCTTCAATCATCTCGCTGGTTTTCTTTCCATCGGGCGATAAAACTCTTGCAATTCTTCAGACCTACGCGGTCTTTGCTCTTTCGTTCTTAATGCGCCCGATCGGCGGTATCGTCTGGGGTTATTTGGGCGATAAAAAAGGTCGCCGATGGACACTCACGATGACCATCGTCATTATGACCGGCGCAACGGTCGCCATCGGTTTGCTGCCTTCCTACGAGGCTATCGGCTATGTGGCGCCAGTCGCCTTGCTGTTGTTTCGCATGGCGCAAGGTTTTTCGGCATCGGGTGAGTATTCAGGTGCCGCAACATTTTTGGCTGAGTATGCACCACGCAAGCACCGTGGTTTGTATTGCTCGCTTGTACCAGCATCGGCTGCTGGTGGCTTGTTGCTCGGCTCTGCAACCGCAACACTCTTTAGTGCAATGCTCAGCCCTGAGGCGCTCTATGCGTGGGGTTGGCGTATCCCGTTCTTGATCGCCCTGCCGTTTGGCATTATTGTGTGGTATGTTCGCGCCCGTCTTGAGGATTCGCCTTCATACCGCGAGATGAAAGAAAAGCTTGAGGAAAAGGGCGGTGCCAAGGGCAAAAATTCACCAACGATTTTGTTGTTCCGTAAGCATTTTAAGCCGCTCATCATTTCCTTTGGTGTGGCGTCGCTCAACGCTGTTGGCTTCTATATGGTTTTGACCTACTTGCCAAACTACATGACCGAGACCGTCATGATGGATCCAACGGTCGCCCACGGCCTCACGACCGTCATGCTGGTTGCCTATATCGCATTTATCTTTGGTATGGGTGTGCTCTCAGATAAGTTTGGTCGCAAGAAGATGCTCATCGGTGCATGCTTAGGCTTCATCATCCTGGCGATTCCGGCCTTCCTGCTCCTTGATACTGGTTCATGGCAGCTGACCTTGCTTGTCATGCTGGTTATGGCGGCGATCTTGACCGTCAACGACGGAACGCTCGCGTCGTTCTTGTCCGAGTCATTCCCGACTGAGGTTCGCTTCTCTGGTTTTGCGCTGTCGTTCAACATGGCAAATGCCATCTTTGGTGGTACGGTGCCGATGGTTTCAACCTGGTTGATCTCGGTGACTGGTTCACCGTTGTCTCCAGCGTTTTACCTCATTGCGATTTCATTGATTGCATTTGTGGCAATGCTGATGGCAGAGGAGCACCACAACACCAAGCTTTAGGCGCTGGAATCTGATAGCTCTCAATCATCAATGTCATGCCCGAGGGTCTCGCAACCCTCGGGCATTTTACTATGGTTGGGGATTGGGCTCATAGCGAGTTGAGCGAGTTATGTGAGGCAAGCGAGTCGGTCTCAAACTGGTCAACCCTCAGACTGACCAGCCTCCCAAGAGATTTGAGCTCGCTATGTTCGTGCGCCATCGGCAAAGTCTCGAGCGCTCTGATGAAACGACGGCAACATGCTCACGCGATCCAAGGGCAGCCTGATGACACCAACGCCACTAATGGCGGCATAGAGGATAAACCCTCGCTTGCATCGAAAGCCACACTCCTCGCATGGTTGCTTATTGCAGTACACAAAGGCATCCTCGTCGGCAAGGGCAAACTTGATCGGTCCGTACTTGTTTGGTGTTACATACTTAAACTGAAAACCGGTAAACGTCTTGAGTGCCACCCAGATTACGCGTGAGTCTTGAAGCTCTGCTTGCTGCTGGTTGATGCTGCAGCGGCAAAAAATTGCGTTGCTGTTAAAACCACCTTCGATGCTGTATTCGAGGGTAACGCCAGGAGCTCTATCAAGCTCAAGGATTGGGAGGGTGGCTGCAGATTCAGTCTCACAGCATGGCAGCATGAGCTCGCCGTGGTCGTTGGGCTTTGCAGCTTGGTTTAAAGATCCGATTTGCATGGCAAGGGATGAGCCACTTGCGAAAAACGCGAGATCGCCCTCGGCAACGCGGGGCTTGTGCTGAGCCTTGGTGCGAGTCGGGCTAAAAGAGGAGCTCATGACACATCTTTCCATTGCTCATAAAACTGGGCGCACTGTTGCCGAGCTCGCCTGAAGCAATAAGTTTGTGAACCGCTAAAAATGGCAGGTCGAGCATGGCGGCTTCCTCGGGCTTGAGTTCGGGTGCTCCCGCAAGAAATCGCCTGAATGCAAGTGTCATGAGAGCGCTCACTTCGTGCTCGGCTAAAATCGTCATCTGTGTTGAGGTGAGCATGGCGCAGCTTGTCTTGCCGTAGACCTGTTTGATGCTCTGTTCAAACAAGGGCACAAAGAGGGCAAAGAGCTGGTTAAAAATCATCTGACCCAGTGATGATTTGAGGACTTGCAGATAAAACTCACGTCGCGCTTCAAACACGCGAGTTAAACTCGTGACGATCAGCGCGCATGGCGTGGTTGTCTGCTTGACAAAGTACGGGCAGTCAACAAAGGTATCATGCAGGTTATCGCCCGTGGTAAGCTCATGGCTGGGATAGTGTCGAGCAAGATCATCGGCAAGGTCAGCACGCAATACCCAAGAGATGAGTTCGGTTTTATCGACAAAGTGATAATAGAACGTCTTGCGATTCTTCTTCGCCGCACCCACGATGTCTGAGATAGAGATCTTAGCAAGTGGCTGCGTTGCGGCAAGCTCCAACAACACTTGGGCAAAGAGCTTTTTGGTGCTGTGCATGTGGCAGCCCTCATCGACGTGTGCTATCAATCACTTCCTTTTAGAATTTTAGGTTTGCCACTTGATAAAAAAGCATAGCTGTTTTGTATCATTTAACCTGATCAATAGCATTAACTGATCAATTAAACGAGGTATTTGCAGACCTATAAATTTCATGAATAAATTGATTGCTGGCCGCTCGAGCTTCGATAGAAAACTACCCAGATTTCTTATTTTGGGTATCCATGGTCAAACAAAATCACCACATACTACAACCGATGTATCGATCACCTTCAAGATGCAACGGGGGATGCAAGATGGCAATTGATTTTTCGTTGACCGATGAGCAAGAGCTTTTACTCGAGAGCGTTCGTGAGTTTGCCGAGCGATATTTTACCGAAGATGTCGTGAACAAGATGTACGAGGATCACGACATGCCCGATGAGATTGCTGAGGCGTATCGCGATGCTGGCTTTGGTCTCATGGGCATTCCTGAGGAGTACGGTGGTATTCCGTGCGACATGGTGACCTTGGGTCTCATGATCGAGGAGCTCTATTATGCAAGCGGATGCAATCACATCCTCTATCAAAATTCGCTGACCATGTTCGATATTTGTGAGTTTGGTACGCCTGAGCAGATCCAGCAGTCGATGGATGAGTATATGAGCACCGGTTGGCCACTGGGCTCACTTTCGATTTCTGAGCCAGGTGCCGGTTCCGATAACCGCTCCATGACGGCAGTGACCCGAAAGCAGGCCGATGGTACGTATGTCCTGAGCGGGCAAAAGACCTGGGTTACCATGGGTGCTAAGCTTCCATACACGGTTGTGATTGCCAAGGATGAGGATCCATCGCGCGAGAACAGCAAGATGTCTCTCTGGCTGGTTAAGATGGACACCCCTGGTGTCTCGACTGCTCCGCTCGAAAAGATTGGCCAGCAGTGCATTCCGTTTTGCGAGGTTTATTTTGATGACGTTGTGCTTACCGAAGATCAGCGCATGGGCAAGCCAGGCGAGGGCTTTATGATGCTCATGAAGAATTTTGAGGTTGAGCGTGCGCTTATCGTTGCAGAGCAGGTTGGTCTTGCTCGCGCAGCACTTGAGGATGCTGTTCGTTATGCAAACCAGCGCATCGCCTTTAACAAGCCAATCTCACAGTTTCAGATGATCCAAGAAAAGCTAACCGAGATGGAGATTCGCATCCAGAATACGCGCAACATGCTCTATAAGACGCTCTGGAAGATCGACAACGGTGAGTCGGTTCAGCTCGATTCTGCGTTGCTTAAGCGCTATGGCTGCACCGAGTGTTTTAACGTTGCCGATATGGCGCTGTCGATTTATGCGGGCTTAGGCTATACCAAGGAGGTTCGTATCGGTCGCATCTGGGCGGATCTTCGCGGCAACATGTTTGGTGGTGGCACGCCCGAGATCATGGCGTATATCGCTGGTCGTCAGGTGGCTAAGAAGTACGCTGCTAAGTAAGGGACACAATACAAGAGCGCCAATCACTCCATATGAGAGGACGCGTAAGCTTTCAGCCAAATCTGCACGCGGCTTGTGAGCAGCTTTTGCGAACTCCTCTTGAGAGCTCCTCTTGAGAGCTATTCCATTTCCACTCAATGAGGTCTTCGTCCTTTGGCGTTTAGGGCGAAGACCTTTTTTGTGTGTTGGTGTTACCATCAGCAGATAACTAATGTCCGCTCAACCAAGGTGCGCCATGACAAATAGACAACATGTCGATGATGTTCAAGAGCTTTGCGCGCAGCTCGTTCTGCGCCTGAGTTACGATGGTGCTGCTTATGCCGGCTTTGCCCGTCAGCCCTTTGAACACATCAGGACCGTTCAAGATGAGCTTGAACGGTCGCTTGCCACCTATTTGCGTCGCCCAATTGAGACGGTATGCGCTGGAAGGACTGACGCTGGTGTTCATGCAACAGCGCAGTTTGTGAGTTTTGGTCTTATTGCCGATGAGCTTGAGTGTCTTCATCGGGATCCTGATCGCCTAGCACGTGCGCTCTTTGCATTGTTGCCTCCCGATATTGGCCTGCAGGGAGTCTTTCTTGCTCCTGCAGATTTTTCTGCTCGCTTTAATGCCGAATATCGCAGCTATCGCTATTTGATTCGCGACAAGGCGCAGCGGCATAAGGCTGCGCTCATGAGAGGATATTGCTGGCAGGTAAAGCCAACGCTCGATGTCAATGCCATGAACGAGGCGCTTGCCCATCTCATTGGTGAGCATGATTTTGTGAGCTTTTGCAAGGCGAGCTCGGCGCAGCAGCTCGCACACACAAATCGTGCGATCTTATCGGCAGGCGTATCACGACAAACCACCTTTGACGGAGACTTTATTGCGGTCGAAATTACGGGGAATGCCTTTTTGCATTCGATGGTTCGCGTAATTGTGGGTAGCCTTGTTGAAGTAGGGCGGCACGCAAAGCATCCCGATTGGATGCGCGAGGTGTTGCTTGCTCAAGACCGATCACAGGCAGGACCAACTGCGCCAGCGCAAGGTTTGACCCTCGTCGATGTTGGCTATCCAACAGATTTGCTCATACGTCTCGTCTAACCCGAAAGGATGGCTCATGTCTGGCACTCGCACGCTCATCGCTATCAGCGATAGCGATTTTCCTGAATCTAAGCTTGAAGAAACGCTCATCACCCAGGCGGGTTTTGAGTTTTGTGCGCTCGATTGCACGGGCGAGGATGAGCTGATCGAGAAGATCACTGCATCTCAAGCTCAAGGCATTATCACTTCATATGGCCCGTTTACCCGCCGCGTGCTTGCTGCGCTTGCGGGGCAGGTCAAGGTCATCGGTCGCACGGGAACTGGCGTTGACAACATCGATCTAGCAGCCGCGACCGATCACGGTATCGCCGTGTGCAACGTTCCAGGTTACGGTACTGAGCCGGTCTCTGATCACGCGCTTGCGCTCGCGCTTTGCGCCCTGCGTCGCGTCGTTGACTTTGACCGCGACATACGCCAAGGCATCTGGAGCTTTCACGTCCAGCGCCCCTTGCAGCAGATCAATGGCAAGGTCTTTGGTGTGATCGGGATGGGTGATATTGGCAGGGCTGTTGCAAAGAAGGCGAAAGGTCTGGGTTTTGAGGTGGTCTGTTGGTCGAGGCGCCTGACACCTGGCTCAAGTACCCCAGATGGCTTTGCGGTGCTTGAGCTTGATGAGCTCATCGCCTCAAGCGACATCATCAGCCTTCACGTGGCGCTCACCAGCCAGACCAAGCACCTCATCAACAAAAAACGCCTTGCTCTCATGAAGCCCGAAGCGATTCTCGTCAACACCTCGCGTGGCGCGGTGGTTGACACCGTTGCGCTGGCGCAGGCGCTGACAGCAGGGCAGCTCTATGGCGCGGGCATCGACGTCTTTGAGCAAGAGCCGCTCAGTATGGATCATCCGCTGCTCGCTGCTCCGCATGCAATTCTCACGCCACATGCGGCCTATTGGTCTGAGCAAAGCGGGCGAGAGCTCAGAGGCCGCTGTACTCAGCAGGTCATCGACGTTTTACGAGGTCAGACTCCAGAATCGTGTTTGAACCCTGAGGTGCTGTAGGCGGGAGTCTGCCACCCAAAAAACGCTTGCCGCATGCTTGGTGCCGTTCGCACAATATCTATTCAAATGAATGATTGCTCATGCGTCACATCACTATAGTGGTGTGACGCTTTTTCATTGGCCGTTTGAGTAATCGTAAAGGAGGCAAGCCAATGCAAGTACTTAAGCAAGTCAGCACGTTAGCCGGGAGATTCATGGCAATTATCATTTTGGCAGTTACTGCAGTTGCGCTTGTCTTTCCTGAGCAAACCATGCTCGTTGCCAAGACCTCATACGTCAACACGCTGTTGGCGATCGTTATGTTTGGCATGGGTCTGACCCTGCATTTTGAGGATTTCAAAGTCGTTTTTACGCGCCCCAAAGCACTCGCCGTTGGCGTGCTCGCTCAGTTTGTCATCATGCCGCTCATGGCGTTTTTGCTCTGCAAGGTGTTTTCGTTGCCAGTTGAGCTTGCGGTGGGCGTCATTCTTGTGGGCGCCTGTCCTGGCGGTACTTCATCAAATGTCATTACTTACCTTGCTAAGGGAGATGTAGCGCTTTCGGTTGGCATGACGGCATGCACTACACTTCTCGCGCCGTTGGCAACACCGCTTTTGACGCTGGTGTTTGCTGGTCAGAGCGTTGAGGTTGCCGCACTTGGCATGTTTGTGTCGATCCTTCAGGTGGTGATCGCACCGATCGTTGCGGGCGTTTTGGTCAATACCTTCTTCGCTCGCCTGACCAAGGCGGTGGTTGAGGTATTGCCGCTCGTTTCGATCGTGGCAATCAGCCTCATCCTTGCTGCCGTTGTTGCGGTGAATGCCCAAAAGATCATGTCGGTCGGGCTGCTGGTTTTGCTGGTTGTCGTTCTTCATAATCTTTTGGGCTATGCCTTGGGTTATGTCGTGGGACGCGTCGTGGGGCTTACGCCTCAGCAGATGCGTGCTGTGTCGATCGAGGTTGGCATGCAAAATTCAGGACTTGCGACCACGCTAGCACTCAAGCATTTTGCTGCCTATCCGCTGGCAGTTGTTCCTGGTGCGATGTTTAGCATCTGGCATAATATCTCGGGTGCACTTGTTGCAAACCTGTACGCCACGATGGCAGATCGCGAAGAAAAGCTAAATTCATCCCAAGTGGCTCAAAGCGCATCTGCATCGTAACCGCTCACGTTGGTTGCCATGATTGATTCTCCCAAGAGATTAGAGACGCCGCACGGGGATGCTACTATTAGCCCCTCGCGCAAAGATGTTCTCAATGACAATTTATGCGGGGATGCTCCCGCCAGCGACTCGCGCAATTTGATTGACTTGTACAAGGGCATGGTGGAAGAAGATATCCGCCGTGCCCTTGATCTTAAGCGATGCGAAGCGGTATGCCTGTGTCTCAATCACACCAACGATTTCAATAAAGCTCAGATCATCCGTGCTGCAAATGCCTTCTTATTCAAGGCGGTTTACTTAATCGGTAAGCAAAAATATGACAGGCGCGGGGCGGTCGGCACCTATCATTATGAGCATGTCTTGCACGCGTTTGATGAGTCAATCATTCTTGACTTGATCGGCGAGGGATATACGATTTTTGCTGTCGAGAATGTTGAGCAGTATGAGCCGCAGTCGCTCACACAGGTTGCGCTGCCAGCAAAAAGTGGGTTTTTGTTTGGTGAGGAGATGGCGGGCATTGCTCCTGAGCTTTTTAAACTCTGCAATGGTGGCGCGATCAAGATTGATCAGTTGGGGAGCGTGCGTTCTCTCAATGTGGCACAGGCGGCTTCGATTTGTATGTACGAGTACCGCCGCCAGCATCCGTAGTGAGGCGCGAGGCGGGCGATCGACTGGACGAATGATCTGCGAGACGACAAAGCCTCTATCAATGAATGCAAGGCAATAAGGCGTAGTGGAGGTGAACCGTGGGGGACTGGCTTGATGATTTGATTGGGATTTCCAAGGAGTTTGAAGATCTCAAAAACAGCTTTACGGAGCTTTCCGATGATGGCACCACCTCAAGCAGGCGCGCGTGGACGCCTTCAGATTACAAGGCGGTTCCGCAGGTTGACGCAAGCCTCTGCACGCGCTGCATTGCCGAGGATGAGGCAAGCTGTAATCGATGTCTAGCAGCGTGTCCCAAGGATTGCATTCACATTGCTGATGGTGATATTGAAATCAATCACACCTGTATTAAATGCGGGGTTTGCATCGGTGTTTGTCCAACCCACGCCTTGCGTCACGCTAAGTTTGAGCCGCGCAAGCTCTATCACGACATCGCCGCTCAGGCTCAGCTGCATGAGCAGGTCTATATCACGTGCACAAGAGCACTGGGGCACGTACCACATGATGCGCAGATTGTTTTGCCGTGTATCGGGCTTTTGACCCCTGAACTGTGGTTTGCTCTGCTCGTGGACTACAAAAACATCAACGTTTACTTGCCTCTTGGCAAATGCGATAAGTGCCGAACCACTACGGGAGATGAGTTGCTTTCTCATCACATTGCAACGGGTGAGCACTGGGCAAATGCCGAGCTTGGGCTTGCCGCAACCGAAGAAGAGATGCATCTTGAGGTTCGCCGAGACGTGGAGCGCAAGGAATTTCTCAAAAAGGCGGCAAAAAACGCTGGTATGACGGCGGCAAGCGTCAATCCGATCACAAAAAAGATCGCCCAGAGCTACCAGCGCCTACAAGCCCACGGTCAGACGCTTAGCCGGATCACCTCAGCGCTCGAGCGTGTGAGCGGTTCGCGTTCAAGTGCGCAGAGACCTCGAGTGCTCTCGGCATATCGAGCGCTCATGCTGACAGCGCTTAAAGATCACGAGGAGCTCGCCGATCGCATCACGGTGAGCCTACCAAAGATCAGTGAGGGCTTAAGCCTCGAAGCGGCGCGACTTTGTGCCGAAAAATGCCCACATGGTGCCCTCGATGTTGATGAGACTACCACTCCTCCACTCGTGCTATATGCGGCGTACTGCACGGGTTGCACGCTCTGTGCCGATCTATGCCCGAATGAAATTACCATGCAAGAAAAAAGCGCGGCGATGTTTTTTGATCTCAAATCAGTTGATGGAGCTCGCTTGCTTTCAGTAGATACTGGGGACGGTAAGGTGAGCAAGACAGAGGCTGCCGCTGCCAAAGAATCACTCAAGCAAAAGGCGGTAGGC
The DNA here is from genome assembly GCA_023419515.1 of Actinomycetes bacterium. Classification (GTDB taxonomy): domain Bacteria; phylum Actinomycetota; class Coriobacteriia; order Coriobacteriales; family JAEZXW01; genus JAEZXW01. Next base: position 19,432 of record JAEZXW010000089.1, read on the forward strand.
GCTAAAAATGTATTGAACAACATTGGCGATGTACTTGAAAAATTCGATGAATCTTAAGTGCAGCTTCGTATGTTTCTGTACGTAATAAAACTATCTCGTGTTTGATCAGTCAGCGACATGGGTATCTTAGTTGCACCAACAACCCCAGGAGCCATATGAAACAAGCTGATCTGCTGGTTTGTGCCCAGTCACGATTGTTTGCAGGGATCGACTTAAACGATATCGACGAGCTTTTGACAATTTCTCACGCCAAGGTGCGTGAGTTTGCGCCCGATGAGTTCATTTTGCTGGCAGGCATCGACAAGCCTCGTATGGGTATCATTATTTCTGGTATGGCAATTATTGAGCAACCGAGCATTTCCGGGGCTTCTTCAATGATTGAGCGAGTGGAGTCGAGCGACACATATGCCGAAGTTCTCAATTGTCTTGAACTTGAAACCTCACCGGTTAGTGTTCGAGCGCTCACCCCACTGCGTGTTGTAACTTTTGATATCCAAAAAATCATCCGCACGATTGATCACAGGCCACAGCTTTCGATGAGTTTGGCGCGGGCAAGTTCGCTTGTAGCGAAAAACGCAATTAGCACGATGGCGCAAAAGACCAAGGTGCTGCGGGATCGCGTCGAGGTGCTCTCGCGTCGCACCACCCAAGAAAAACTTGCAGCCTATCTGGAGCAGCAGGCGCGCCGTCAGATGATGAGAGATCACGTTGAGGACTATCCGCGGGTGATCGAGCTTTCTCTTACGCGTACCGAGCTTGCCGAGATGCTCTGTGTCAACCGGTCGGCGCTTTCTCGAGAAATGAGTCGCCTGCGCGACATGGGCTACCTTGATTTTCACGGCAATGCGATCCATGTGATTGACTGGGTGGGCTTGCAAGGCGGCTAGGCGAGACTTGGACAGCAAAAAATAGCTCAGATAACTCAGCGTGACTCGTCTCTCTCGAGCATCTCGATGATAATCGCGCGGTACATCCGCCCTTGGACGGCTCAGTTCATCACCTCCGCAACGTGAAGACCTTGCGGAGGAAATATGGACAAATTATGTACTCAAATGTTGCATATGCAATAATGCCACGATTCCTCCTCATCTATAATTTTGATGAATAACGTTGTTATTGCTGCATGAGAGGAGGGAAATGATGAAACAGCACAAACAACAGATTATCAAGGGGATCGTTGCTGTTTGCATCACAGGTGCACTCTTTGCATTGGCTGCATGTCACCCAGGTCAAGGACAGCCTCGTCCTGACAATAAAGATTCAGGTGGGTCTGCAGTTCTTTCGCCATTTGCAATGAACCCAACTGGCCCTGTGAGCTCCGAGCATCTTGATCCGAACATCAAAGATCCGGATGCTTACAAGGATCAGTTCCCCGAACTCGTTGCATCGTATGAGGCCAATGAGATTCAGACCAATGACCATCCTGGCGCTTATCCATCCAATGACTTTACCGAGATGTATCCAAATATTAAATACATCTACAAAGGCTATGGTTACTCTAAGGAGTATTCGGTGCCGCTGGGTCACACCTCTGCGCTCGAGACGGTGAAGAATACGCTTCGCCCTCACCCTTATGCGAGCTGTTTGTCCTGTAAGACTCCTTATTACATGGTGCTCGAGCAAGAGTATGGTGACGAGTTTTACAAGATGGACTTCAACGAGATGGCAGCCAAGTGCAATACCGGTATTGCATGCTACGACTGCCACGAGAACGAGCCTGGCGTTATGCACATGAACCGCACTAACTTGGTTAACGCTATGAATGAATATGACATCAAGATTGATCCTCGTATGCAGGTTTGCGCTCAGTGTCACAACGACTACTATGCAGATCCACAGACAGGCGCAATCACAAACCCATATAGTCATGGCGTATCACCTGACGGCATGTTGCAGCACTACAACGATCACAACATCGTTGACTACACGCACCCTGATTCAGGCGTAAAGGTTGCTCATGTTCAGCATCCAGATTATGAGGCATATCATACCTCCTCACATGCAAAGATGGGTCTGGTTTGCTCCGACTGCCACATGGCACGCGAGGAAGGCTATCGTTCGCACACGTGGACAAGCCCATTGGCAAGCGACACTATCATGCAGAATGTCTGCTTGGGTTGCCACACGAGCGACACGCAGGATGGCTTGGCCGATAAGGTCAACAGCCTGCAGAAGAATCTGGATGACAAGCAGGTTGCTGTATCCGACAAGCTCGTTCAGGTTCACCAGCGCATCGCCGCTAATGCAGAAGGCTTGAGCGAAGCAGAGCTTGAGGAAGTTCGCGATATGACGCGTTCTGCTCAGTTCTACTGGACGTACTTCTTCTCGCAGAACGGCGATGGATTCCACAACCCACAGGAAAGCCGTGAGGTGCTGGATAAGGCCGATAAGTTCTTGGACGACATCAACGCAAAGTTTGATGCCAAGAAATAACCGGTTTGCTCATTGAGGCCTTTTAGTTGGTAGGGTGATAAGCCCTTGCACAAGCTACGAGGCTAAAAGATTTGCAAAAGAGAAGGCGCAATGCCCGTATATCTGGGCATTGCGCCTTTTGTTTGGATGATGGAGTGGGAGAGAGTTCAGGAGAGAGCGCTTCACTCAGACCTATGAGCGCTTGTCTGAACGGCGTTTCATGACTAAGATGCCGCCGACGATAGCGGCGACGCCAAGGCCAGCAAACAACAATGCGCCAGTGATGACATCACTCGTCTGAGGAAGCTTCTTGCTGGTGGTCGCAGCAGGTTTTTCATCAACGACTGGTGGAACTGGATTCACCGGCTCGGCAGGTTGCGGATCATCGCTCCACTCTGGATCAGGCGCTGGCTGTGGTTCGGGTTCCGGATCGGGAGTCGGAGCTGGGTTAGGATCATCAGGCTCAGGACCTGGCGCCGGAGTTGGTTCTGGCTCGGGCTCTGGAGCGGGCTCTGGCTCTGGAGCAGGTTCACGAACATCGTTGAGCTTGAGGCCCATCACAAAGGTTTCCTTTGTGCGCAGATCGTCCTTGGTGATGGTTATCGTTGCGCTGTATTCAGATGGAGCGGCTGGCTGCTCACCAGGGGCAGTGCCATTCTCATCTGCCTTTGGTACGAGGGTGAAGCTCACGTTGTCCGCAAGATCCTTATCGCGCACGAGCTCAAAACCTTCGGGTACACCAGAAACTCGCAGGGTATAGGTGCCAGCAGGTAAATCCTTCTTGGTTGCCCAAGTTGCACTGCCTTCGGCATGATCAAGGGTTATTGCCGTGTTTTCACCGTTGACCAGCTCGACTTTGAGTGCTGCGGCAGTGTTAGCATCGTCAGCGATCTTGACTTCAATCTGACCAGTACGCACAGGCTCATAGACCGCCACCGGCTTGATGTGATGAGCAGGCATCACAAAGTTAACGACAGGCTTTTCAAGATCAGCAGGAGCGATGCCAAGGTCATCAAGACCCTTCCACTCCTTAAAGACAAGCTCACCAAGCTTGGCGGGAGCCGCAAGCTTCACGGGTACCTTGTCAACCAAGACGTACGCCCGTGGAGCACCTGCACGCACCGCACGCTGAATCACGATCTTGTCGTTGGTGCTCACGGTTGGCTCGACGCGTTTGCCATTATTCTCGACGACAATCTCCTTGCCATCCTCATTTGCAAAGCTTTGCTCAATTCGATACACCCTGCCAACAGCAACATCGTGCTCGTCGTTGGTGGCAAAAACGGGCACAAGTTGCGTCATGCTCGTGCTTGCGGCAACAAAGGTGTTGTTGAGAAAACCGGTAGCAGGATTAATGATGCCAATCTCGTATGCGTCAGGATCGGCGGAAACAAAGCCCTGATCAAACCCCTTTACAT
>JAEZXW010000095.1 GCA_023419515.1 Actinomycetes bacterium
AAACAGACCCATGGCGATCGTCATCACCGCAGCACCAAAGCAGGTTGCCGTCAACGCAGCCGTAAACGGAATGCCAGCCGCCGAGAGCACTGCTGGGTTAACCGCAATGATATAAGCCATTGCCAAAAACGTGGTAAAACCAGCGCGAACCTCAGTAACTACTGAGGTATTCCGCTCGGTTAATTTAAAGAACTTCTCCATCCAGAGCGACCCTTCCTATCGGTCTATTACTGCCAAATTAACAACAATTACTGCACAGTCGACTTTGTGCCGCTTGAGCCAAAGCCTCCTGTGCCACGCTCGGTGCTATCGAGCTCATCAACTTGTACGAGCTCAACAAAAGGAACAGCACTGATCACCAGCTGCGCTATGCGATCACCGCGAGAAATCGTAATAGATGTTTTTGCATCGAGATTAACAGCGGCAACCTTAAGCTCACCGCGATAATCTGCATCGATCAGGCCAGGTGCATTGATCATCGTAAGCCCGTGCTTAATCGCCATACCACTGCGCGGCAACACGTAACCAGCAAAGCCGCGAGGGATCGCAATACTGATACCAGTCGGAATGAGCGCACGCTCAAAAGGAGCTAGCTCAATATCTACAGCAGAAACCAAATCAAGACCGGCATCTCCTGGGTACGCATATGCTGGCAAGCCACACGCATGGTCGAGCACCTTGACCGGTAGAGAAATCTGTTGCTGAGAAGCCATAATATGATCAGGCATTTACTGCAAATTCCTTAGCTCGTCGTAAAAGCTTTCAAGATCACGAAAATCCTTATAGACCGAGGCAAAGCGAACGTAGGCCACCTTATCAAGATCGAGCAAGCGCTTGAGCACCATGTTGCCAAGGTCGCGTGAAGTGATGTCGTACCTAAATGAGTTACGAAGCTCTCGCTCAATACTTTCGATGAGGTCTTCGAGCTGTTCGTTCGAGATATTGCGCTTGACGGCAGCACGCCTTAAGCCTCGCATGAGCTTGTCGCGATCAAACTGCTCGCGCGCACCGTTGCTCTTAATAACTTGAAGCGGGATCTCTTCGCGCCTCTCGTAGGTAGTAAAACGCTCACCACACTGCAGGCATTCACGGCGACGACGGATCGTGTCACCTGACTCTGAGGGACGAGAATCGATTACCTTAGAATCGAGATAGCCACAATTGGGACAGCGCATGTTCCTCCACTACTCTTCAAAAAACACCCGCCTATCATAACGCCAGCTACAAGATACGGCGGTTGAGTTTTTACCTTTACCACTAAATAGCGTTTTATTCTGGTGAACGGTCATAAGCGGGCACATAGATCACCTGACCTGCCCGAATACCTGCACCCTGATCGATCTTATTTTTCTTTACCATGGAGTTAATCAGGGCTTCCTGCGGCACATCTTCCACGCTGCGCTCACGCGAAATCTCCCAGAGTGTCTCCCCACTCGACACGGTATAAGCCTCCCATGTGATATTACTAATCGCTTGCTGGGCGAGCACTATCTCCTGGATATGGCGACCTATCACCACAAGCGAAAAGACGAGAGCAACGCCAGCAATCAGACAAAAGAGCTTGCGATCAAATCGGGGCGAGCGATTCGTCTGCTCAACGTGATTTGACTGGCGAGCACACCGATCAGCGAACACTGGCAACGCACGCAGGTCACGCAGGCGATGCAGTTTGCTGCCAGCAGGCTGGTAGATCACCAGAGCCCGTGGCTTAAATTCGATGATGGGAGCAAGTTCAAGCCTTCTTGCCAGTGAATCTGTCTGATACATATGCGTCTCCTCTCTGTTTGATAAGAGGTATAGCATGTGGGTCGGACATAAAATTAAAATCACAGTTCAGGCGCACGGTAAGTAGATTCTTGAAGCCCACACGGTAGAGCATCGAGACTTGCGATTTGCCAAATGTACGAACATTTGTTTTACATTCTTCAAAACACTCGCTATACTGAACCAAAATCAAAGGAGTAGCCATGCGTAAGAAAAAACTCAGCGCCAAGCAAGTCATGATTTTGCAGTTCATCGCCCATGAGATCATTGAGCATGGCTATGCTCCGAGTGTTCGCGAGATCGGCAAAGCTGTTGGCTTGTCTTCGCCTTCAACCGTACAATCCCACTTAAAGGTACTCGAACGCAAGGGTTATTTGAGTCGCGATGCTTCTAAGTCACGCGCATTACTCGTCAATCACTTTCCCCCACCAAAAGAAGATGTCGAGGGAAGTTATGATCCAGAGCTTTTGCTTGCGCGTTTAAAGGAGATCGAGGAAAGCCAGGCTCCCGTCCGTGCGACCCGCTCGATTCAAACTGAAGATATACAGCTCCCCACAAGCAATCAAACGCGCGTTAGTATCGAAAACTTGCGAGCTGAGACCCTTAATCACACTCAAACTCTACCGCTTTACGGCCAGGTCGCAGCAGGGGCTCCCCTGCTTGCGGTTGAAGATCACGATGAGTTTCTCACCCTGCCGATTGAGATTGTGGGCGAGCGCGAATCATTTGTACTCAAGGTTCGCGGTGACTCGATGATCGAGGCGGGCATATTCCACGGTGACTACATTGCCATTGCGCGACAAAGCTATGCAGAAAACGGCGACATCGTGGTAGCGCTCATTGATGATGAAGCTACTGTCAAAACCTTTTACCGTGAGGCAGACGGTGTACGGCTTCAGCCAGAAAACAACTCGATGGAGCCGATCTACTGCAAGGATCCCGTTATCGTTGGTAAGGTAACTGCAGTCTTTCGCAAGCTCTAGATGCCCCGATTGAGGTACTCAACGATCTACCATGGTGATTAACCAAGAGTCTTTCGATACTCTGTCGAGCTGCTCCACCTGCAGCCTCACCTCCATCTCGGTACTCGCGCAGTCTTTTGAGTGTCCACGCTTACCCATCCTCACGCTTATACTTCCTTATGGAAACATCTGCCCCGAATTTGTTTCCGTGAAAACTCAAAGCATGAGATTCGTTTCATCGCTGAACAGTTTCATTAAAATGACCTTTTTTGTTCATAAAATCTTCATGTAAATAAAACCTCCATACAACTGGTATTTTTTGGGAGTAATGCCCAAAAGCTTTCAGATCCCGATGGATACTAGAAAACTATTTACAGTTTTCTAGAGTTTTCCTACCATCGAATCAAAGGTATTTACCGGTTTTCATTTCCATACATAGAAAGGCTTCTCATGGAAAAGAAAAAGTTCTTCTACGGTTGGTGGATCATGCTGACCATGTTTATGTCGATGACGTTTTTCTTTGCGCCCATCGTCAACCTACTCTCGCTGTTCACTGATCCAGTCTCTACTGATCTAGGCGTGAGCCGCACCGACTTCACGTTCTATTACACGATCGTGACCCTCACTGGTATGATCTCGGCTCCATTTGCCGGGCGCATCCTCCAAAAGGTTGATGCACGCGTGTATCTCACCGTTCTCACCCTCTTTGGTATTGCTTCGTTTATTGGATTTTCGATGGCACAAAGCATCTGGGTCTTCTATGCCCTCGGCGTGCTCCAGGGAATCGCGCTCGTTGCTGGTAGCGTTATCCCAGCTAGCGTTTTGATCACCAACTGGTTTGTTGAAAAGCGCGGTCTGGCACTCGGCATTGCTCTTGCCGGTTCTGGCGTTGGTGGCGTACTCTTGAGCCCCGTGATCGCTATGTGCCTCCATGCAGTTGGTTGGCGTGGTACCTACCTCGTCCTCGCGGCCATCGTCGCAATCACCGTCCTTCCATTCACCATTTTTATTGTTCGCTTCAAGCCCTCCGAGAAGGGCATGGTCGCCCTCGGTGAGCAAGCAAACGCAGCTCAGGCACAGGCTCAAGCACCAGCTCCGGGCCTGACTCAAAAGCAGGCTATGAGCACCCCAGCATTCTGGGTGCTGAGCATCGCAATCCTCCTTACTGGTATCGTTGTTAATACCATGCTTGTAAACCTCACTCCATATCTCAGCGATCTCGGTGTCACGGTTGCCATTGCTTCACTCGTTCTGGCCATCGGCTCTGGTACAGTCATCGCTGGTAAGCTCATCTGCGGCCGTCTGTTCGACCTCATGAACACTCGTGTTGTCCTTATCATCCTTGGCGTTTGTAACCTCTTGAGCTTCGTGAGTCTCATCTTTGCAAGCAGCCTCACCTTTGGCATCCTCTATTCGCTCTTTACCGCTATGGGTGCCTGCGCTCTTACCATTGCCCCGACCTATGTTGCATCCGTTCTCTTTGGCCGCCGCGACTTTTCCGGTATCTTTGGCGTCCTGTCGATGTTCACCTCAGTCGGCACCGCAATCGCAGCTGTCTTTGGTGGCTTGCTCCTGAACGCAACGGGCAGCTGGAACATCGTTCTCTATGCGCTTATGGCACTCGCTATCATCTCAATGGTGCTCTACCTCGTCGCCCTTTCGCTCAAGCCAAAGTGGGAAACCGAGGCTTAAATCCATCGTACGAATCAATCCTTACCAAAAACTAACGCGTTCTTGAACGCTCTAAGGAGATCATCATGATTGAGAAAAGCTGGTTTAACGACATCCCTAAAGAGAAGGTCATTGAGTGGCGCCGCCACATTCATCAAAACCCCGAACTTTCTTTCAAGGAGTTTCGTACAGCTCAGTACGTCTATGACATCCTCGAGAGCTTTGATTGCTACAAACTCGACCGTCTGACCGAGACGAGTGTCCTTGCAACCCTCGAGGGTACGGCTGGCCCTGGCAAGACCATCCTCTTGCGCGCCGACATCGATGCCCTGCCTGTACCTGAGGAGACCGGCCTTCCCTTCGCCTCAGTCAACGACGGTGTATCGCACGCCTGCGGTCACGATACCCACACTGCTATGTTGCTCGGAACCGCTGCGGTACTCGCTAAGCACCGCGACAAGATCGCTGGTACCGTCAAGCTCATCTTCCAACACGCTGAAGAGCTTGCTCCCGGTGGTGCTCAGGAACTCGTTGATAAAGGCATTTGCGATGATGTTGACGAGGTCTATGGCCTGCACATCATCCCGAACCTCAAGTGTGGTCAGATCAACGTCTGCTTTGACGATCAGGTAACCACCTCGGCTGACGGTTTCTTCTTGACCATCAAGGGTCGCGGCAGCCACGGTTCGATGCCAGAAAAATCAATCGACCCTATCGTCATCGGTGCTGAGCTCATCATGGCGCTGCAGACGGTCGTCTCGCGCAACGTTTCACCAAACGATTTTGCCGTACTTTCGGTCGGTCAGTTTGAGGCTGGTAAGGCACCAAACGTCATTGCCGATAGTGCTAAGCTCTCTTGCTCGATTCGTTCGATCAAGCCTGAGATTCGCGAGCTTCTGGAGCAGCGCGTTAAGGCTTTGATCGATCATATCTGCACCATGAACGGCGCTGAGTATGACCTCGATTACATCAAGAGCTATGCACCAATCAACAACGACAAGGAACTTGCTCAGTACGCGCTTGAAGCTTCCAAGGAGGTTCTCGGCGAGGAGCTCACCAACATCATGCCTCGCTCAACCGCTTCTGAGGACTTCTCGGCTTATGCAGCTGTTCGCCCTGGCACCTACGTCTTTTTGGGCGGCGGCCTTGCAGAGGATGGCTATGAGTTCATGAACCACCATCCAAAGTTTGTGATCGATGAAGAGGCACTGTGGTCTGGCATTAAGTTTGAGACCCAGCTCGTCTTTGATCGCCTCAAGGCTTAAACACTCGGCATATTGACGATTTAGCGCGGATACTTTTACTAAACGCTTGTTAAGCATGCGCTAAGTGACCGTTGAACATCCAGACATAAGCAAAATGCCCGTCACTCAAAGATGGCGGGCATTTTTAATACCGTAAACTCTGGGTACAGATTGTGGGTACGGATATCTAGATCGCATCCTTTTGGATCGCATCCATTTTGCCATCAGTCTTTGCGATCGAAAGCCGCTATATCACCAGGCACCATGGATCCTCCCTGCTACACCCTTAGCGCCAGTGAACCCTCGTTTGAGTTACCAGATCGCTTGTCTCACCCATGCTCTCTGCAGTAAATGCCGCCTCACGCTTGCGGTAGTAATGCACCAAACCCTGCTCGGTCAAAAACGATCGCATAACAATGTCTGAGGTATACATGAGCGCCGTGTTGATATCGAAATTCAAGTCACTCATGAGCGTCTGCAAAGCATGTTCCATAACTGAATTCATGATGAGCGCCAAAAGCTCAGCCGTGTCTCTCGCCGTCAAGCCAACCGGACTAAAGGGCACGCGGGCATATCGCTCAACAAACATCCCATCAGCCACGCCAGCCTCATACGCCCGATGTACATAATCCTTGCGAATCTCGCCAATACTCATGATGATCTTCCACGCATCGGGATATTCCTTGGCAAGCTCCTCGGCGCGAGACTTTTTAAGATACGCAATGTTATAGATATAAAAAAGCGACTGCAGGCGATCAAAATGATCAACCTGATCGTTAAAAGCACGATCGAGCACCCGGCGATCATTCTCGACATATGAATGACAGACTTCTTCGACGAGGTCTTTTTTGTTCGAGAAGTGCTTATAGATCGTACGTTTGCTGATGTGAAGCTCTTGGGCAACCGAGTCGAGCGTCAACAGTTTAACCCCACTGCGCGCGATGAACTGCTTAGTATGCTCCAAGATGCGACTTTTAGTATCAGACGGATGAATCTCCTCGTTTTCAAGGTAAAGTGCGCCCGCTCCCCCGCGGGCATAACGGCTGCACCACTCATGCAAGACCTCGCGCGACGGAATCGTGTACTTAATGAGCACGTGTTCAAGCGACAGGTTGTCATCCAAATAATCATGAACTGCCGCGAGCTTAATCGCACCGCTGTGATAGGTCTTATCTCGTGATTGCATCGACGCATCAACCCTTAATCAACAACAAACGGGGTAAAGATATGCTCCATTGTACGCGAAACGCGTAGTTTTAACCTAGTACCCTGCACTTCATGCCGCTCATCGAGGACAACACCTGCCTCGTGCGCCCGAGCAACCAGCTCATGGTGATTAAACGGCACAAGCACATTGAGGACAACTTCTTGCTCAGCGATTCGCTTGTCGATGAGCTCTAAGAGATCATCGAGACCATCTCGCTCAGCCGCACTGATCGCAACACTTTCTGGGTGCAAGCTCAACAACCGTGCAACCTCGCCCGGCTCGATGAGATCGATCTTATTCCAAACGAGCTGACTTTCATTTTTATGAGCGTCAAGCTCTTCAAGAATCTCAAGAACAGTTGTAAGCTGCTGGTCGCGCTCAGGACTTGAGGCATCCACCACGATCAGGAGTAAATCTGCACCAATTGCTTCTGCGAGCGTCGACTTAAACGCTTCGATCAGCGTGGTCGGCAGCTTTTGGATAAACCCGACCGTATCGGTTAAGGTAAATGACTTACCCTGCTCGACTTCGGCCTTGCGGGTAGTTGGGTCGAGAGTTGCAAAGAGCATGTCGTGCGCAAAAACCTCAGCACCTGTGAGTGCATTGAGCAGCGTCGATTTCCCCGCGTTGGTATAACCCACAAGCGCCACCTTAAAGGTGCCCGAAAACGCACGCACTTTTCGCTGCTGATTCCTCGTCTTTTCGAGATGTTTAATCGACTGCTTCAGGCGCGAAATGCGCTTTTGAATAAGACGTCGGTCGACCTCAAGCTGACTTTCACCCTGACCAAAACGCGATCCAATACCGCCGCGGGTCTGTTCCTTCATAAGGTGCGACCACATACCACGAAGACGCGGGTATACGTACTCAAGCTGTGCGAGTTGAACCTGTAGCTTACCCTCACTGGTTTGGGCGTGTCGGCCAAAGATATCGAGAATAAGCGCAGTTCGATCAATCACTTTCGCTGGTTTTAATGCCTTCTCAAGCTTGTTTTGCTGCGAGGGCGAAAGTTCATCGTCAAAAATAACTGTATCTGCGCTCAGCACCTGCACAAGATCGGCAATTTCTTCGACCTTACCCGACCCAATAAATGTCTTGGGATGTGATGATCAAGGCGTTGCGTAACACGAGCAACAACCTCAGCCCCAGCCGTGTGTGCCAGGCGCTCAAGCTCATCGAGTGAGACCTCGATTGCCCACTCAGAGTGCGGAAAATGAACGCCGACCACGATTGCTTTTTCTTGCGCCCGCGCAGTAGAAAATGGACGCACTATCTTTTCTGTTCGCTGTCGTGCCATAAGCCCTCTCGCTCAAGCGCCGCTTTGAGCGCTCGGTATTTTTGATCATCATCTAAATTCGTTGCCTCGATCCAGATCACCCTCGGATCGCGTTTGAGCCACGTGAGCTGTCGTTTTGCAAAGCGTCTCGTGTTTTGCTTGATCATCTCAACGCAAGCTTCAAATGCTTGCGGGTCAGCTGTAGGATCTGCCCCATGTGCTTCGAGATACGGCAAAAGTTCCTTGTATCCGATTGCCTCGCGTGCCGTGCTTGAGCGCGTTATTCCCCGCTCAATGAGGGCTGCGACTTCTTGCGTTAACCCGGACTTGATCATGAGATCAACGCGGGTATCAATGCGCTCATAGAGGACAGAACGCTCAATATCAAAGCAGACGAGGACTGTGCGGTAATAGGGATCAACTTCATGAATATTGGCGCTCGCCTGGGCATACGATTGACCTTGCTCAGCGAGCTCAAGCGCTCGAATGACACGCTTAACATTCTTGGGATGAATCTTGCGCGCCGCGTTAAGATCACGCTCAACCAAAGCTTCATGAAGCTCCAGATAACCATAGTCGAGCTCAAACTGCGTCCAATAGGCTCGTATGGGGTTTTCTTCAGGCAACTGCGCGCCATCGGCAAAGTTCAAATCATCGATCACTGCCTTGGTATACAGACAGGTACCACCACACAAAACAGGAATTCTATCTGCTCTCATCAGGTTGTCACACTGCTCGCGCGCATAAACCTGAAACTGCGCGACCGAATACGGTTGATCGGGGTCCACCAAATCAATGCCAATAAGCGGTGCGGTAAGCTCACTGGGATGAGGCTTTGCCGTCCCGATATCCATCCCTCGATAGACCTGCAGGGCATCAGTGGAGATTACCGTCGAGCCTAGCTCATGTGCGAGCCGATCTGCTATCGCAGTTTTTCCGGAAGCAGTCGGGCCAACAACAGCAATAACGAGCGGTTGTGATGCGCTGAAAAGCGTGCTATCGGACCGATCCATCGATCATCGTCCCCGCAAGATACCAAGTCTTAGCGCTTTCTACCGTCACGTTAACAATCTTGCCAACCAAGTCAGCGGGTGTAGCTTGCGGGCACGATGCCGGTAGCACAAAGTTAACGGTCTGATCGTGGCGCGAGCGACCCGTCAACACCTGCTCATCACGCTTGGAGGTTCCCTCGACCAAAACCTCAACAGTCTGCTTATCAAACTGCTGGTTATAGGCATAGGCACTTTCTTGAATAACCGCCACAAGCCGATCAAAGCGCTCTTGGACCACCTCTCGATCGAGCTGATCTTTAAAGCGAGCAGCACGGGTGTTCTCACGCTTGGAATAGATAAACGTAAACGCCTGAGCGTAGCCAACCTTGCGAGCAAGCTCAAGAGTTGCCTCAAAGTCATCTTCGGTCTCGCCAGGAAAGCCGACGATAATGTCGGTCGAAAGAGCAATGTCAGGAATGGCAGTACGAACCTTGTCGACTAAGCTTAAATAGTGCTCAGCGGTATAGCGACGATTCATGCGCTTGAGTACCCCATCAGAGCCCGATTGTACAGCAAGATGAAGCGCTGGCATAACAGCATCGACCTCTGCCATTGCCTCGATAGTCTCATCCAGTAAGTCTTTGGGGTGCGAAGTCACAAAACGAATACGCTCGATACCGGTCTTTCCCACCTCGTGCAAGAGCTTGGCAAACTGAGGCTCACCATAGCGATCGCGACCATAAGAATTGACGTTTTGGCCCAAGAGCGTGATTTCACGCACACCCTGCGCCTTCATGAGGGTCGCATCAGCAATGAGCATCTCCATGCTGTAGGAATGCTCGCGTCCGCGCACATGCGGCACAATGCAAAACGTGCAGAAGTTGTTGCAGCCCGTGATGATGGGTAGCCACGCCCTAAAATCATGCTCGCGATGGACGGGTAGCTCTGCCTGACTATCCCCGCTTGCCTCATCGATGGCAACCACGGGTTGATCGGTCTGAATTGCCTCAGCAATGAGCGCCGTAATATCTTTAAAGGTGTGCGTGCCAAAGACAACATCGACGTGCGGGAGTTTTTCGATGAGATGCTCCGCATCGCGCTGACCGATACAACCACCGACCGCAATGCAGCGCACACCTCCATCGGGCGCGGGCATATTTTTGATCGAGGCAACCTGACCATAAAGACGCACGTCAGCTGCCTCCCGAACACAGCAGGTCATGAATACGACAATGTTGGCCTCCTCAAATGAAGAGACCGGATAGGCGCCAGCAGCATCGAGCATGCCGGAAACTTTTTCAGAATCTGACAAGTTCATCTGGCAGCCATAGGTTTTGACGTAATATGAAAGCCCTTGAAGAGCAGTATTATTCACTCAAACGTTCCTTACTGATGTGATGACAGTGCAGCTGATGGAACAACTACCGTAGTTCCAGGTGAGACTGAGCAGGGATAAACCGCAAGCCTGATGGCGGTGCGCTGCTCCTCACCGATAGTGATGTCGGCAAATGAGGGCGTGCATGTGAGGTCAATTCCATTTTGAATCAAGAAGCTGCGCGCGATGGCGATTGCCTTAATCGCCTGATTAAGTGCACCAGCTCCAACCGACTGGATTTCAACCGGAACGCCGTCTTTTACCATGCCAGCGATGGCGCCTGCCACCGAAGATGGAGAAGATTTGCTCGACACTTTGAGAAATTCCATCAGCGTCTTTCACCCTACATTTCAACTACAGTTGCTACAACAAATAAACTACGTTTGCTCAAAGCGCGAGGCTGATTGGTTGACCTGCCGCTGAGATCCTAGCGAGATAAACTCAGTCAGGCGGATCAACAGATTGAAGCTCGCTATTTTTCAATCATAAAAGTAATCGTAATTTTATCTGATTGCACCCGCAAGCGGGGACAATCCATCAAGCTCAAATAGTACTTCTCGGCAAACTGCACAAATGCTTGCTCCATATCACGCAAAAGCTCATCACGATCCTCAGGCGCGATTCGCAAGCCGCGCAAGTCTTTAAGAGCCGCTGCTTGAGCTGCTCTGGTTTGGGCAGCCGTTGCTTCCTCCTGGCTACGCGCCTCGTTTTTGATAATTCGAGAAGCCCGTTTAGCCTGGGTGAGCACGTCCTCGAGCGGTTTGATCTCGCCACAAAAAATGCGCTGAGCAGTGCGTTCAGAAAGCATAAGACCAAGCTCTTGAGCAATTGATGAGAGCTCGGAGGCATCAGCGGCAACCGCCAGGCGATCCGTGACAATCAATTCAGCTGCATCATCAGTAAACAATAGCGTGCTCGAAGGATGCTTGATACGGGCATGCGCGAGCAAGGTTGCAGCAATCTGCGAAGGGCTACCGAGGTAGATCGTGATTCCCGCTCGTTCAAGCATGCACTCCACGAGCGCGCGCACGATGTTATGAGGCCCTCGCTTGACTTCGAGGGCATCTTCTTCGCTACGCTCTAAGTACGGCAAGCTTGACTGATCAGCTCGCTCTTTAACTGAAGTCATGTCAAATCTCACCTGGATGCTCGTGCCCTTGGTTGGAGCACTGGTGACAACGCGCGCTTGTTTGGCGTGGTGCTTGATTGAATAGAGCGCCATACCCCTGCCGTGCACACCCCAGCGATCCATTGACAAACTCTCGAGCTTTGAGGTCACACGTGCCTCAAAGATCTGCTCGTGCAAATGAGTTGGGATGCCATCGCCATCGTCAATAATAGTAAGCATGCGGGTGCCGCCCTCAGCTGAAATCGCAAAATAGATACGACGTGCATGAGCATCCCGAGCGTTGCGTGCGAGCTCGATCACTGCGTCTTCAACGCTCTGGATGTCATGCTTTGCCTGGCGACGCTCGGCTTCTGCGACGTTAAGCCTGACAAATCCCTCGCCAAGATCAGCCTCAACACGTGTGATATCCTCACCTGAGACATCAGAAATAAAGGCGATAAGCTCTTCTTTTTGCGAGCCTATCGCCTTGGTGAAATTTTCTATATTACTTTGCATGCCGACAATGTTACTTTGCATAACCAACGGAACGACTCTCGCGAATCACCACGACCTTAATCTGGCCAGGGTATTGCATCTGGCTTTCGATCTCGGTTGCAATGTCGTGCGCGAGCACCGTTGAGGCGTTGTCTGAAATCTGCTCAGGTTTGACCATGACGCGGATTTCACGGCCTGCCTGCATCGCAAAGGTACGCTCAACACCCTCGTGGGCATTTGAAATCTCTTCAAGCTTTTCGAGTCGCTTGATGTAGTTCTCAACACT
Source organism: Actinomycetes bacterium (assembly GCA_023419515.1). Classification (GTDB taxonomy): domain Bacteria; phylum Actinomycetota; class Coriobacteriia; order Coriobacteriales; family JAEZXW01; genus JAEZXW01. The sequence goes on from JAEZXW010000095.1 coordinate 12,381, forward strand.
CTCGCGGCGAGAACCGGGGCGTGCCGCAGAAATTGCATCAGCGCCGATGACGAGGTTTGCAATCACCGTCTGGGGCTCAACATCGTTGTGATGCGCCTCAACCGCGTGAACGATCTCAGGACGCTCGCCATAGCGACGACAAAGATCAGCGCCGATCACTGCGTGTGAGCCTTCAACCTCATGATCAACTGCCTTGCCGATATCGTGCAACAAACCAGCGCGCTTTGCCTGAGTTGGGTCAAGACCAAGCTCGCTTGCCATCATGCCGCAAAACCATGCAACCTCGCCTGAGTGCTTCAAAACGTTTTGACCATACGAGGTACGAAAACGTAAACGACCAAGGATCTCAACGAGCTCAGGAGCCATATCATGAATACCGGCATCAAAGGTTGCTTGCTCACCCGCCTTGATGATCTGCTCGCGAACAGAAGCCTCTGCCTTAGCAAACATCTCCTCAATACGAGCCGGGTGAATGCGGCCATCAGCAATAAGATGCTCGAGAGTCACGCGAGCGATCTCTCGACGAACCGGATCAAAGCTTGAGAGCACAACCGTCTCTGGGGTGTCATCAATGATGAGATTAACGCCTGTGATCTGCTCAAATGAACGGATGTTGCGCCCTTCTCGACCAATAATACGACCCTTGAGATCATCACTTGGAATATTTACTGAAGTGACAGTGAGCTCAGCCACGCTATCAGAAGCGTAGCGCTGAATGGCGGTCGAGATGATATGGCGCGCGGTCTTATCGGCCTGAGCACGAGCGCGGGTCTCTGACTCACGGATGATAGCAGCAGACTCTGCAATGACATCATTTTTGAGTGAGTCGAGCAGATGCTCACGAGCCTCATCAGAGGTCATCGAACTGATTCGCTCAAGCTCGTGAATACGCTGCTCCAAAAGTTCATCGGCCTTGCGCTCCTTGCTTGCTACCTGGCCAGCCCTGCTTGACACCTGACGCTCGCGGCGATCAAGCTGTTCAGAACGTTTGTCGATTGACTCCTCACGAGCGATGATGCGATTTTCACGATCACGGATTTCTTGTTGCCTTGCAGCGTGCTCTGTCTCGGCTTGTTGACGCTCACGAATGATCTCTTCTTTTGCTTCAAGCATAAGCTCTTTTTGCCTTGCTTGAGCAGTCTTTTCAATCTCATTTGCTTTGCTGTTTGCATCAGCAATGAGACGATCTACCTCTTGCTGAGCAGACTTCAACTTGCCGGAGGCTGCATTACGAGCGATGAAATAACCACCCGCGACACCAAGCGCGATACATACGATAACAACGATTCCAAAGATAACCGGAAGCATTGATCCCATGTCCATTGGTGCCCTCCTTTTCGTTTGTTGTTTCACAATAACGATCAGGATAAGCCCGGCGAACAGGCGTGCTCGAGATTGCGATTTGCTTATAGCC
>JAEZXW010000094.1 GCA_023419515.1 Actinomycetes bacterium
GGCGTGAACCGTTGCATGTGCCGCGTTAAAGCATTCGTATTCGATCTGACCAACCTCGCCGCCATCAACGGTGTAGGCGAAGGCCGCTCCAAACTTCTCGATGTCCAAGAGCGATGCGCCGTGACCAATTTCTTCATCGGGCGGAAAACAAAGCTTGATTGCAGGATGCTTGATTTCAGGGTGAGCCATGAGTCGTGCGGCAAGTGCCATGATCTCAGCCACGCCTGCCTTGTCATCTGCGCCAAGGAGTGTGGTGCCGTCGGTGACGACCAGGTCTTCTCCTTCAAACTGAGCAAGCATCGGATTTTGATCGGGCTCGATGCACACGCTGCCATCACCAGTGAGATCAATAGCCCCACCGTTATAGGTAATGACCTGCGGCTTGACATTTTTGCCAGGGGCATCGGGTGAGGTGTCGATGTGAGCGATTAGCCCAAGCGCCGGCAAGTCCTCAAGGCCAGCCGTAGCCGGAATACTCGCGGTGACGTAGGCGTGCTCGTCAACTGAAGCCTCGCTAATACCCATGGCATGAAGCTCTTCAACCAACAAGCGCGCCAGGTCAAACTGCTGGGGTGATGATGGTGTCACCTCATAGTTCTTGTCATCTGCGGTGGTATAAACCTGTACGTAGCGCAAAAAGCGCTCCAAGACATCAGATTTTTGCATAGCAACTCCTTACTCACATAGGGCACACATCGATGCAAATCGGTGCGTATCAGTGCGCTGTCGAACGCTACCATACGTTGCTGTGCCACCACGAATGGCGGCAGGTAAAAGCAGCGCATGCGCGCCTTAGTAATGCTTTATGATAGAAACAAAGTTTTTAGCTTCTGCTATTTTACAACGCAGTCTGAGCCAGATTGATTATCGTCAGAGGAAGTACACCATGCAGCCAAATGTTCAGCTTTCGCCTGCCAACGAAGATTATCTTGAGGCCATCGTCGAGCTTGCAAGCGAGCTCGGTGATGACGAGGGAGTGCGGTCGGTTGATATTGCTTCGCTGCTTAACGTCTCAAAAGCGAGCGTGAACAAGGCGGTTCATATGCTCAAGGAGGCGGGATACATCACGCAGGAGCATTACGGCAAGATTGAGCTGACCGAGGCGGGACGCATCTATGGTGAATCGGTCTGGCGTCGCCATCGAGCGCTGAGGCATTTTTTGGTCGACCAGCTCGGGGTTGATCCTGAGATCGCTGAGGAAGAGGCGTGTATGATGGAACACGCAATCAGTGACAAGACGATGGATCTGTGGGTTGAGTATATGAACCGTGTTGATCGTCTGCTCGATAATGCTCAGGCTCAAACTGATCTTGAGTAAGTAAGGAAATTTCATGCCTGATATTTTGCTGCATGCCGCACAGGAGCCGCTCGTGATCGAAGGGGCGATGGGCACAATGCTCACGCGTTTTGGGCTTTCAACCAACCATGGTAGCTCTCGATACAACCTTGAAGAACCCGAGACGATCGAGCAGATTCATCAGCTTTATGTCCAGGCAGGAGCGCAGGTTGCGGTGACTAACACCTTTGATGCCAATGCCAACATGCTCAAAGAGCAGGGTTTAGATCATTTGGTGGCTGAGATCAACCAGGCGGCTGTGCGTTTGGCACATCAGGCAAAACCGCAGCATATTCTTGGCAATATCGGCCCGTGTGGACTTATGATGCAGCCGGTTGGCATGGCGCGTTTTGATGAGGTGTTTGCCATCTATCAAGAGCAGGCGCATGCGCTTATCAGCGAAAGACCTGACGGCATCCTCATTGAGACGATGATTGATTTGCTGGATGCCCGTGCGGCACTCTTGGCTGTGCGTTCGGTGAGTGAGCTGCCTGTCTTGGTGACGTGTTCGTTTGACGAGCATGGCCGGATGCCGCTTTCAGGTTCAACACCAGAGGTTGCGGCGGTGGTGCTTGAGGCGTGCGGCGCAACAGCGATTGGTGTTAACTGCAGTGCTGGCCCCGATCAGGCGCTTGAGATCATCAAGGCGATGCGTCCTTATACGAGCCTCGATTTAATCGCTCAGCCCAATGCAGGGCTTCCCACGACGAATGCCAGGGGTGAGCTTGTGTATTCGGTTGGGCCTGATAAGTTTGCTTCGAGGGTGAGCGAGTTTTTAGCGAGTGGTGTTCGCTTCATGGGTTCATGCTGCGGCTCAACTCCAGCAACCACTGTGGCAATTGCGCTTGCGGTGCAGGAGGCGACAGCTGCGGCGCAGGCACGCAGGCTTCACGGCGTACAGGATGATCGCGATACTTCTGACACTCACGATGCTCGTGATGCCCAGTCAACTAAATCGCTGCTTGCAAGTTCGCGCGAGGTCTTTGTTCCCAGCCAGGCGGTTGACTTTTATGAGATCGAAACCGAGCCGTCAGATTCACTCGATGAGATCATCGAGGCAATCCTCGATATTGCGCTCGAAATTCCTGATCAGCCGTTGGCAATTCGTGCTCACAATTTGGTGGCGCTCGAGTGTATGCTCAAGGCGTACTGCGGTTTGGCCCTCGTTGATCTCAACACGCTTGCTGATTCAGATCATGACAAGGCGCGCGAGATGGCAAAGCGCTTTGGGGCGCTCGTCAAAGAATGTTGTAGCTGTGGGGGAGGCAGCCGCGAACATGGCTGCACTTGCAGTTGCCACGGATAAGAGCTCGCTGTAGCTTGGCGCCCATAGCAACTCAGGCATCTGGAGCGCCTGCGCACTCGTTCAACCCAATCCTCGGTGCCCTCAGGGTCTACTCATATCATCCGAGTTCGTGTGCAGCTGAGCTTCCTCGATCTTCTCATCCAGCACAACAGCTGCTGCCTGCACGTTTGGTAGGATGGCAAGATACGGGCTTTGTGAGAGCGCTTTGACTGCTGTGCTTGTAAGTCCGCCAAACGTTTTGCCCTGTTTTACCGTCATCCACACCTCGGCAGTGATGCCATGCTGATTAAATCCGGTAAATACGAGAGACGGTGGCTCTGTAAGCTCAAGCGAACCGCCGATTGCACTTTTCACGCGATTGGTGACGTCACGCTCTGCCTCATCAAGATCAACGCCGTAGGCAATGAGGATCGGAAAGCTGGTAAACGCCTCAAGCTTGGCGGGGATGAGGTGAACAGCAGTGGTGTTGAGCACCGAGTTTGGCACTGCGACTGTTTCACCCAGTCGATCAACCACTGTTGTTTGGCGCCACGTAATGTCATGAACGGTTCCCTCAATCTGGCCGATGCGGATATGATCACCCGGTTGTACGACGCCCGCAAGCGTGAGCTGTAGGCCTCCAATGAGGTTAGCAATTGTGTCTTTGAGACCAAACGAAAGCGCGATACCACCAACACCGAGCGCAGTGAGAAACGCAGTTGGCTCGATGCCAAAAACTGGCTTTAAGGTGATGATGAAGGCGAATGCCCAAATCAGACCGGTGATGACGTTGATGAAGATGCTTGCCGATGGCATGTTGGCGCCGAGCTTGCCCGTGAGCGCCTTGTTGATGAGCTTGCGCAGGGCAATCGAGGCGATGATCGCCACGATGATGACGAGCACACAGAATGCGAGTTTGAGCTCCCAGGTTCCAAACCTGCTAAAGCGGTCATAGATCTGTAAGAGATGTTCCACGGTGTGTCTTTCAATCGGTGTTGATGGTGGGGGGTGCGGCTCGCGCAGCGGCGGTCTCGGTGTCACGCAGCGGCAGCCATGATGCCGCGGAGTGGATGCCTCCCCAAATGAGGTTGCAGGCGCTCACCCCCCAAAGCATCATCGGATGGCAAGGCAAACACATGCGCCAGCAAAAAGCCCCCACAGGACAAAATCATGTCCAGAGTAGGGGCCTGAGCTGGTGTCTAAGACTCGACCCGCCTGAAAAAGCGCATATCCAATAGTGCAAAATGCTGTCAGTTGGGCCGACGAGTTGTTCATAACTACTCACTACGGTTTGTGAAGCAAGAGAATTACTTGGCGTTTTTGGCATCCTCATCAGCGCCATCGCGATGCATGCGCTCATAACCACTGGCGATACCATATGCCTCGTCGTTTTGTGGCTTGCCTGTCTGAGCAGGGTTGCCGTCTGTATAGCGCTCAACGCCCGCAGCAATGCCGCCAGCCTCGCGCAGCGCCTTGATTTGAGCCTCGGTAAGTTCGCTGTTTTTGATGCCGTGACCCTCGTCTTGCCTTGTCTTATCTGCCATGATGGTCTCCTTGCTATAATGCATTGCGATCACATGTGTCAGGTAACAGCATACATGATGCGCCCGAATGAGGGTGTCGCAGCAGCAATAAACCAATGATTAATCGTTAAGCCGCAGCAGTTGTGTGTCGTGCGGTATCTTCTCGGTACTGGGGGATAAGCCATGCAGACTAAAGATCAGGTTGCCGCCCGCATTGATGAGCTGCGCAAGCAGATTATTCATCACGAAGAGCTCTATTACGGCGAGAGCGATCCTGAGATTTCGGACGCCGAGTTTGACGCCTTGATGCGAGAGCTTCGCACGCTGGAGGAAGAACACCCCGAGTTTTATGATCCTACTTCACCAACCCAGCGCGTGGGTGGTGTGGTGTCAAAGCAGTTTGAGTCGGTTGCTCACGCGGCGCGCATGTATTCCATCGATGACGCAATGAACATCGAGGAGCTCGATGCGTGGCTTGAGCGAACGATGAGTGCCCTGCATGAGCTGGGGCTCGATGAGGAGCAAGAAGCACCACTGTTTACCTGCGAGCTTAAGATCGACGGCCTCGGTGTTGCCCTGACTTATGACGAGCAGGGTCGCCTGATGCGAGCGGCAACACGCGGTGATGGTGTGATGGGTGAGAATGTCACGGTCAATGCGCTTACGATTGCCGATATCCCGCGCACAATAGATACGCAGGCTTGCGGCATTCAAACCAAGGGCGCCATTGAGGTGCGTGGCGAGGTTTACATGCCGCGCTCGTCGTTTGAAAAGCTTAATCAAAAGTTTGTAGCCGATAAGATCATGCGTGATGTGGCCCGTGAGCACTTGGCGCGCTTTCGTGATTTGATCAATCGTTGCGAGGCTGTTAAGAAGTCTAGCGCTGCAGTGCTTAAAGAGGCGAGAGCACAGAAGCAGCGGTTTTATCAGCTCAAGCAGCGCTGCAACGCTATCAGCAAGGACGCAACTACAGATTCGGTGACAAAAAAGCAGGCGACACTACTGCTTGAACTCATCAAGGTATGGCATGAACTTGCTGACTATAAGGCATCACTCAAGCATAACCCTCAAAATGCGGCTGCCTATAAATCAGTGAGCTACTTGCTCGATCTGAGCAGGGCGTGGGCTGCGTTGGCTCGCGAAAAAGCCGCCCTTGCACCAGATTCTCGCGCCGACTTGTTTGCCAATCCACGAAACGCTGCCTCTGGTTCGTTTCGCCTGAAAGATGCTCAAGTCACGGCAAAGCGCGACCTGGCAACATTCTTGTATGCTGGCGCCGAGATGGAGCGCTGGCCTGGCATTACGACCCAGCATGAGTTTTTGCAGTGGCTGGCTGCTGCGGGCTTTTCGGTCAACCCTGAGACTCGTGAATGCGCCACCCCGCAAGATGTGCACGACTTTTGCGAACAGGCGCTTGCTCAGCGTTCAAGCTTTGATTACGACATTGATGGCGTTGTCGTCAAGGTTAACAGTCTTGCTGCTCAAGACGCTTTAGGCTTTACTGCGCGCGCTCCTCGCTGGGGAGTCGCCTTTAAGTTTCCGCCCGATGAGCGTACGACCATCCTGCGTAATATTGCCCTGCAAGTCGGGCGCACGGGTGTGGTGACGCCGGTTGCTGAGTTTGATCCAGTGACGGTTGCTGGTTCTACCATCTCGCGTGCGACCCTGCACAACGAAGACGAAATCCATCGCAAGGACGTGCGCGTGGGTGACACCATCATTGTGCGCAAGGCGGGAGACGTCATCCCCGAGGTGGTAGCTCACGTGCCAGCCCTGCGTCCTGCAGACGCTAAGCCCTTCGTGATCCCCAAGACCTGCCCGTCCTGTGGCGCTGAGCTTTTTAAAGAAGAGGGCGAAGTTGCCTATCGATGCGTTTCGCTTGAGTGCCCAGCACAAGCGAAAGAGCACCTTGTCTACTGGGCAAGCCGCTCAGCCATGGATATCGATGGTTTGGGCAGCAATATTATCGAACTTTTGGTTGAGCAGGGAATTATCAACGACATCGCTGATTTTTATGACAATCTCAAAGATGAGGCCCTGAGTGGCCTCACTGATGGAAGCGTTGGCGTTGATGGCAGGCAGCTTGTTTTGGGTAAGCTTCGTGCTGACAAGATCATGAAGGCGATTGAGGTCTCTAAGACACGAGGTCTATCGCGCGTTTTGATTGGTCTGGGCATTCCGCTCTTGGGCAAGGTTTCGGCGGGGCACATCGCGCAGGCGCTGGGA
>JAEZXW010000098.1 GCA_023419515.1 Actinomycetes bacterium
CTATAAGCCAATAGAGGTTGATGTTGTTCGCCGTGAAAAAAAGCCACGTCCTAAGAAAAAGGGTAGGCAGTAATCAGAATTTATTCACTAGTCTGTAAGTCAATTAATTAAAAATCTTTTGCAATTGTCGCGAAGGAAAAACACTATGAAAACCATGAATTCTCAGCAAGATGAGATGATTTTTGAAGAGGAAACCTCGGTTGATCCAGAGCTAGAATCTTCAAACGTTGATCCTGAAACACATGAGATGACCTTGGCAGATCGTTATCGAGCTGGCATGGATCTCACGGATCAAGACCTGGATTGTATCGCTGATACCTACCTTGAGGTTATAAAGAATATTCTTAAGTCAGTTGAGGCAGAAGATTCAAAAATTATTGAATATCTGCAAGAGGATGACGAGTTGTACTTTGATATCTTGAATCCTGATTTGGCTGTCATGATTGGTCGCCATGGTAAGACCCTTGAGGCTTTTCAGCACCTGGTTAATGCAGTAGCTAATAATAAACTTGGCTTTAGGTATCCAGTTTCGATTGACATCGAGAGCTACAAAAAACGTCAAGGTCAAAAAATTATCGCTATTGCTGAGCGTGAGGCAAAAAAGGCAGTTGAGACCGGAAGGACGATCTATATGCGTCCTATGTCTGCTTACGAGCGTCGCGTAGTTCATATCGCTCTTCGTGAGTATCCTGGTGTGAATACACATTCAGAGGGTACCGATCCAACACGTCGTGTTGTGATTGTTCCTGATGAGGGTCAAACTGAGTTGGATTAGTTTACTTATTTGTCAGAGTACCTCGCTTGAGTAATATATACCGTTTTACTCTGGTAACTGAAATAAATTTACGAAAACCCTGAGGCTGTTGATTGTATTAACCTCAGGGTTTTTCTTTACTTTAAGTAACGATATCGATGCTTTTTTGCTGATAGAATGAGATGCAAGTATTAAAAACGAGTTGAGGATCAATGACTCATAAGCAGGTTGAATATATTGAGCAGACAAAACAAACGATTGCGCTACTCAATGATGTTGAGCAAGTGAGGTCTAAACTGATTGATTTAGCTTCACAGGTTAAATTAGTGCAGCAAGAAGTCTCCCCTGCGTTGAGCCAGTATATTAAGGCCGATCAAGCGGAAATCCCTATACCTGAATCAATTAGTGAATTTTTGTCACACTATATCGTCGATGCGCATCAATGCCTTCAGTTGACCGTTGAATATCTCTCAGAGGTACTGAAACTCAATCAAACCCATAATCTCACGCGAATTGTGGATTATGATGAAGTACTTAATCTTCATCTCATTGATTCGCTGCTTTATCTTCCTGAAACACAGGGTTCAAATCGATTGGTAGATATTGGTACGGGCGCTGGATTCCCAGGCGTTGTACTTGGTTTGTTTTCCCCTCAACAGGAGTCATATCTGCTTGATTCCAATCTAAAGAAGATTTCATCTGTTAATGAGGCGCTCGATCGCGTTATTGATTCACAAACGCTAGATAGTGTTGATGTTGCTAACAAAAACACTATTGAGCCTCAAATAAAGTCTTTGTTTGGTGTTAAGCATCAGATCGCCCTGCATCATGTTCGAGTTGAGGATTTTGCTCGTGAGTATGGCGCTGTGTTCGATACAGTTGTTGCCCGTGCTGTTGCTCCGCTTAATATTCTTTTGGAGTATTCCTCTCCCCTGCTCATGTATGGTGGTAAAGCGGTTTTCTCTAAAGGACATCTTGAAGATTCGGAGCTCCAGATCGCAAAAAAATCTGCTCAAATCTGTGGTATGGAGTTAATGGAAACAAAAATTTATGAGCTACCTCAAAATCGTGGCCAGCGAACCGTGGTAATTTATGTAAAAGCAAAAGATCCAGAGATTCCATTGCCGCGACGTGCTGGCATGGCACTTAAGCGGCCACTCGGTGGTTAATGTTTCACGTGAAACATTCCTTTGAGTAATTGAGAGGGATGTTGATGTCTGATACACAGCACAACGGTAAAATCATCGCAATTTTGAATCAAAAAGGTGGTGTTGGTAAGTCAACCACAGCGATTAATTTATCAGCTTGTTTAGCACAAAAGAAAAAGAAAACACTGCTTATTGACTTTGATCCACAAGGAAATTCAACAAGCGGTCTCGGTATCAATAAAGATGAACTTGAGGTTGATGTTTACGACCTATTGATGACAGACGTTACTGCCGAAGATGTCTTGTTGAATACAAGAAAGAAAAATCTCGATCTTATCCCTGCAACGATTCAACTTGCAGGTGCTGAAATTGAGTTGGTGAATGAAGAAGGTCGTGAAGCGCGGCTCAAGAACAAGATTTCCCCGCTTATTGAGGGGTATGACTATATTGTTATCGATTGCCCCCCATCACTTGGGCTTCTAACAATCAATGCGCTTACGCTTGCACAGTCCCTTATCATTCCAATTCAATGTGAATTCTACGCACTAGAAGGAGTCTCAACTCTGCTTGAAAGTCTTGAAATGGTTCAAGATAGGCTTAATGATGAGCTTGAGATTTTTGGTGTTTTACTTACGATGTACGACAAACGCACTTCGATCTCTAAGCAGGTTGTTGAAAGTGTCAGAAACCACTTTAAGGATCTTGTCTTTAAGACGATGATTCCTCGCAGCGTTAAACTTGCTGAGGCACCATCGCACGGACTCCCCGTTTGTGATTATGCACCACTCAACAAGGGTGCGCTTGCTTATAAAGATCTCGCAAAGGAAGTGATTAAGCGTGGCTAAAAAAACTGCACTTGGACGGGGGCTAGATTCGCTTATTACGGAGACATCTAAAAAGCCTAGCAGCGAAAACCAGGATGTCAGGGAGCTTTCTATCAAGCGCATTGTTCCAAACCCTGATCAACCTCGTCGATTCTTTCATGAACAAGAGCTCAACGAGCTAGCTGAGTCAATCAAGCAAGTTGGTGTTCTACAGCCTTTGTTGGTGAGAAAAAAGGGTCAGAAGTTCGAGATTATTGCTGGTGAGCGCCGCTATCAGGCAGCAACACTTGCAGGGCTCGAAAAAGTTCCAGTCCGTGAGATTGTTGCTGACGATAAGGAGGTGTTGACCCTTGCGCTCGTCGAAAATCTTCAGCGCAGTGATCTCAACCCAATCGAAGAGGCGAGAGGATATCGTGCTCTCATTGATCAAGAGGGACTAACTCAAGAAAAGCTTGCTCAGCTCGTTTCTAAATCAAGAAGTACAATCACCAATGCTCTGAGACTTCTCGATCTTCCTAAAGAGGTGCAAGATTATCTCTTTGATGGTGAGCTTACTGCGGGACATGCTCGTGCAATTCTTGCCGTACCACTTGATGATCAGCGTATCAGGCTTGCAAACAAGGTTATTCAAGATCGTTTGTCGGTTAGACAGACAGAAAGTCTTGCACCGCTGTTTTCTGGCACAGAAAACGCCGAAGTACCGCAAAGAAAGCCTACACCACGCTCGTTCAAGATTGCAGCACGTGAGCTTCGCACGCAACTCAACACCAATGTTCGTGTAAAAAGTGTCCGTGGTAAGAATAAGATTGAGATTGAGTTTACTGATGAGGATCAGCTGAAAAAAATTCTCGATAGAATTATTGGATAAAGGGGCGTTAAAGCATGAAAAAGATGAGAAATGCGCTTGTTATTGCTGCGCTGGCATATGGTGCTTATAAGTTTTATACCGATGAAAACGTACGTAAACAGATTACAGATGGTGTGACGTTTTTGGTTGATTCTGCTCTCAATTATGTCGAGCAGTCTTATCAGCAGAGTAAAGAGATTGAGGCGCAAGACAAAGCCGCAACTGATAAGAATGCTCGATGGGCTTTGGCTGAGTGGAACAAGATTTAGTCAGCTCACATAATACGTAAATTAAATGTCTGAGGCTTGTGTCATTATTACCTTCATGGAGGTAGGTCAATGGCACAGGTCTTTTTTTATTCGGATATACGCACGCTCGCTCAGCATATCAATGAGCTGAATAAACATCATCTCGCAGCTGCTGAGATTCCGGTGACGGTCATCGATACATTCGTTAAAGATTTTCTCGATGACTTTAATCAAGACTCACGAGCATTTGTCTCTAAGCGCTCAACCGTGTTTGAGTTATTGCAATATCAATCAACGAAGATGCTTGCAAGCTCTCGGCATGGGATAAGGCTCAACACGTATCTTCTCAAACTTTTGATGGGAGATTTTCTTCCCGAGTCCTGCAACCATGGGATAAAGGAAGGATCACTTGCGCTGCTCGATCGATTACTGATGTCATTCTCATATCAAGAGATCATTGCGCATATTGGTGAGTATCAGCAAAAGCACGAGGGTAAAAATCTTCACAAGGAGCTCGATGCGATTAAGCGCCTGGTTGTCTACCTGCTTGAGGCGGGGGTGGTTTCACCTGCCCATGAGATTACAGCTTACTTAGAGAAGGCAAGGGCTGATCAGGATGATCAGCCGATGTTTAAGCATCTTCATCTTTTGTTAGTCGATGAGCCAACATTGATCAATCAGCTCTTTTTGACGATGTATCTCAAGGATCTTGTTGCTCGGGATTCGATTTCTATCTCCATTCATGTCCTGGGCGAGCAAGAGAATATCACCATGCCTTTTGGTGCCTTGTGGGCTCAATGGTTGCGCTCGCTTGATTTTCTTGATATCGAGGGAGAGAAGCTCGTTCATGCCCAGCAGCTTTCCCAGACAGCAAGTCAGCCCAATCCTGAGCTTGCAACACTCAAGCAAAGTCTTTCACGTCATGGGGCGACAAACATTAAGCAGCCAACGGGGTCGGCCGTCTTTTTGAGAAGTAGCAATGTTGATCGGCAGTATGAGGAAGTAGCTGATCTCATCGAGTATTTGCTTGACCAGAGCAGGGGAGTTCAGGGGAGAGAAATCCAGAGGAAGGAAATCCAAGACAGAGAAGTCCAGAGCAAAGAGATTAGGGTTCCTGATCATCCAAAGGGTTTATCTATTGATCCAGCAAAAATAAAAAATATAAAAGTAGTTTCTTTTGATGTGGAACAAGCTGAGTCACTTAAAAGAACCTTGAACTTCCGTGGCTACAGTGTCTTAGAGGTGCAGTCTCATGACCTGAAACACTCCTCATTTACTGAGTCAATGATCAACTTCTTTTATGCTCTTATTGATCGGGATGAGCAGGAGCTTATTCGTTATCTTCTTTCTGATCATTCAGCCCTCACGAGGTCTCAAAAAAATAAATTTAGAAAACAAATACTTGGAAAATATTATCCAGCTTGGAGTGATGTCATTGATCTTGCTACTCAGATAAGTCCGAGGTTTGAAAGGCTGATCTCGCATGAGTCCATCGTAAAGCTCATGGAAGAGCGAGATTACATGAGCTGCGCCGAAGCAGTTGATGTGTATCTCAATCATCTTAAGCTTGATTTGCCTCTCTATGCACTTGCCAGGCGACAACATGCCTTTGCGTGGATGCGTGCGATTAAAACCAATAATGAGGCTGTGTTGCAAAGCTATCAGGCTTATAACTTCTGTAGAGATCACTACCCTATAGAGCCCGACGATGGCGATGGATCCAAAGATCATTCCATGGCATCCCATAGCGATAACATCCCTCAGGACACTCAGGTTCAGTACACCGCAAAAAAGTTCAAGGCGAGGTTTTATCTCAAACTGTTGACCGAGGGATCCTTTAGTTACCGCGAAGGTGACCCTGCTGCGCGTATTGTCTTTACAAACCTCCATCAAGCTGCGTATTCTCGGCATGATGCGCTTATCGTGCTTGGATTTAATTCAACGAATTTCCCAGCTTTTGAGCCCGACGATGCTGTGACCACTATGATGAAGGACTTGGTGTCTCTTGACAGGTTGAGTCCGTACGAGTGCAAGCGCGGTTGGTTTGCTCAGGCGCTCGATCAGACAGATTATTTGATGGTTGCGACTTGGCTTGCTCGTGACCGCAGGGGTGACGAGGTACAACCAGCTCCGCTCTTGCTTGAATTACTCGACGTATATCGTAAGTCAAATGAAACCTTAAAAGATATTCCAGCAGTGGTTCAGGATGTTGCTGAGCAGGTGAGGGCGGTTCTTGCTGACTATCGATCATCAGTGATTGGCGATGGAGTGGCATCACAAGACCTATTACATCATGCAGAAAGTGATGGTGGTCAGCATGAGTAATAAGCAAACAGGCGCACGGAAGCAGCAAACAATGCTTATCAAAGATCCCGTTATCTTGCGTGAACTGAATAATAAACAACGGTTTTCGCCCAGTGAGATTGAGGCTTATCTCACGTGTCCCTACTGCTGGTTTATTGAGCGCTATCTCGGTCTTTTTAACCCTGAGGTTTCGCTTGGACCGCGTGAGCGTGGAACTTATCGTCACGCTCTTCTTGAGCGGGTGGGCCGCTGGTGCATTGCGGGTAATCACAGCGCGATGAAGGGAGTGGTGAATCCTGTCGCACAAAATGCAGACTGCGGCGCTGGTGCACCAGATGATGGTCATCCTATCGAGATCACCAGTGAAAACATCAGCGAAATTACTGCGCTGATTGATCGAGTGGCACCAGCTGTGCAGCAAGATCTTATCGATACCTTTTTTGAAGGAGCATCACTGACACGGCAAGACCAAGAGACGCTTGAGCGAGACACCGAGCTTATTAAGCAGTATCTCAAGCAAGAAATCGACTGGCTGCCAGGATTTAATCCTGCTTTTGTTGAGCTTGGGTTCACGGTTGAGCTTAAGTCGGGGGAGCGTGTTTTAGGGATTGAGGTTCCTCAAGGGTTCACGATTTCGGGCAAGATCGATCGTATCGATATAAAAGCAAATAAAGACGGAAGCATTGATCTCGTAATCATCGATTACAAATCAGGGCGCTCTGGGGCGACACCTTATACAGATAAAGAGCTTTCGTATCGTCAGGTGCAAACTGCGCTGTATGCGGCGCTATTGTCCGATCAACAAACAAGGGCTCAGATTCTCAATATCCAAAACCTCGCACTTAATCCTTGGGCGCATCAGCTCATTAGTGATGCTACAGATCTTCGTGTGGTTGGCGCTCTTTACGTATCGCTTTCGTCCGAAGATGTTGGCGGCATGATCGACAGCAAGGCGGTAAGCTTGGTGGCGTGGGATGCCTCAGGCAAACGAGAGAAGGCTTACTCAAAGATTGCGTTTCCACAGGAGCCGCAGGGGGAATCCAGCGAGTCGCAAGAGGGGAAGCCGAAGGAGGTTTCTGGTGAGCCGCAACAGACTGCGTCTCAAACCGCGCCTCATATTATTGAGAAGAATCAAGCTCAGACATTTATCAGCATTATTGGCGAGCGTACAAGCTTAGATCCTGCAAACACCAGAGAAATCGCTAACTTCAATGACTATATCCGCGCCTGTTTTGAGCGATCGCTTGGCGCCGTCAATAGAATTCGTAGTGGCGTCATCACGCCTGACTTGGAGTTTGCTGACAAAACTCATTTGAATGGCATCGCAGCACAGACCTGTCAAAGGAGGGCGGCTTATTGTGACAACCACGCAGAGTAAGACTTTTATACAGCAAGAACTTGAGTCACTTAACAGCGGCCAATATGTGGCTGCTACGACGACGGGTCAGCCTGTGCAACTCTCTGCGGGCGCGGGAGCTGGCAAAACTAAGACGCTCACCACGCGGCTTATGTATGCGTTTTCGGACGAATCGGGCCCCTTTATCAAAGAGGCTTGCCGCGTCATGGGTATCACTTTTACGCAAAAAGCTGCAGCTGAGCTTGCTCATCGAGTTCGTGTGGGCCTGGCAAAGGCGGGGCTCATTGAGGCAAGTCAGACCATCGATGAAGCATGGATTTCGACAACTGATTCCATGTGTAGGCGTATTTTGAGAGAGAATGCCCTGTCGTGCGGGGTAGATCCCGACTTTGATCTGCTCGATCCGCTTTCTGCAGAGGCGAGCATGCGCCGTATTATCACGGAGACTCTCGAGACGTTTCACCAGGTTAAGCCCATCCACGACCTCAAGATGACCTGGGGTGTTCGTATGCGTACTCATATCGCTTCGCTGGGCGCAAACGACAAGAATACAGGCAGCTTCTCAGGCAAAACAATAGATAACGCCCTTGTTTTATTGATGAGCCACCTGATCACTGAGATTAATTTTGACAGGGCGTTTGACCTTATTGTTGCCAATGAGCTTAATGGAATCTCATTGGGCTTGCGTTCCGCGGATGAACCAGCAAACAGCGTAGGCTCCATGACTTCTGAGGAGTTTGTCGCCCAAGTTTCAAAGCTGTTGACAAGCTCACAGCTGCGAGAGGCACTTGAAGTTAACGTACAGCTGAACGCATCGTCAAGCAGCGGTATGACTGCGCGCCGTATCGATCAAAAGGTACAACTTTGCACGTCGTTTGCATATCGGACGCAGCAGATTCATGAGGTGCTCGAGTCGATCCAGGCACAAGGCGGTGCTAAGCAAAAAGAGGCAGCTCAGCGCTTTGCCGAGCGTCTGTCTGAACTTGAACAAGCATTCAGCGCAGAGCAGGCTGCCACATCAGTTGATCCCTATGATCTCAATGTTCGTTATATCAACAAGATCGCCAAAATCATGCTCGAACCGGCGTGTGTGCCAAGTAAACGAGGTAAGGTCAAAGCAGATGCTGTGCTGTTGCAGGCGCTGTGCCAAGAAATCATTGCCGGTCAGATGCAAGAGTATCTCAGCGTACTTTGTAACTTAGCACTGCTTTGTGTGTTGGCATATCTCGAATATTGTGATCGAGAGTCAAAGTTTGACTTTGCGACAGTGGCAGCACTCACACGATTTGCACTCAAGAAAAACGATGCGGTCAGAGAGCGGATGTCGGGTGCCTTTGACATGGTGATGGTTGATGAGTTCCAAGACACCAACGCGTTGCAACTCGACATCATCGAACAGCTTGCCGATGCTGATCTTGCAAACCTCTGCACGGTTGGCGACGAGCAACAGTCGATCTATGCATTTCGCGGGTCAGAGGTCGAAATGTATCGAGCGCATCGCCAAAGCATGGTAGAGCACGGCGCAAGTATGCTCGAGCTTGATGCAAACTATCGTTCTCATCAGGCAATTCTCGACTTTGTAAACACTGTCTTTACGCAAGATGGCATCCCAACCAATGATCTCATCAAACTTAAAGCGATGCGCGAAGAGCCAAAGACGCCCGTTGTACCTCAAGATGAGCCGCGCATTATTGTGTTGGATGCTCGCACGCGTCGTGGTGCAAGAAATCGCAACACGAGCGAAGATGATGAGCTGAAAGTTCCGCAGCGGGGTCGTAAGCTTGAAGAAGCCCGACATCACAATGCTGTTGCAATTGCAGAGGAATTTGCACATCTGCGAGATGATCATGGTGTTCCCGCTGGTGACATGGTTATTCTGCTCTCTAAGATGACTAACTCCCAGCTTTATATTGATGCTCTTGCAAAGCATGGATTTGATGTTGTGGTTCAGGGTGGATCGGTCTTTTTTACGAGCTGTCCTGAGGTCAAAGAGCTTTTTGCCCTTGCAAGTCTGCTTGTTGATCCGTTGGATGACGAGAGTTTTCTTGGCGCCGGCCTCTCGTCGCTTGGTGGTTTGACTGAGCAAGACCTCGCGTTTATTGCAGCAAACTCATATTTGAGGAGTGTTGAGGAAAAACAGCACGCAGGTGCCTCGAGCACCAATAAAAACTCCAGCTCCTATTCGCTGTTCGAGCGCAGCTCATTGCTGGTTCAACGCTTTAACCAAGGAGATGACACCCTCATCGGCACCCCTTCGCAGGCACTGCAAGATTTTGTTGTCTCACTCAAAGACGCTCAACAAGCGCTTAAGTTTCACCCGTTGAGTACGGTGATCTTAGGGATGGTGCGATTCGGTGCGTATCTCAAGGAGCGTGAAAAATCGGTTGACAGCCAAAAGAGGGCGCAGGCAGCAAACATTCGCAAGTTTATTTCGTTCGTGCAAGACATTGAGCGTACGAGTGCAGGCGCAAGAGATGTCTTGCGTAAACTTTCTGACCTTTATCATGGCGGTGCAAAAGAGGCGCCCGCAGCAGCTGATACGGCGGATGCGGTTCGCATTATGACTATCCACGCGTCAAAGGGCTTGGAGTTTCCGGTGGTTGCGGTCGGTGAGATCGAAGTTCCTAAGAGTCGCAGTGACCAGATTGTCTGGGTTGAAGCGCCTCATCAACCACCGCGTGTGGCGCTTCCTTATGGTCAAAAGAGGCTGATCGCTCAGATGTTGGGTTGCTTGCAGCTTGATGAAAAAAAATCCAAACCACTTACGGTTGAGGTGGATGGGCTTGACAGCATAGATCCCGACGTGGTGTCGGCGCTCAGTTACGCCCATGATTGCGCGCAGACGCTCAGCAAAGCTTATGCCGAGGAAGAGTTTCGCAAATACTATGTTGCGATGACAAGGGCTCGTGATGTGCTCATCGTTGCGTTGAGTGGTGAGATTAGTAAATCGCAGGGTGACGCGCCGACGGTGCACAACATGACACTTAATTGCCTGATGGATAAAGACCTCAGCGAGAGTTTTACTATGATTCGCGATCGTTTATATGATCACGCGACGCATCTTTTGGACTGCAAGTCACAAGGAATTGAACCTCAGCAGGAGTGGATCGATATTCTCATGAAGGATTCCGAGGTGATTCGTGAGGTCGCTCCGGGCATGTATGGCTGGGTTGAGGAAGAGGGCAAAGCGCGAAAGTACGGGCATGTTGCTCCGCTTATGGTCAATGATGTTGTAATGGCGCCGCATGTTCGTTATCGCGATGTGTTTATGGAGTATGCGCTTAAGTTTGCAGGTATGTGGTCTGGTTTGTCACCTGAGGAGGTTGGTTTCGATCAGGATGATCATGAGATGCTCAGTGATGGGGGCGCAGCTTACAGCAACCAGTCTTCAGCGCGTCCGATGCGCAATTTATCCGAGGCTATGCGTTGGATGAGCTCTGCCGATTATCTCGGGACTTGGTATCCACGTGATGTCTCTTACTCGTTGCTTGAACGTGATCCGTACGAGGTTTACTTAAGGCAAGCTTTGCATCTACCGCCGTGGCAGATTGATCAACTGCTTGAGTCGATCGATCGATCTGGTGAGCTCGAGGACGCCCATGGAGAGTCGAGCACGGTGATCCCGCCGCTTGATGATAAGGAGTTGCGGCGAGATTCTCTTGATGACCTTCATAAACTTGAGTCGTCGCGCCAAGATCGTGAGGTTGCCATGAACTTTGGTTCAGCGTTTCACCATACGATGGAGGTGCTCGCTCTTGCTGATGATCAGTTGATGATCGATGGTGGTATCAATGAGTCGTACATTGATCTCGTGATCAAGATGGGGGAGGACTACGGCCTAGATCAGGTACATCTCGAACGCCTCACCTTAAGTCTGGCTAACTGGATCAAGGGAGATTTGCGTGAGGAACTTTCGATATTCAAAGGTCGCTTGCCTGAGCAGGAGTTCGTCACCGAGGTAACTATCCCAGATGAGCTGCGAGTAGCAGCAGGTTCCTTAACCCCTGTGAGCTTTAGGCTCAATGGTTCGATCGACCTTTTGCTCGTGCATCCAGGCGATATGACCAAGGCAACGGTGCTCGATTATAAAACAGGCTTGAGGCTCTTTGGGGAAGAGCGAATGCAAGAGGTTTATCTGCATCAGGCACAGACTTACGCATACGCCTGTCTCAAGCAGGGCTATAAACAGGTCGAGGTTATTTTTACGCGCGTGGAGTGTCAGGAGCACACAAGGTTTTGCTTTGCTGTTGCAGATATTAAAGAGCTCGAGCACGTACTCGCTGCGCGATACCTTGCGATGCATGATGGTATTAATAAGGCGATCCATCTATCAGATTATTACGATTTGGCGCCCATAAGTGAGGAGGGTGCAGGCAAGGCAGCGGACGTCGATAGGTAAAACGGTGCAGCCTTGGCTGAGGGTGTAGCTTCGCCTGATACCCCGCCTCGCTTAACGTAACTTCTTAGCGAGCTGTCCGCAGGCTGCGTCGATGTCCTGACCTCGTGATCGACGAATGGTGACTTCGGCGTGAGCCTGCTTGAGCTCCTCGGCAATTTCGCTCATGCGCTTTGGTAGGGTCGGCAAAAATGGCGATCCATCGATTTCGTTCAGCATGATGAGATTGATATGACAGTGCAGCGTGCGAGCAAATTTCGCCAGCGCTGCAATCTGCTCGGGGGTATCGTTGATGTCTCTCATCAGGGCATATTCAATCGTTGGCCTGCGGTTAGTGGCACTGATGTAATCCTCAAGTGCCTGATGAAGCTTTTCGAGTGGCCACTGCCTTACGCGCGGCATCAGCGCGTCACGGGTTTCCTGGATTGCAGAGTGCAGTGAGATCGCGAGCCCATACTGTTCAGGAATCTCTTGCCACTTTTTGATCTGTGGTGCTACGCCGCTTGTCGACACCGTAATCTTGCGTGCGCCGATATTCAAACACTCGCCGCTGTTGAGTAGTGTGAGCGCTTTGGTGACCTCGGCAAAATTCAAGAACGGCTCGCCCTGACCCATAAAGACGATATTGCCTGCACGCAAGTCCATCTCACGCTCAGCAATGATGACCTGATCGACAATCTCATGAGCTGCAAGATTGCGCGTAAGCCCCATCTTACCGGTGGCACAAAAGGCGCAATCAAGCGGACAGCCAACCTGGCTCGAGACACACACTGTCATAGCATGTTCATCCTCATGTGGCATTGCCACCATTTCAACTGCGGTTTTATCGGCTAACTCAATCAAAAACTTGCGTGTCTGATCACACGAGGTCTGCACCGCAAGCACCGTTGGATAATCGCAGTGCAGCGTGTTACTCAGCTTTTCTCGCAGTTGCTTTGAGAGATTGGTCATCTCATCAAACGATCCCACCCGTTGGTCGTAGAGCCACGATAAAATTTGCTGGGCTCGATAAGGTTTTTCACCGAGTTCAACAAGGGTGTCTCGCAGCATCTGGGGGGTTAATGATCTGATATGTTGAGTTGTGTTTCGCATGGGCACATAATACAGTATGCGCGAAGATTCTCTGCGTAGAGCAGGCGTGTCACGGAGCAAGTGCACTTTTGAACAGGCGTACCGCAAAGTTGATGCATTGCGAAGCAGGCGTACGCACAGATTAGAGGATACGAGATGACAGATAAGCACATCCCTTATCAAGAGAGCAAAACCGAGCAAGACATCGACGCTATCATGGATGCCATCATGCAAAAGATGCGCGAGGATGACCCGAGCCCACTGGATGGCGAGCATCACGCTAAGGTCGAACATGCCAAGCCGCTCGAATACGACTACATCAATTACGATGAACAGCCTGCAGTTTTGCTGGGTCCCGGTGCGTTTACATCATCAAAACCATGGGGGGCAGACACGCCGAGCGAGGTTAACGATCCTACGTATGAGGCGCTTGAATCACTTGAGGTCATTGAGCCTTTTACCGAGGATGGTGCCGAGCCAAGCGTTCCGATGCAGGCAGATAAGACCATTAGTTTTGTCGATGCCGCTCACGCGGTTACCACACTTACCCCAGAATTGCTTGAGTCATCGGAGTCAGAGGAGCATATGGCTGGTTGGAAAGCCCCTTGGTATCTCAGCATTTTGCCCGCAGTCATTCACGGCATCTTAGCGATTGCACTTGGTGCTGGTGTCGCGGCATATTTCATCATGAGCCCGGGAGGGCCATATCTTCCCGTCGCAAGTGGCGACATGATCTTCCATGTGATCATCGCTCTTGCTGCGTTTGCAGTGCTTGGTGTTGTCATGGCATTCGCGAGCGGATTGATACTCAGGCAGCGCGCACCTCAAGCCTCAAAGGATGGCTGGATCACAAGCTCTTGTTTTAAATTTGCGCTCACGATTTTGTTGGGTTTGGTGCTTTGGGTGGCTGGCATGTTGGTCGCCGATCAAGTGGCAAGTGCCGCGATCGTGCTGATCTAGAGCGGTTTGCAAACCGCTGCGTCTTGCTAGCTCACGAGCTTCCAGATAATTACACCAGCTAGCGCAACAACAAGCAAAATAGCAAGATAAGCTGCGATTTTGCAGCCTTGATTGCCCTGTGCTGCCTGCTGAGTCATCTGATCAATCATTGAAGCCGAGCGCTTAAAGACCACAACTCCGCTTCCAGCAACACCTACGCCTGATGGCAGTGGGATCTCCTTGTATTCCGGCAAACTCGCGCCTTCAGACTCAATGATCGCTTCGTACTCGGTGCCCGTCAGGTGTACGTTGGGACGCTTGCCTGTCTTGATTTGTTTGATCGTGTGCGCAACGTATGCACCCAGCGCTCGCTGTGATTCGGTCTTACGCTTATCGGGGTGATAGCACTGATAGACGAGCTCACCGGCGTAAGACTTATCCTTTTTGCTGTAGGTCACGAGCGCCAGTGTAAACTGACAAATCCAGTCGTTTTCAATTGCGTTAATAATGCTCAGGCGGTTTTTTGGTTTGCAGACACCAATTTCATCTCCATTTGCGAGCGTCGCGATCAGCTCACCAGTTTTCTCGTCATGCTTGATCTTCAAGGAGTCTCCGACATGGCAGGCGGTGCTTGCTAGACGTTTATTCTGGCTCTCATCACGCGGTTCAATTGTAAAGTAGCCACCGATATAAACATCAACCTTTGCCATGGGGATATAGACTCCTTTGAAAAATAAGATTGTAAAATGTAGGTGTGACCTTTGATTTTGCAGGTCACACAACGTGCATTGCGCCAACGAGGATGCATGAACAGCAGTATAGCAGTTTTCCATTTTGTATTAATTTTGCTGAAACCGATGATCGATTAAACGATTGGGTATAGGCGGATGACATCTTGTATACAACCAAAGGTCATTCGTTAGTTTGGGGACGCTTGCGATGGATGAAGATATTCACGACGGATAAAACGTTTGTGATGGATAAGACCGCTCGCAACAAATTTTTCGAGAAGGACAAGCCCCTGACCTTGCACATCATACGAAAGGAAAAACGGTGAATACAGCACACGAGACAACGTTTACTCCGCTTACGCTTGAGCCCCGCCCCGAGGTCGCATCAAGCATCACCGAGCTCGTTGGTCACACGCCACTCTTGCACGCCCGTGCGTTTTCACAGGCAGCAGGTGTTCCTGATAACGTAAAACTCCTCACTAAGCTCGAGTTCTTTGAGCCAAGCAGCTCCGTTAAAGATCGCGCTGCCCTCAATATCATTCTTGCAGCTCAGGAGAGTGGAGACCTCAAGCCAGGCGGCACGATCGTCGAGGCTACGAGCGGCAATATGGGAATCGGCCTTGCAACTATGGCAGCGGCACTTGGTTACAAGATGATCGCCGTCATGCCAGAATCCATGAGTATCGAGCGTCGCAAACTCATGGCTCAGCTCGGCGTTGAGCTTGAGCTCACTTCGCGCGCGGGTGGTATGAAAGAGGCTGTTGCTCGTGCCGATGAAATCGTTAAAGCAACCCCTAACACCATTGCTGCTCATCAGTTTGAGAATATTGCGAATGCTCGTGCTCACGAGTTTGGTACCGCTCCTGAGATCTACAACGCAACCAAAGGTAAGCTCACACACTTTGTTGCAGGTGTTGGTACTGGCGGCACCCTCATGGGCGTGACCCGCGCACTGAGACCACATCTACCTGAGCTGAAGGCAATCGCCGTTGAGCCCGTGGAGAGCGCGGTACTTTCGGGCGAAGGCCCAAACCCACATGGCATTCAAGGTATCGGTGCCGGCTTTGTGCCCGGTTTGATTGATCGTGATGCGATTGATGAGATCAAGAAGATCGATACGTCAAAGGCGATTGCAACTTCGCAGCTCTTTGCAAAGACTGAGGGTGCGCTGGTTGGTATTTCGGCAGGTGCTGCGCTGGCTGCTGCTGTTGAGGTGGCAAAGGAAGCTCCTGCTGGTTCTACGGTTGTCGTAGTTGTGCCTGACACGGGTGAGCGCTATCTTTCGACGCCGCTTTTTGGCGAGCAGGCTTAAATCGTGTCGGGTGCGAGGACTGTCGGTGTTTACTGAGTCCTTTGACGCTGGGCGACAAGAAGCGCGGTACCTTTGTTCACGGTGCATCACCAGATAAATTTGTTGGGGCGGGCAATCTCTTGAATAAGATGTCCGCTCTTCTCGTTACAATGGGAGACGTTCTTCTTTCGCGCATAAGACGTAGGTGAGACGTATGACGCAATCACAATCAAACCAAGTACCCCGTGCTTTTTTGCAATACACCAACACGCGCAGCGCATCACATCAGGCGGACCTGCCGGTAAATTTTGATTGCAAACACGTAAACGAGCTCTCTGACCAGGAGATTCAGGTGCTTGCGTCCCTTCGTGAACGCGCGTTGACCAATTTTGCCGAGCAAACCCAAGATGCCTTCGTTATGCCAAAAGAGTCTGCTCGGGAGGAGCTCTTTCGCTTGCCCGAGGGTAAGGAGCTTGACGATAAGCTCGTGCTGCGAGCAATTGCCGAGGATACCGTTGTTGCTTACTGTCACGTGCTCTGCGGTTGGCCGCGTGCCAATGAATGGACGATCGAGCAGCTCTTGCTCGATCCAGAGCATCGACTCAAGGGTATCGGTTCACTTTTGATCAAGCAGATTGAGCGCCTTGCCGAGACTGCCGAGGTGAGAGCTACGCAGATTTTGTCGGTGCCTTCGCGCCCACGGTCGAGCGAGTTTTGGAGCACAATTGGCTACGAAGATCAAACCGATGAGCTCAAAGACACGGTGCAAGACACCTACGGCTACATGACGATCATGCGCAAGAAGCTTATCTAGCGCTTTGTTACATTATTCGTTGTGTGCGCCAGATTGTCATGAGTAATATTGCCATGAACAGCACCGAAACGGGATCTCCTACACTTCAACAATATCTGCACCCCCAAGTACCTGAGGATACACGCTCACGCTATGCAACCCTCGCTGATCGCGCACAATCGCTTTCGATTGGTGTGGGTATTGATGAGGTCGTGATTCTCGATACCGAGACGGGTGGTCTGAATACGCGCACGGCAGATCTGCTCGAGGTGGCAGCTGTTCGCCTGCGTGGTGGCGAGATTATTGATGAGTTTCAAACCTTTTGTTTTCCAGAGTCAGGAAAAGTAGACCCTAGTATTACTGAAATCACCGGGATAACGTTTGAGATGGTCAAAGACGGATTAACTCCGAGTGAGGCGATTGAGCAGCTCGCGCAGTTTGTTCGAGATACGCCGGTGGTGGCGCATAATGCCCGCTTTGATCAAGCCATGATCGAGCATCGTGATTATTCGCAGATCATCTCGAGTACCTGGTATGACTCACTTGAGCTTGCCCGCATCGCACTTCCTGGGTTGACGTCGTATAAGCTTGCCGTGCTCAGCGAAATCTTTGGTATCGTTGACACGCCAACTCACCGCGCCATGGATGACGTGCGTGCCTTGGCTGCCGTGTGGCGCATTATCCTCACAGCACTGTTAGATTTTCCAGGATCATTGCTCAATCATTTGGCTAGCTGGTACGAGAAAAGCACCTGGTCTTATCGGCCACTATTTTCTGAGCTTGCAGCCCTCAAAACACAATCAGTCTCCGCAGCATCACACAGGCATTCATACTCGCTCTTTGAGCGCAGGCGAGCTTTGAGTCAGCAGGCGCAAAATGAGCAGACTATGGCAATCGCCCTTGGCGAGGAGCAAGAAAAGCATTGCGCCGATGATGTCGAGCTTGTCAATACTGGTCAGGCTGCTATCGTACAGCGCGCATTTGGCGAACGCGGACTGGTATCGACACTCTACGAGAACTATGAGCCCCGTACTGAGCAGGGGTTGATGGCAGCGTATATAACCGATCTGATCCTCGATAGTAAAATCGGTGCGATTGAGGCAGGCACTGGTGTTGGAAAGTCAATGGCCCACCTGTTGCCGAGCGCCATCATCGCCCAGAATAATGCCATCACGATTGGCGTGGCAACCAAAACAAACACCCTGACCGACCAGCTTCTTATGCACGAGCTGCCCGCACTCAATCGGGCGCTCAAAAACCAAGGCGCTCAGCAGGTCAAATACAGCATCATCAAGGGCTACGATCACTACCCATGCATGAAAAAGCTCGAGCAAGAGGTCGTCGATACAACGTTTTCGACCGACGAGCATTCACTCAACACGCTTGCCAAGGTGCTGACCTATTCGCACGTCATGCATGATGGTGATCTCGATAGTGCCGGCTTGATAACAGGCGGTTTTGATCGAGCTCGCATCACAGTGACGCCAGCTGAATGTCTTAAGCTGCGCTGCCCGTACTTTCCACATGAATGCATGCTACATGGGGCGCGCAAGCGGGCGCGCATGGCAGATGTGGTGATCACGAACCACGCGCTGCTGCTTCGCGATATTGCGCTCGATGGAGCGCTTTTGCCGCCGATTCGTCATTGGATTGTTGATGAGGCGCACTCATTTGAAGAGGAAGCTCGCAAACAATGGTCACTCTCGCTTACAAAAGGTGAGGTTAATCATGGTCTTGCGTTTCTCGGTGATGCCAAAAACGGAGCCTTGGGCACGCTCAACCAAAAACTTAAGGGTATGCCATCAACGACGTTGATTCACGCAGCACTCACGAAGGTTCACCTTGCGGCGGCTCGTGTTGCCCAAGAAAAAGAGGCGTTTTTTGAAGAAGTAACCGCACTCTTTGAGTTTGTGGAGGTCAATAAGGTCTACTCCAGCGTTGATCTATGGATTAACGACGAGATACGCCAGTCGAGTGAATGGGGTATTTTGACCCGCGCCGCTCGTGAGTTTCTCTTTGCGACCGAAGACTTGGCGCATCAGCTCAATGACCTTATCGGCCTTGGACGCACCTTTGCCGAAAGTGCTCCGCAACATGAGGCAGCCGATATCGAGGCAGGCTTTAGGCTGATTGGTACGGCGAGTGAGTATTTTGCCGCCATGATCGAAGCGCTTTCGCTCACCTTCGATCGACCAAGCGACGCTTATGTCTATGTCGCGCACACGCATGCAACCACCCGTGATGTCGGCTTTGAAGTGCAGCCTTACGATGTCGGCGCTCGCTTTAGAGACGAGTGGTATCAACTCATGCATTCAGTGGTTTATACGAGCGCAACGCTGGCAACCGAGCAAAAGTTTGATCACTTTTTGAATGCGGTGGGAGTTTGCGGATCCGATGCCAATTCGGCACGGACGCGCATCATTCCGTCCTCGTACAACTACGAAGAGAACATGAAGGTCATCGGTGTTACAGACCTTGCGATTCCAGGATCGCCTGAGTACTTCGATACCATGAAGCAGTTTTTGTTTGATGCTCATGTTGCAGCGCAAGGGGCGACCCTCACGCTGTTTACCAACCGTCTTGAGATGGAGCGCCTGTTTAAGGAGTTACACGAGTCGTTGGCGGATGAGGGGATCACCCTGCTGATGCAAGGTCGGGGTATGAGCCCTAAAGAACTTCGCGATGCGTTTGTCTCGCAAAAGACGGCATCGCTTTTTGCTCTCAGGTCATTTTGGGAAGGTTTTGATGCGGCAGGGGAGACACTCTCATGCGTTATCATACCTAAGCTGCCATTCCGTCGACCAAACGACCCGCTTTCAAAGGAGCGAGAGATTCGGGTGAAGAACGCCTGGCGCCATTTTGCCTTGCCTGAGTCGATCATCACGACAAAACAAGCGGTTGGCCGACTCATTCGTCATTCACAGGATCGCGGCGTGGTGATCATTGCAGATAGTCGTGTGACACAAAAGTGGTATGGCAAAGTGATTTTATCGTCGTTGCCCAACCCCTCACACGAGTTGCTGCAGAGCGCTGATGTTGCTCAGGCGATCAAGCGTCATCTGCGTTAGCTGATTGGGAGCGAGTGGGATCACATCACCGAGTTCACCGGCAATTTGTAGGGCAAGCCACGCTGATCCACTCAAAGGAAGTTCAGCAAAGAGCGGTTTGCAATCGTGGGCAGCGTCCTTGGTTGTGCGCGCGCTGAGCTCTTGCTCGGGTTGATACCAGCGCAGGCCAAACCAATCTCCCACACGGGGGTGCCAAGTGCTGAGCACTGCAATCTGAGCGATCTGTGGTTGATCGAATGAGGTGGGTGTAGGTTCGATCTGCCATACGGTGGTTGTGATGAGCTGCTTGGCGTGATCATTCAACTGATGAGCGTTTTGAACCGATTGACTTGCGATGGCGAGGCGTGCGATGCGATCGACACGAAGGGTACGTAGGTCATCTGCCTCAAAACTCCAGACCCACAGATACCAATGCCCTGCGTTGTGTTTAAGTTGTAAGGGCTTGACAAGGCGGGTAGGCGGTTGAGGATCTGCAGGGGTGCTCGCACGAG
>JAEZXW010000059.1 GCA_023419515.1 Actinomycetes bacterium
GTTTTTGACGCTATTGGCGCACATTGCGGGAGGCTTTGCGAGTACCTCGGCATGGATCAAAAGAACGGTGAATAGCAAGGTAGCGACAGGTTCAAAAAGATGAACGAGCGGCTGTGTCAACAACAGAGTAGGCAAGGTCAGTGTCAGGGCATTCGTGGCTTATTAAGCACGTGGCTATTTGTGGCTATCGCTTGGCTTGCGGTAGTTGTGCTGGTGGGTGTCTTTAGCATCGTGCCGATGCCGCTCGATGCGCATGCGACGACGCCCGATGAGTCGGCAGCACGAGTTGATACGACGGTGACCTACGATACTAGCCTCGCAACACAAACGACACTTGAACGTCTGGTGAGCGTGCAGACTTCGCTCGATGGCGAGCTCGTGCGCTTTCAGGGCGAGGCAGTCGGTGACATCATCAAGGCAAAGCCAGGCTATAAGTGGATTTTGATGGAAGATGATGGGTCGGCGCTTTCAGTGCTCATGACCGATGAACAGGCAGCGCTCATTGATACGCTGGGTCGATATGGTACCCGCGGCTCGATTCTTGAGGTTATCGGTGTGTATCACGTCGCTGATCCTGATGAAGCTGGCGAGCTTGATGTGCGTGCGGTGAGCGTTGCGCTCGTGAGTGAAGGTGAGCGCGTGGATGACCAGGTGCATCCCGCCAAGCTGATCGCTGGTGTTGTGCTGCTCGTGGCGGCAGGTGGCTTGACCTTGCTCTATCGTTCGCTCAAGCGCAGGGCGGTGTAAACCTCGATGCCACGCGCCCTTGTTGTTAAGCTCGACCGCAGTTTTCCGCTCTGCGCCACTGTTGACCCAGCGTCAGGCAAACAGTTACAAGTGCGTGCTGAGCATGCTATCTCGCTGGTCAAGGGTGACTTGAACATGAGAGCGGCACTTGGAGATTGGGTTGAACTCGATCTGGCGCATGGGCATGATAAGGCGATTATCACGACGATCTATGAGCGATCAAATACACTGGTCAGACGTGAATTACCACGATCAAAAAAGACGCAGTATTTACCACAGGACTCTCGTGTGCTTGCGGCCGATCAACAGGTGCTTGCCGCCAATATTGATCAGGTATGTATCGTACAAGCGCTCAAAAAAAAGCCGATCAGCCCGAGCTGGATTGTGCGTTCGCTCGTGGTGGTGGCACAGTCGGGCGCGTGTCCGATGATCGTACTGACAAAGGCTGACCTTAAGAAAACCGCCGATGACCTACAACGAGATGTTGAAGCAGTGCGCCAGGCAGTGGGTGAGACGGTGCCGGTGATCGTGATGACGATTGAGCCTGGATCGTGTCGCGATGAGGCGCTTACCCAGATTCGTAAGCTTCTGGTGTTTGAGGGAACGACGGACGATGGAGTGGGAGAGCCTTTAGGCGCTGGGGATCGTGATGACGTGGGGGTAGGCTCAAGCGATGGTGTGGGGAAACCTTTGGGTGCTAGGCGCAACGGCGTGGGAGAATCCTACAAGCTCACGATTGTGTTGGGCGAAAGCGGTGCGGGTAAATCGAGCATGATCAACCTGCTGGCAGGACGCGAGGTGCTAGAAACTCAGGCGGTTCGTGCGAAGGATGGTGCGGGCAGACATACGACAGTTGCGCGTCAGATGATTGAGATCGCCCCGAAAACCTATATCGCCGATGCTCCGGGACTGCGCTCGTTGCCGATGGTTGGATATGAAGCTGGCTTGAATCGCGCCTATCCAGAGATTGCTGCTTTGACCGATGAGTGTCAGTTCAGGGACTGCACGCATACCACTGAGCCAGGCTGCGCGTTGGCACAAGCCATTGAGGATGGCCGTGTGAGCGAGGTTCGTGCCCGCGATTATTTGGTGCTCAGCGCAGAGCTTGCTGAGTCTGCTCAGCAGGTCAAACAATAAGGACTGCGCACCGATCTATCCTCAGTGCCCATCACTCTAGACAAGCGCCGATCAGTCTTAAGAACCAATTGCATTAAAGATTTGGTTGCTTATTTAACTACCCATCGAGCCGCCTATTTGTCGCTCTCATTCAACAATTGAATTCATTTTGGTAAGCCTGCGGTAAGGCGTAGAAATCTTTATCGCCCGTCTTCTCTCAGATGCAGATTGTCTTGTGCAGACTCTTGATTACGAGTCAACGCAAAGACAACAAGCAGGAGGGAAAATCGTGGCGGCTCAATTGTTTTCGCGGCGGCAAATCATATTGACTGGCGGTGTGCTGTTGAGTGTGGCATGTGCGCTCGCCCTCGTCATTTGGCGTGTTCATATGATTGAGAAGAACGCGATTGAGCAGTTCGCGAATGATCCTGTGGTTGATGTATGCGTTGCAACCAGGGCTGTCGCGCCTGGCGAGCTTTTGACCGAGGATAACATCGCGGTAACTAAGTGGCTGACCAGCCTTTTGCCTGAGGGGGCAATGACTAATCTCGATGAATGCCTTGGTCAGACTGCACAAGTTGCTCTGACAAAAAACAGCGTCTTAACCTCCGATGCCGTGCAAGGTGCTCGCCAGGCGCTTAAGGTTCCCGATGGGATGTGTGCCATTAGCGTTCCGATTAGTGTGACGCGTGCAGTGGGTGGCGCGGTGCATGCCCATGCCTTCATTGACTTGTATGCACTCGAAAACGGAAGTGCCTCGCTCGCAGCAGAGCAGGTATTAGTGCTTCGTACGAGCGCCGATGCTCAGGATGGAGTGGTGAGTGATCAGGCGCGTACCCGGCCACAGACTCGCGACCAGCGCCTGACGTGGCTCACGCTTGCGGTCAAACTCGAAGATGCAGAGTTTTTGATCGCGTGTGCGAGCACCGATAGCTTGTATGCAACTTTGCCTGGCAAGCGCATTGAACGGGTGCCTATAGCTGGTGAATCTGATAGCCCTCAACAGAGACAAGACGGCGCACAAGACTCAGAGACTGGCGGATCTGCTGATGTGAGAAACCTTCGATCCTTGAGAAATGTTGAGCCTGATGACATGCCCGTTGCGGTCGAGGGTGAAGATGCGGATGGCTCTGATGCGGATGCTGCAGATTATGATGCGGGTGATGCCTCATGAGTGTTCGTATGGAGCCTGGGCAGCTTTGGTATGTGGTTGCCGATCAAGCATGTCAGCAAGCGATAGCCGAGCGGCTACAACGGACGGTTGGCGAAGTAACGATCTGCCCAATTATTGGGCTTGATCAGCTCATGGCAAACGTTCGTCGCAATGCGATTGCTCGTGTCTTGCTACAAGGGGAGCTTGAGGGGGTTGTTGCGCCCAATCTTGCTGCTGGTTTGATTGCTTATGGGGTTGATTCAAGGCGCATTGAGCTTTGGGAAGCGCCCGTTCCACGTCTTGCTGCTGCTGGCGTACGTCAGTTTGACCGTGTAAGCGATGGTAGTGCTGATGCGAGGGGCATGCATGGTACAAGTGGTAGCTCGTTGGATGTCGTGAGCGTTCTCAGGAGCTCGAGCCACACCTCGCAGCTACATGCCCCCAATCATCATGCCGCAGAGTCATATGACTCGGAGCCGATCAGCGAACATGAAACGCTCTCCCTCGATCATCAGGTAGTCGCTATGCTCTCGCCGCGTGGTGGAGTCGGTACATCGGTGATTGCAGCCCTACTTGCTTGCTGGAGCGCAGGTCACGGGGTGGCGACAACTCTGTTTGAGGTCGATCCCTGCGGCGGCTTGAATTGTTCACGCTTTGGTTTTGGCTTCAAGGATGCACCGGAGACCATTGGTTTTCAGCCGTTTTTTGAGCCTATCAAAAACCTCACGATCAATCGCAATCCCTGTGAGCAGGCTTCCTTTGAGGACAGTTCTCTTGTAGGGAGAGTGCCATGGTTCTCTCATCGAGATTTGGGTGATTGGCTCAAAGATGGGGTGCATCAGCAGGCGTGTGCGGTGGTCGATCTGGGATATCAAGACCGCGAAGCACTTCAACAGATTGCACCACTGGCAACACGAGTCATCGTTGTGCTCGATGAGAAGGATCCAGATATCGCGGGCGCTCGCCACATTTTCACTGAGCTCAAAAACAAAGGGGTGAGCAGGACAGCACTCAAGATCATCCTCAACCGCTCAACCTCAAAGCCAACCGAAGCAGAGGAACACGCAAGTTCTCTCATGCTTGCTCTCGGGGTTATGGATGTTCGTGTTTTACCCTGCGGAAAAGATGAGGTCAGCGCCATGTTGCGCTCGGGGAGTTTGGCTGAGCTTGCCATCAGCGAAAACCCGTTTGCGCTTGCCGCAGCTGATTATGCGGCGACGCTTTGGCGCGAACTTGGTGTAATCGGACAGCAATCGCCGTTTCGTATGCATGGCGATTCCCGAGATACTCGGCGATCTCGTCGACATGATCAGAGCAAAAAACCGCTGTTCAAAGGCATCTTTAGTCTCGTGAAAAACTCGAGTGATCTCATGCAAAAGGGGGCGTAGGCTGATGATTGGATTTGCGCAGCAAGAGCGCCTGCTTGCCGTGATAAAGAAGCGCTTACTTGAGTGTCTTGGTATTGAGCTTTTGCAGGCGATTACGCATGAATCGCATGAGTGTGCATCGCAGGAGTTGCTGGTTGCGACTCACAGCATCTTGGCTCAGGAGCAGTTTGCGGCGCTCGATCGCGAGACAAAAGATGTGCTGGCAGCTCGGATAATCGATGAGATCTTGGGTCTTGGCGTGCTCGAGCCGTATCTGCGTGATGAGACCGTGAGCGAGATCATGGTTAATGGTGCCAACAAGGTCTTTGTTGAGCGAGCAGGACGGCTTGAGCCAGTCAACGATATCGTTTTGAGCAACGAACAGATTCGTATTCTCATCGACCGCATTATTGCACCGTTGGGGCGCAGGCTTGATGAGTCTCATCCCATCGTGAATGCCCGTCTGGCAAGCGGGGATCGCGTGAATGCGGTGATCCCACCACTTTCGCTCGATGGACCCACGCTGAACATTCGCAAGTTTTTGGGTCGCATTTCTCACATGGATGAGCTCGTGCGTAAAGGGAGCCTGCCGCAGTGGTTTGCTCAGGTGCTCTCATGGTGTGTGCGCGGCAGACTCAATATCGCTGTGGTGGGTTCGACCGGATCAGGTAAGACAACGCTGCTCAACGCACTTTCGTGTCAGATTGATCAGGGCGAGCGTATCATCACGATTGAGGATGCCGCTGAACTGCAGTTTTTAACCCATCCACACGTTGTGAGGCTTGAGGCGCGCGAGGCTTCTGCTGAGGGCGTGGGTGCGGTGACCATTCGCGATCTTGTGATCAATGCCCTGCGCATGCGCCCCGATCGGATTGTTGTGGGTGAAGTGAGGTCTGCTGAAGCGATCGACATGCTCCAGGCGATGAACACTGGTCATGACGGATCGCTGACCACGCTTCATGCCGGCACAGCGCACGAGGCGCTCAATCGCCTCGTCATGATGTGTCGCTATGGAACTGACCTTGATCCAGAAATCCTTGAAGAACAGGTTGCTTCAGCTCTTGACCTGATCGTGATCCAGCGGCGATTGAGTTCAGGCAGGCGTTTGGTCTGTGATCTCGTGGCGCTTGTGTCAAATGACGAGCAAGCGAGTGCCCCGTGGGCACAGTGTGCGGCAGCAAAAAGCGCGCTTGGCATGGTTGGCTTTGTGCCACTGGTGACCTACGACGCACACCGCAACACATGGGTGTGCTCCCCTGTGCTTGAGTCCTTTTTGACTGAGAAAATCGTGGTACCTCAGATTGCACTTGGCGAGGAGGTGAGTGCATGTTTACAGAGCGCTTCGTTGCGTTGAGAGGGATCTTGTCTCGGTTGAGCTCCATGACCGGGGGCCCGTTATCTGAGACTGTGGTTTTGATATCAGTCTGTATGCGACTGAGAAATGCATTGCATCACTATGCACGCCTGGTTGAACGGCTCAAAAACTCACGGTTTGCAAACGGGTGCTATGACCTGCTTAACAAGCAAGATCGCTGCTTGATTGTGCTCACATTGCTTGAGCGAAAGCTCGCTGATCTTGAGAAGCATGAGCGATCGGCCGATGTCGATCTAGTTGTCCGTGGCGTGCAAGGGCTCTGGCTTGGCTATGCTCGCCATGAATCATGCCGCGTGCTTGCGGTGGTGCTTTTGGCATGCTCGATATTATCCGCTCTTTTTGCCGTGCTCATCTTTGGCAATCTTCTTGCTGGTGTGTTTGTTTTGGCGTGCTGGGTTTGGTGGTGGTATGCACTGCCTATTTCGTTTGCTAAGCGCGAACAAGAGCGCATCGACACCGAGATGATCGAGGTTTTTAGGATTTTTGGCGCCTCATATGCGGTTGGCTTTACCACGATTCAGGCGTTTGAGCGTGTTGCGCAGACGGTCAGCTCTCCTTTGAAGGAGTGTTTTGCTGAGGCTGCTTTTGAGCTTGCGATCGGCGAATCATATGAGCGAGTGTTGAGGCGTATGCGCGCCAAGATTACAGGCGATGCGATGAGCCTTTATTTGGCGATCATCCAGATCTCACAGCTCACGGGCGCCTCGCTTGGTCACATGATTAGCCAAGCCCAAGCACAAATCCGCGCGCAACATAAAGCGCGTCAATCGTTTGAAGGCAAGACTGCACAGGCACTGCTTTCGGCAAAGATTGTGGGATTGCTTCCCACGGTGTTAATGTCGGTGTTGGTGAGTATCTCGCCCGATTATCGTGCAGGAGTCTTTACCCTCACCGGCATGGCGAGCATTATGATCTCACTTGCCTTAAGTGCTTGTGGCGCGTGGTCGATCAAACAGATCATGAACAGAGCGCTTGCACAGGTGAGTGTTGAGACGCAACAAGTCTCGCAATGTATGGATCTGCTTGCACTGGCGTTAAGTTCTGGTATGTCGTTTTACAGTGCCTGTCAGGTCTATGCTCAGCATTTCTCACATCAGTTCGCCCACGAGCTTATACGTGCCCAGTTTTTAGTAATCCATGGGTTTGCTTCGTTTCAACAGGCATTTGACCGAATTGCGCAAGCTGAGAGCGCTGGCTCGAGCCAATGGATATACCGATTTTCTCGGGCAGTGTTGGATTCCCAGGAGCTTGGCGTTGGTCTTGCCGATCTTTTGCATCAAGAGGCTGAACAGATGCGTGAAGAACAGATTCATATTGTCACGCTCAAGATGGAAAAAGCGCCAATCAAGATGCTCATCCCGACAGCAACTCTGATGCTCCCAGCGCTTTTGATAGCGCTTTTGGGTCCGTTTATTTCGTCGCTCATGAGTAGTTCTGCGTAGCATTGGGCGGCTTTGATTTGGCATTGGTGTACGAGAGAAAGGATAGGCAATGAAAGATGTACTGGTAAAAGGCGGGCTTGCTGTGAGTTATTGGTTTGATAAGTGGCGAGCAGTTGCGGCAATGCAACAGGGTGAGTGGTGGTTGCGCGGGCGCTCGTATGTGCGCGGAGCGCTTAAGGGTAACGCCGGTCAGAGCACGACCGAATACGCCATTCTCGTCGGCGTTCTTGTGGTGATCGCGATTCTTGCGATCGTGGCATTTCGCGGCAAGATCCAAGAGCTCTGGAGTCAAATCGCTGATGGTATCAACAGTCTGTAGGCATCAGGGTTTTCGAAGTCGACCGTTCAGTTCGTGCGACCGCATTCGCGTCTTGTTGGTGTTGGTAGCGGCACTCGTCTGTCTGATTGGGGTGCTAGCGATCTATCAGCGATCACTGAAAAGCCCGAGTAGTCAAATGGATCAGCGGCAACAGCAAGATCAACTGGCGCAGCTTTATCAGCAGCAAGAAGCATTGTCTCGCGCAGTGGCTTCGTTGGGTGATGAGGCAACACAGGCGCTCGCTCAAGATCTAGCAGTCATTCAATCACAGGCTGAAGCATATGAGCCTGATGATGACACTGAGCGTGCCTTGAGTGAGCTGGCTGGTAATGGCGGTCTGACTGCACTGGCTGCTGCGGTGGCTCGTGAGGCAGAGTGGCAGACTGAGCAGCGTCCTGAAGGAATTCAACAGCTTGCAAAATCCGTGCTGATCAAGGCAAAAGAATCTGGCAGTTCGCTGCTGTTTGCGGGATATCTCGATGTGTCACAAAAGGTGTGGGGTAGCGTAATTGCTCAGCCAGACGAGCAGGGTAAGCCCGTGACAGAAGTGGTTTGGATTCGAGAGCTCGATGACGGCTGTGAGCTCACGCACACGCAGGTCGATGCCGATCTTGTCCAGCGTGCAATGCAGCAGGAGCAGAAACACGATGACAGAGCATGATGACTTGGTTTGATAAGCGCTTATGGCAGGGTCAGTCGACTCTGGAATACGTCTTGGTGTTTTGCGGCCTCATGTCAATGGTGATTGCGCTGGGGGTGATGTATCGTGCCTTGTCATCAGGGGTTTTTACCCATGTGGTGCAAGAGCATAGTTCGCATGATCTGGCGCGAGCAATGCTCGACATCCTGCTTTACTAACGGTTCGTCGCGTCGTGGGTCACGCATGCGCAGCAGGTTGCAGCATAGATCGCACCAGGGATTGCGTCATGGTTTGCACCTCAACCGTGAATCACGCCAACTTCAGTGGTGGTTTGGTCAGTCGACGGTCGAGGCGGCTGTACTCTTGCCTGCGTTTCTCATCGTCGTTGCCTTGCTCTTGCAGCCGGTTTTCATCGGCTATGGCTTGGTTGTCATGAATGTTGCGGCTCACGAGGGTTTACGGATCCAGCATAGCTCGCCTCAGCACGTACTTGATGAGGGATCTCGGCGTGCAGTTACACGGCTGCTTGGTGCAGTGCCTCCCATTGATGTCTTTCACGTTGGTGGAGCGGAGGGCTGGCAGATAGCGTCAGGCTCCTCGCAAGGCACGATCACGGTTGAGATTTCTCATACTGTTCGGCCACTTCCTGGTATTGGCTTGATGATCAGACCACTGTTGCCGTCTGACGAGTCGGGCAATTTTGTTATAACCGCCAAAGCACAGCAAGGTGTCGTCCCTGATTGGACTAATGATGATTATTGATACTTCACAAAATCCCTCGTGGATGGGGTGGTTTATCCATAGCTGGGGTAAGCCACATCAACATGATGGCTTTACGACGGTGGGTGCTGCCGTTGCCCTGCTTGTGTGTTTGAGTTTGGTCTGGATGCTTGCGACGGTACAGTGGCATACGAGCACTGCGGCAGAGATTCAGGATGTGGCTGATGCAGC
Organism: Actinomycetes bacterium; assembly: GCA_023419515.1. Lineage (GTDB taxonomy): Bacteria > Actinomycetota > Coriobacteriia > Coriobacteriales > JAEZXW01 > JAEZXW01. The sequence continues at coordinate 9,111 of JAEZXW010000059.1, forward strand.
AGCGCTTGCTGGGGCAAATACGGTGGCGAAGTTTGAGACGGTCGTGACGGTAGCCGATGCGGTCGCACTATCACTCGGGATGTTTGCCATGATCGTGCTTGCGATTGCGAGTGTCACTGCAATGATCCCGTATGTTTCGGCAGCGTCAGTTTCATTAGCTGATCTGGGAGTTCAAACACTGAAGGCGCGTCAGGTGTTTGCCGAGCGCGCTCGAGCGACGCTGCAAAAAATAGCGGCACTCTTGCCTGCTTTTGTGGTGGTGAATTCTGCTCTAGTCATTACTGCTAATCAGCGGAGAGATTCGCACTATGTCGGCGCAGCCGTGCCGTTTCCGCTCGGCGGTGATCTCAGTGACTTGCTCGGTTCTGATTTGGACATCGATGGCGATGAGCTCAAAGAGTCGATTCATAAAACGCAAGAGGCCTCTGATGAGCTTGTCGAATTTGATAAGGCTGCAAAACAAGCTCTGCACGAGGGTTGGCTTGCAGATTGCGGAGCCCAACCTTATAGCATGTATGAGCGAGCGGGTCGACTTTCGGGCATACCGCCAGCACTGAACCCCTATTATCCAACAGATCGTGGATGGAATTTTGGGGTTGGCCTTAAGCGAGCAAGGGAGTATTATCGTGCGCGATTGGCATCGGAGGCACCGCGGGGAAGCGGAGTTGATGCTGCGGTTGACTCTGCTTGCCGTAAGCAGTTTTATCGCTATGCGCTCGAGCAACTCAATCAATCGTATTATCGGGAGAATGCTGACGGATCTGTTTCGCTCAGGCTGCTCAAACTTGCTTCTCGAACAGCTGAAATCAAAGAGACGAGGCTGTATACCGATGCAGTTTGGCCTGTGACGCAAGAGTCGCAGGGGCTCACCCTGCACTACAGCATGAGCTGTCCTGGGGCGACAGGATCACGGGTTGGCAGCGCGTCACTTGCCGAGATCGATCAAGGTGCATGTCATGAGTGCCCGCACAGCAAGCTCGATGCGGCACGCATGGGCAAGACTTCAGCCGCTTCCACTTCGATCTCTAACGGATTTGAGCACTGGTATAAGAAGCTTGCCGAAGCCGCCGAAACATACGAGCAGGCAAAAAATCAAGCGCAGGCAAAACAGAACGAAGCAAAGTCGGCGGTGCAACCGGTGTTTGATGCCCTCAGTGAGGCGCTGACGGACTTGGCTGCTCCACGTATCTCCCTTGATCTTCCAGGTAAGGAGGGTTGCATTGCGGTTGTTGTTGATCACAACACACAGCAATCTCCGCTCATACTCTCGGGGGTCTTTGAGGCGCCAACGACACTTGGGCCTCGCGCCGCTATCGGAGCAGCGCGGCTGGCAGCTCAAGAGGCAACGCAGGATCAAAACGTGGTTGCAGCATTTTTCGATGGTCTATCTCAGCGGCAGGGCGTTGGTTCCAGTGCTTCTGGCTCAAGCTCGGAGGCGATTGGCTTGCCGCATATTCCGAGTTTGAGTGGAATGCTTGACGTGCTTTTTGAAGCGTGGGGCGGTGTTCTGCTCGCCTACGGTGACTCAATAATCAATATCAAGCAGGCATTTTCTGAGCTCCTGTCCCCCTTGAAGTCCATTGGCCTTACGGAGCTTGCCGCCTGGGCAGAGACTGGCTTCGTCAAGGTCATCGAGTCGACTGGCTTTGAACCAGTTGACTTGCGTCTTAAAAAACCAGTGATTACCTCAAGTGTCGAGGTGCTCGAGGCTGCAGGCTATCAGCATGCAAGAATTGCTCGCGAGTTGATTGCGCGCATGCCAAGCTCTGGATCAACACTTGAGATGCTTGATGTGTTTGCTGGAGTGTTGCACGTGGCGTTAGATCATCCTGATGAGACGCGCGAGATTCTCGGCGAGCTTGATATTCCAGGGTTTTCAACCGAGCTTGAGGTGGATCTGCCATGAGG
>JAEZXW010000010.1 GCA_023419515.1 Actinomycetes bacterium
GGTGTGAGTAAAATCTATCCCGCTCAGCCCAACAAGCCAGCCCTCGACAACGTCAGCCTCGACATTTATCCAGGCGAGTTTGTCTTCTTGGTTGGTCACTCAGGCAGCGGTAAGTCGACCTTCATCCGCAGTATTATTCGTGAGATTATTCCAAGTTCCGGCATGATTTCTGTCGGCGGCCAAGATCTCACGAAGATGCGCAACTGGAAGGTTCCGTACCTGCGCCGCAACATTGGCTGCGTGTTTCAGGACTTTAAGCTCTTACCAAAAAAGACTGCATATGAAAACGTTGCATTTTCACTCGAGTGCATCGGCAAATCAAAGCATGTTATCAGGGCTCAGGTACCTGAGGTTTTGAGACTTGTTGGTCTTGAAGAGAAGATGCACAGCTATCCAGAGGAGCTCTCTGGTGGCGAGCAGCAACGTGTCTCTGTTGCCCGCGCTTTTGTCAACCGCCCGCCACTGCTGGTGTGCGACGAGCCGACGGGTAACCTCGATCCTGCTATCAGCTTGGGAATCATGAAGCTGCTGGATCGCATTAACCGCACTGGCACGACCGTTATTGTTGCCACGCATGACCGCGACATGGTTGACTCCATGCAACGACGTGTTATCGCGCTTGAGAACGGCCGCGTGATCCGAGACGAGCAGGGAGGGTATGGCGTTTATGCTGGCTATTAGGATTGGGTACCCCATCAAAGAGGCAATGAGCCACTTTTCGCGTAACATTGGTACGTCAATTGGTGCCGTGGTGACAATCTTTTTGTCCTTGTTTATTATCGGCCTTTTTATGCAGGCATCACTCATGATCAATAATGTCGTGGGTGATGTTGAGAGCAAGGTCACCATTCAAGCATTTGTTTCTGATAATGCTGATCAGGCGTCCATCGATGCGCTCAAGACCAAGATCAACGGTATGGAAGAGGTTGAGTCAGTTTCCTTTAAGAATAAGGATGAGGCGCTTGCTGAGTACAAGGAAACCATGAAAAGTCGGAGCGCCGCTGATGCAATTGCACAGCTTGACGGTCAAAACCCGGTTCCTGCCTCACTCGTGATTAAGCTCAACGATCCTCAGATGGTAAAAACTGTGGCCGATCGTATTTCAAGCGATCCGGCGTTTATTACCATTGCGGATGTGCCTGATAATCCTGAAAGTTCGGTGCAGTATGGTCAGCAGTCGGTTGAGCGCCTGTTTACAGTGACGAACTATGCTCGCGTGATCGCTGTGGTGCTGGTGGCGTTGCTGACCTTCATTGCGTTTGTCTTTATTAACAACACGATTCGTCTGTCGATTATGGCACGTCGTCTTGAGATTGGAATCATGCGTCTGGTTGGCGCAAACAACAGTTTCATTCGCGGGCCGTTCATTATGGAAGGTATTATCCAGGCGATACTCGGAGCCCTCTTGGCGATTGGTTCTCTGGAACTGATTCATCACCTTGTGATGCCAAAGCTGCAGCAGAGCATCAGCTTTCTAGAGCTTTCGATCTCGCTGACTGAGTTCTTGTACATCTACGGCCTTTTGGTGGCAGCCGGTTTGTTGATCGGTCTGTTTGGTTCAACCGTGGCGATGAGGCGCTACCTCAAGGTTTAACGACAGACGTGGAGTAGAGCGCTGTGACGCACAATCAAAAAAGCTCAGATACATCAGCAAGCCCCTTGCAATCGAGCGAGGGGCTTGCTCGCCATAACAGACAAAATGCGGATGATGTGCGTGAGCGAGGCAAGGAGGAGGTTGTGGCTATGGGCGTTGGTCGCAAGCTCGAGAGCGCCGCGTCTGCAGGTAGTGGGCGTAAGCTCGACGACGCCACATTTCTAGATCCTGAGCACGAGGAACTTGAACGCATGCTTGCCGATGATGCAGCTGAAGAAGCTCGGCATCGCATTGAGGTGAATAGACTCGATAGGCAGACCAAGCGTTTTGAAAAGTTTTATCGCTTGCTTTTGGCGGTAGCTGCGCTCACGATAGCAGCTGCGATCTTTATGGGTGGCGTCTATGTGGGCGCCAAAAATAGCTTCGCACTAAAGTTGGGCTATCCGGTGGCGCAGCTTATCACAGGCGATGCGGTGAGTGAACTGACAACCGAGCTCGCTAAGCGTATTGGTGAGGTTGATCATCTCATTTCGACTTCAAGTCAAAATCCGCAAGATCTGGAAAAAGCAACCGAAGGAGCGCTGAGAGGGCTTATCGGTTCGCTTGATGATCGCTATGCCCAGTATTACAACAGCGATGAGTATCAGCACTTCAAAGAGATCAGTTCTGGTCAGTTTGGCGGCATCGGTGTGGTGCTTTCTGATTATGAGGGTCAGGCGTATCTTGTGCGCGTGTATGAGGGCACCCCAGCAGCCGAGGCTGGCATGCAGGCGGGTGACTTTATCGTCGCGATCAACGGTGATCGCAAAGTAGATTGGAATTACGAAGCAGTCGCTCATGCGGTGAGAGGTGAGCCTGGTAAAGAGGTCGAGATCACTTGGAGACGTCCGTCAACAAAGGATGACCCTGGAGGCGAGGAGTTCACCAAAACCCTCACAACCAGCGAAATTACTTATCCCAATGTCTATCATCAACAGGTTGGCGATGCTGGATATATCTCGGTTGCGCAGTTTAACGAAAAGACCATCGACACCATTATGGTGGCGATGGATGAGCTTGATGCCGCTGGCGTGCAGGGGTACATCTTGGATCTGCGTGGTAACCCTGGCGGCCTGCTCGATCAGGCGATTGGTGTGACTTCGCTCTTTGTGAAGTCAGGTACGGTGGTCGAGGTTCGTTCACGTGTCTATGGCTCAACCCGACAGTCCGTGACGGGTAACCATAAAACCAATAAGCCGCTCGTTGTCCTGATTGATCAGGGTTCCGCGAGTGCTTCTGAGATTGTAGCGTCTGCACTGCAAGATCATCGCCGCGCTCTCATTGTGGGTACCACAAGCTTTGGCAAGGGTACGGTGCAGTCGGTGTATTCGCTCGATTACGGTGGCGGTCTTAAGCTTACGATCGCCAATTACTTGTCGCCCGATGGTCATGTCATTGATCAGCACGGTGTAACTCCTGATCTGATCGTTGAGGGTGATGAGGGACACCTGATCTTTGCCCAACAGACCGTTGATATTGACAGTGATGCTCAGCTGGCGGCAGCCTATCAAGTGCTGCTAGCGGTAATTGCAAACAGCGGTGATCTTAATATTGAGGGGCTTTCAAACCCACCAGGTTCTCAGCAGGTCGATGATGCTGCGACTGAGGATGATACGGACACCCAAGCTGCTGATGGCGGTGCGGTCAATGGCCGCTAGGCACCGAAAGCCTCCCAAACAAAAGAAGCGCTCTCGGGGTTCAAGCTCACGTGAGCTCATCGGCGTTTTACAGGTGAGTCGCCGCGGCAAGGCGCAGGTTGCCACAAACCTTGGTGTCTATCAGATCTCAGCGCGTGATATGCGCGAGGCGTTGCACGGAGATACCGTGCGTGTTGTGCCTAAGCGCGATAGCGGTCGCCGCGCGCAGGGTGGCAGCGGCCGAGGCGGCCGTGGTGAGGCGCGCTGGGGTATTGTCGTTGGTGTGATTAAGCGAGCTGTGACCACGTTTGTGGCTCGCTATGATGAGCTTTCTGATCTGCATATCGCGGTTGCGGTACCGGTAAATCCTCGGATTACACGTGATTTTCTCATCACGAGACGCCCTGATTTTAAAGTCAGTGATGGCGACATTGTTGAGGCAACAATCGACGTCTTTCCAACCAGTACTGCTGGGGGTAAGGCATTTATTACGCGGCTGATTGCACGGGCAAATGACCCTGATGCGCAGATGCTGAGCCTTATTGCTGATTATGGGTTTGAGCCTGATTTTGCACCTGAGGTGCTCGCGGCTGCTGGCGAGCAAGTACTTGATGTTGCAGCGGCGCTTGCTGATACTTCGGTCAAACGCCGAGATCTTCGTCACCTCGACCTCATTACGATCGACCCCGTGGATTCTCGTGACTTTGATGATGCGCTTTCGCTTGAGTGTCTCAAGGCAGAAAAGGTGAGCCTGAAAGACTCTAGCAGCTTTGGTGGCCACAGCGTATCTGCTGGCTTGGCAGCACCCAAGCTACGCGACGTCTGCGCAGGTCAAGCCCTCGAGATGACTACCAGCGACAAGCGTCGCAAACCGTATTGGCGCCTCGGTGTACACATCGCAGACGTGAGTCATTATGTAGCGCATGGCAGCGCGCTTGATCGCGAAGCAAAATCACGAGCAACTTCTGTGTACCTTGCTGATCGAGTGCTGCCCATGTTGCCGCCTGCGTTGTCTGATGAGCTCTGTTCGCTCAAGCCTGATGAGGATCGTTTAGCGATGAGCGTCATGATCGACCTTGATAAGCACGGAGAGCTGTGTGGAGCAGCGGTGTTTCCCTCGGTGATTCGCTCGCGGGCGCGCTTAGATTACGACGGTGTGAATGCCTTGCTACTGGCGAGTGATAAGGTCGGAGCTCCTCAGGGTGCAGCCGTCAGGCAAGGTGCAGTTGCTCATGGCAATACTTCTTTAGACGACATCATTAAGACAGCTAAAGCCCAGGCCCCCGATTTGCTCGACGTGAGCCTTGCTCGGCTTAAACGCGGGATCGAAGCGCTGCCCGATTTACCTGCATTGCTCGGCAGCCTTGACAATATTGCATGTCAGCGTGGTGTAATCCGTCGCAATCGCGGCGCACTCGATTTTGAGACTCAGGAAGCTCATGTGCTGCTCGATGAAAACAATGAACCTCTGCGCGTGCAGGTTAAGGAGCGCACACGTGCAACGCAGCTTGTCGAAGAGGCGATGCTGCTTGCCAATGAGTGCGTGGCGCAGTGCTTGCTTGATTGTGGGATAGGGCTAGCCGATACCACATCGCTGCCCAAGCATCTCCCAGTGCTCTTTCGCTCCCACAAGGAGCCTGACGCCGATAAGCTGCTTGAGACCTACGAATCACTGCGTATGATGAACCTCTTGCCGCCCGATAACACAACAATCGAGGGCTTGCTCAAGGGCTCACCCTTTGCAGTGCAGCGCGTGCTTGAGATCGCGCGCAGGCGACCTGGCTGGGTCTTGGTTAACGCGCTCATGTTGCGCTCTATGATGAGGGCAACCTACACCACCACCAATGACGGGCACTATGCGCTGGGTGCTTTGGCATACCTGCACTTCACGAGCCCAATCAGGCGCTATCCTGACCTGACGGTACATCGCGCGGTCAAGGCGCTTTTACCAATCGCCGCACCACTGAGACGGTTTGCCGCTGATGAGCTCGATCTGGCGTGTTCGCACGCGGCATGTGAGTCACTGGCAGATCACTGCAGCGAGCGCGAACGGGCGGCAGCGAGCCTTTCGCTCATGACACAGCGCATGATGCTTGCGCGTTATTACGAGTCACGCATTGGTACGCGTGAGGAGGGCTTGGTGGTTGGCGTCATGGGTGGCGGGCTGTTTGTCCGACTCAGCTCAACCATTGCGGAGGTCTTTGTTTGCAGAGCTGACGTGCTGCGCTATGCTAGTGAGCACGATTATATCGACGCGGAGCTTTTGATGGGTGCCCGCGTGATTGTCACGATTGAATCGGTTGATACAGAGCAGGGCACGATTGATGCGTCGCTTTATAAATGTGTGAGGACATTATGATTATTACTGAGCAACAACTGCAGGATGCCGAGTCATTTTTGCATGATGGCCGTCATGGTGATGTCATGCCGGTGTTTGAGGGTATGGCACATGATCTTGAGGCGGCTTACGATTTTGACAAGATCGTCTCGTACGATGAGCCCTACGAAAAGCTCATCTACCTGCATCTTTCTGAGCAGGATCCGTCGCTTGCGCTTAGTGATGATGTGATGGAGGTTGACGAGCAGATCGGCCGCGTATACCGGGCGCTTGCGTTTTGCTACATTCAGACCCAGGAGCTTGACAAGGCAATGCAGGCGCTCGAAAAAGCCGTGGCAGTTAACCCCATGGATGCCTCAGCTCGTCTCAATCTTGCCGAACTTTATCGCGTGCATGAGGACACCAAGCCGTGGCTTGCCAATTCACATGAGGTCTTTGCGCGAGCTTATCGTCCAGAGCATCTTGTGCGTGCGTATATCAACTTTGCGCATGCGTTTGTGAGTGCAGGTGAGTATCGCGTAGCGCTGGCGGCGCTTAAGTGTGCGCGTGCTTTTGGTATTGCTGATGATAACAACAATCACCTTGAGATGCTCAATAGCCGTTTGGCTGAGGCGGGCGTTGAAACGAGCGAAGAACTTTCGGATGATGAGATGCGCGAGCTTTTGGCTCAGCATAATCTGCCGTGTGGTGCCAATACCGCGGTGGCTGTGGCGCTTTTGGTGGTGGCCGACATGCACAACCGCGCCGGCAACATCGAAGAGGCGGTCGATATGGTGTGCATGTGCAACGAGCTCGTTGGCTTGCAGCTAACCGAGAAGCTAGCGCATGCGGTGATGGATAGTCCCGAGGATGGTCAAGCCGAGGCGAGCGAGGCTGCCGAGGCGAGCGCAGCGGACGCAACGGGCACGGCGGACAAGGCGGACGAGGTTTAAATGAGCAAGCATAAGCTC
>JAEZXW010000013.1 GCA_023419515.1 Actinomycetes bacterium
GAGTATGGGAGCCTATCAAGCAGTCTTGCAAACCGACGGTGGAGCGCGAGCGAATCCGGGACCAGCCGGTGTTGGTTTTGCGCTTTGGGGCGCAGCTTGCGCGCCGTGTGACACCATCGCAAGTACGCTCGAAGCGACGCTCTATGGCGGGATGATGCTTGCTGAGCCCAGCACCAATAACATCGCTGAATACAAGGCGCTCATCTGGGGGCTTCACAATGCACTGGCACATGGAGTTTCACGACTTGCAGTGCGCGCCGATTCTGAGCTAATGATAAAGCAGCTTAATGGTCAGTATCGAGTAAAATCTACCGAGCTCAAGCCCTTATTTTTGACCGTACAGCGCCTGCGTTCACAATTTGAACGAATTACCTTTATTCATGTGAGGCGTGAGTTTAATAAGACGGCTGATCAGCTCTATAACGATGCTCTCAACCAGCGGGCTTTGCAGGGAATTGGTCGATTTTTGGTTGGGCTCGATGGCTCACCGGCCGCTCCAATGGTAAACGGGGTAGATCACAGCCAAGATCAAAATCATGCTCAATTAACCAGCTTAAGCCTCACGCAACCTCTGGCATCGACGCCGCGCAGAGCTGCTCAACCACTGCCGCTACGCGTAAGTTTTGAACTTGCTGATGAACTGAAGGCTTTATTAGGAGAGTTCGCTTCGCTTGAACTTATCCTCACCGATAAGCGTCTCGTCGACGATGATGAGCTTAAAAGTCAGATGGTCGCTCGCCTCAAAACGACGATTGAACCCATGCTCAATACAGAACTAAACGACCTCTTGATCGCAAAGGAAAACGACCGATGAAGGTCTTGCTTGCTGTTACCGGCTGTATTGCCGCCTATAAGTCGTGTGAGCTCGTGCGCATACTACAAAAAAACGGACATGAAGTTCGCGTGATCATGACAGAGGCTGCCACTAAGTTTGTTAGCACCACAACATTTGCCGCACTCACCAATCATCCTGTTTTGGTGCATGAATTTGCTGAGCATGATGATTGTCACGGTGAGCTTTTAATTCCTCATGTGGAGCTTGCCCGTGAGGCAGATCTTATTGTAGTGGCTCCTGCAACTGCCAATACCTTGAGTAAGCTTGCTCATGGTCTTGCCGATAACCTCGTAAGCGCAACTCTACTTGCAGCGCAAAGTCCTATTTTGGTTGCGCCTGCTATGAACACACGTATGTACACCAACCCAGCAACCCAAAATTCACTTTCACTGCTTTTATCTCGTGGGATTCATGTGGTTGAACCTAAAACGGGCACGCTTGCCTGCGGTGATGAAGGAGTCGGGAAGCTCGCTGAACTTGAGGATATCCACGCTGAGATCGAAAAGATTGCTGCCAAGCTCAACGTTGCAAGCACTCACATCACTCGGGATGAGCTTAAGAGTATGGCTTTTGGTCAAAACAATTTGTATCACGAAGCGGCAAACACACTTATAGGCAAGCGCGTGCTTATCACCGCTGGCCCGACTCATGAATACCTCGATCCGGTGCGCTATATCGGCAATCCTTCAACCGGCAAGATGGGAATCGCGCTGGCAGCAGCCTTTTTGGCTCAAGGTGCAACCGTTGACCTCGTGCTTGGTCCAACAGCTGAAAGCGTACCCAGCAATTCGCAACTTGATGTCACCCACGTTACGTCTGCAACCGAAATGCTCAACGTGTGTAAAACACTTTCGCCTCGAGCTAATATCGTGGTGTGTGCTGCGGCAGTTAGCGACTATCGACCAGCAACAACCAGCGGTACTAAACTCAAGAAGGGAATAGATAAGCTTGATCGTATAGATCTGGCAGAAAATCCCGATATCCTCAAAAGCCTCTGTGACGAGCGTAAACCCGGCCAACTCATTGTAGGTTTTGCTGCTGAGACAAACGATGTGATTCAAAACGCCCAGCTCAAACTAGCTAAAAAGGGCTGTGATCTGGTGGTAGCTAATGATGTTTCCAAACAGGAATCGACCTTTGGTTCAGACACCAACCACGTTTACCTTGTGAGCAAGCAGGGGATTACCTCACTTGAGCTCATGACAAAGGCTGTGCTTGCTCAAAAGCTCGTCGATCACTGCATCAAGCTATTGAACCGCTAGCCCAACTCCCTGCAACAGAATCACAACGACAAACAGCTAACAAACGCGATGCATGTGTGCTTGAGCCTCGTCAAAACGCAGCGTTAAAACGCTCAGTGAACAAAAGAAGTTATCAGTGGTGAAAAAGAAAATGGTCGGAACGACAGGATTTGAACCTGCGACCCCTTGACCCCCAGTCAAGTGCGCTACCAAGCTGCGCCACGTTCCGACTTCATGAGTGCTAAAGTACATTAACACCGTAACGCCGAGCGTGCAAGCTGAGATAATCAAGCTGCACAGTTTTTATAGGACAGCTTGATGATGAGTAATAAGAAGCCTGACGTTCACTGAAAGACATGTCGTTGGCAAAACAAACAGGTGCCGAGAGGGGAAAGCTGATGCGAGCTCATCGTCCACAGACGCAGATATGGCTTTGTGCCGCACGTCGGTTGATGCCAATAGGTGTTGTTGGATTTGTGCTTGCCTTAACAACGCTCACCGGTGTCGCAGGCTTTATCCCGCACGCACTTGCTACGCCAAGCATCACCATCTTTGATCGGATCGCACCAAATCAGTCAGCCCAAGATTCAAGTGTTGATGCTGATCAGGCACAAGATAACGATTTGCAACAAAGCTCAAACCAGCCAAGCACCCAAGATCCCAATCATACCCAAGGAAGCATCGACAACACCCCCGATGCCCAAGCACAGGCATCAGAAATGGGACTGCTGGGTCATGCCGCACTCATCATGCTGCCCGACAAAACCGTGGTCTTTGCTCACCACGCAGCCACGCAATATGCCATGGCATCGACCACCAAGCTCATGACAGCGCTTGTCTTTTTGCAGGCACAAGTACCGATGTCGACCGTTGCCACCATTGACGAAGATGTGGCCTCCATGGACTATGCCACCATGCGCCTGGCAACCGGTCAACAGCTCACCGCCCAAAAACTATTGGACGCCATGCTTGTGATCTCAGCCAATGACGCTGCTCTGACTCTCGGCAGGCTTGCCGCCCAAAGCGACAGCGCCTTCGTTGCGCGCATGAACAAGCAGGCGGCAAAACTCGGACTTAATCAGACACATTTCATGAATGCTCACGGTCTTGATGAGGATGGGCATTACTCAACTGCCTACGATCTCGCTCTTTTGGGGCTTGAGGCGTTTCGAGAGCCACGTCTGCATCGCATCATGCTTACTCCTCATTTAAGCTGGGTCGATAAGGACAACAAGAAAATGGGTCGCAGCAGCACCAATGCGTTGCTTGGCACATATCCTGGCAATGAAGGGATGAAGACTGGCTACACAGGAAACGCCGGCCGTTGCTTTGTGGGCTATACCAAGCGCGATGGGCTTGGGGTGGTCACCGTTGTTATGGGCGCTCCTTCACCCAAGGGTCATTTTGATGACACCACTGCCTTGCTCGATCGGTTTTATAGCCAGTGTAAAGCTCAAGATTATCGCAAGAAGATGCGAGGCGCTCATGAGGTCTTTGCTCCAGCTTTTGGTAGTGGGATACGCGCATCGCTAACCACACCAGAAAATTCAACGATCTTGCGTTCAGCTGAAACCTTTACCGGAAAGTCCATTGATCATGAGGTGATTGAAGTGACTTCGCTACACCCAGAGCTCCGAGTGAGAGCGGTCACTAGTATGCATGTGTTTAAGCAGTACGGAACAGTCATGCACGTGACACTGGAGCGAACCATCACCCCGCAGATGCCGTATGTCGCTCTCACCTTTGCTCAACAGGCAAAAGAGGTAAGAGGGCTTGAATTTGGCTCTCTTGCAGGACGGCAATCTTACGCGCCACTTACCAAATAAACCTTCAAGTTAAAGGTAAAACTTTGCCAGAGATGTTTTTATGTCCGAAGGTCTGGCTATACTAACCTCATACGTAATCTCAAGTTAAATCTGAGACGAAGGGTTAGTCACGTGAGTGCTCAACAATTTGATCCAAAGCATGAACCAGACAAGCGGGATCACACCTTTGATACCACACAGATCAATATCGAGGGAAGTGAGGATCTGCGCGATCTTCCTGAGATCTCATGTGACATTTCGCTCCCAAGCCCCACGCTCACCATCGTTAAAGGCCCTTCTGCTGGACTGACGTTTGAGCTTGAGCGCACCAAACCAACGACTATGGGTCGTGATATTGGTTGCTCAATCTTTTTGAACAACATGACGGTCTCTCGTCTGCATGCCACCATTACTCGTACCGATGACGGGCTTCAACTCGTTGATGAGGGTTCACTCAACGGCACCTGGGTCAATGGCACTATCGTCAACGACGTCATATTGCGTGATGGAGATGTCATCCAAATCGGCACCTTTGTACTGTCTTTGCAGCTACCTGCAAATTACTAGAGCAGGAGAGACGCATGGTAACGACAAAATCCGGTGCAACCATCTCAATTGGCCAGGTCGTCAAACGACTGCAAGAAAAGTATCCCGATCTTACGGTCACAAAGGTGCGCTATCTCGAAGATATGGATCTACTCTCGCCAGAACGCACTCCTGGCGGTTATCGGGCGTACAAGCAAGCTGATATTGACCGCCTCGATGCTATTTTGAACATGCAACAGAATCATTTTTATCCGCTGCATGTCATCAAGGAAAAGCTTGAGAGCAAATCAGCAGCGCTGGTTCAAGCGCAAGGTCAGATAGCACATGAGGATGAAGAGCACGTGCTCCCGTCGTACGGCGAGGCTTTACTCGAGGATATACCGCGACTTTTGGGCGTTGAGATCAGCTATTTGCGAGAGCTTATGCAGTTTGGCTTGATTAAACTCGGAAAGGATGAGCGAGGCAAAGACACTGTCGATAAACTCGATTTTCCGCTCATTAAGGCTGCCTGGGATCTCAAACAATTTGGACTGGAGCCTCGGCATCTTAAGAC
>JAEZXW010000061.1 GCA_023419515.1 Actinomycetes bacterium
GATATGTCCCTGGTGGCCAAGCAGATGCGCAACGGCACTTCCCCATGAGCCGGCGCCGATTACTGCAACTCTCATCGTGCCTCCTTGCGCTGGTAGATACTACGTTCTGTCTTTGCCTTAAGCTTAGCAATGTTTGAACGGTGCGCCCAAATCACTACGATGCTTACGATGATGAGTGGAATGAGGATTGCAGGGCGCGTGGTCGAAAGAAAAGCCGTTGAAACGACTATCATCACGGCTGCGGTCATGCTGCCGATGGAGATGTAGCTCGTTGCAAATGCCACGATCAAAAAGGCAGCAAGTGAAACGAGCGCAGGAATTGGCGCTAAGACCAAAAACGCACCAAGACCGGTGGCAATTCCTTTGTTGCCACCGCGGTATTTTTGCCAGGGCGACAAGATGTTACCGATCATTCCGGCACAAAAGACCCAGGCCAAAGCAACGGCCTCAGGCGTGCTGTAGAAGGCTGGATGCAAGGCGAATAAGCCTTTGCTCTCAAACCCACAAATGAGAGTGGTAGCAAAGAGCATGGCCAGAGCACCTTTGGTGGTGTCAAGCAGCAAAATAAAAGCAGCTGGCTTAGGACCTAAGACAGCAACGGCATTGGTAAATCCAGGGTTTCCTGAACCTTCTTTACGTAAGTCAACGCCACAAAACTGCTTGCCGATAAACAGGCCAAAAGAAACCCCGCAGAGCAGATGTGCAATGATCGCGCAGATGATGGTCTTGATCACCAGTATTGTCATAAATGCCGTCCTCTACGTGCGATACGGCACCTTACAGGTCATCGTGCCGTTGCTTGTTCTTAAATCGAATCTTTAAGGGTGTGCCAGTAAAATCAAAGGTTTCGCGCAGGCGGTTTTCGAGATAGCGCCTAAAACTGTCGGTTACCATGTCGGGCGAGTTTGCAAAGAACGTGATCTCAGGTGGACAAACCCCCGTCTGCGTCGCGTAATTAATCTTGAGCTGACGCGTTCCCTTGGTGACGGTGTGCCCAAATTCTTTAATCTCTTGCACAAGTTTATTGATACGAGAGGTTGTGAGGCGCTGTGCACGGTTTTGAGCGGCGATATCGATGGCATCCCAAATGCGATGGATAGATCGACCAGTCAATGCCGAGATACGAATGAGTGGCGCGTAACTCACAAAGCCAAAATTACGCTCAAGTGAAAGCATGACTTCCTCGCGTGCTTCGGGCGTGGTCAACAGATCCCACTTATTGAGAAGGATCACGAGACCACAACCACGCTCTATGGCGAGGTTAGCCACGCGCTGGTCTTGATCGGTGATGCCAAGAGTTGAGTCAACGACCAAAAGCGTCACATCAGCACGGTCAATAGCACGCATGGCGCGGACAAAACCGTAGTATTCGATATCGTCGTTGATAACAGATTTTTTGCGCAGGCCTGCTGTGTCAACAATACGATAGCGGGTTCCCTCATGCTCGACCAAGGTGTCAAGGGCATCGCGGGTGGTGCCTGCGACATCAGAGACGATTGAACGCTCTTTCTTGGTCATGCGATTGGTGAGTGATGACTTGCCCGCATTAGGGCGGCCGATGATCGCGACGTTAATGGCATCATCCTCGATAACCTCCTCTTCCTCTGGCTCAGGTAGCGCTGCAACCACATCATCGAGCAAGTCTCCCGTGCCATGGCCATGGATGGAGCTAACAGGATAAGGATCGCCAAGACCAAATGAGTAGAAGTCCCAAAGCGCGGACTCATCAGCGGGGTTATCGAGTTTATTGACGACCAAGAAAAGCGGCTTTTTGGAGCGCTTGAGGGTGCGAGCGACGTTTTCATCCTCAGGGGTTACCCCTGCCCTGCCATCAACTAAAAAGATAATGGCATCCGCCTGCTCGCACGCAAGATACGCTTGATTGGCAATGCTTTCCTGAAAGATGTCTTGGCTTGCGAGCTCGATGCCGCCGGTGTCAATGAGCGTGAAGGTACGACCGTTCCACTCAGCATCGTGATATGAACGATCACGAGTGACACCGGCAGATTCATGGACGATTGCCTGAGAGGTTTGCGCGATGCGGTTCACCAACGTTGATTTGCCAACATTTGGCCTTCCGACGACGGCAACAATGGGGTGTGCCATGCGATCATCCCTTCATGCTCATCTTACTTAACGTACCAATTGACCTTAAGTGTTGCGGTCATAAGCGCTCGTAAGGCGCTGTTTGCCTAGTGGCTCCTGCGAGGACGCTGCTCAGAGCGGCCCTCGTGATGATCACCTCGATCACGGCGGTTGCCGCGGTCACGTCGATCGTGGTTGCGATCATTGTTGGGGCGAGAGCTGACAGGAGCATCAGGCTTGTTCAAGCGATCGAGGCTGATCTTACCCTTCTCGTCAATCTCGATGATCTTGACCTCAACCTCATCGCCCAAGTTGAGCATGTCCTCAACCTTCTCAAGGCGACCATTTGCCATGCGTGAGATGTGCAAGAGTCCATCTTTACCTGGCAGAAGCTCAACGAAAGCGCCGAATGGCTGAATACCAACGATGCGTCCGGTGTAAACCTCGCCAAGCTCAGGTTCCTTGACGATGAGTTCGATCTGACGGCGAGCCTCAAGACCACCTTCGTCGCGTGAAGCTATATAGACGGTACCGTCCTCGTTGATCTCAATAGTGGCGCCCGTTTCGTCCTGAATACCGCGAATAACCTTGCCGCCACTACCAATGACGTCACGGATCTTATCAACAGGGATGCGGATGGTCTCGATATGCGGAGCGTTGCTTTTGAGGCTTGTACGTGGTTCGGGAATCATCTCGAGCATTTTATCGAGGATAAACGCACGGCCTTCTTTTGCCTGGCCAAGCGCCTCGGTCAAAACCTCGAGACTCAAGCCCTTTGCCTTGTTGTCCATCTGTAGCGCAGTAATACCCTTGCTCGTGCCACAAACCTTAAAGTCCATATCGCCGAGGAAGTCCTCAACACCCTGAATGTCACTCAAAATGACATGGGTATCGCCCTCCTGGATGAGACCCATTGCGATACCGGAAACAGGACGCTTGATTGGCACGCCGCCGTCCATGAGCGCAAGCGTTGAACCACAGGTAGATGCCATGGATGATGAGCCGTTTGACTCGGTGACCTCAGAGACCACACGAATGGCATATGGGAACTCATCCTCGCTTGGGATAACGGGCAACAATGCACGCTCAGCGAGGTTGCCGTGACCGATTTCGCGGCGCTTAGGAGCACCCATGCGGCCGACCTCACCCGTGCAATAGGGCGGGAAGTTGTAATGATGAATGTAGCGCTTGCCTTCGACCGGCTCGATAGTATCAAGGCGCTGCCACTCATTGAGCATCCCGAGGCTCAAAACAGAAAGTACCTGGGTCTGACCACGTGTAAAGAGACCCGAGCCGTGAACGAGTGGGAGAAAATCAGGGCTTACGGTAATGGGTCGAATCTCGGTGGTGGTGCGATCGTCTACGCGCTTGCCGGTCTCGATGACCATGGTGCGCATCGCACGCTTTTCGAGGAGCTTAAGCTCACTAGGGATAAATGAGGCAAACTCCTCACGCTCTTCTTCGGTGAAGGTTGCGAGAATTTCTTCCTTGACGGCTGCAACACGATCCTGACGCTCAAGCTTTTCTGGGTAGCGCAGCGCTTCAACCATAGCGTTGTAGTGAGCAAAGACACGCTCATGAACCATCTCGTTGGGCTCAACGAGTTCAAAGTGCTGAGGCTCGATCTCGCACTTTGCCAAGAAGCGCTCGATTGCATCGCAAAACTCACCGATAACACCCTGTGCAAAGGCAAACGCTTCGAGCATCTCGTCTTCTGGCACCTCGTGAGCGCTTGCCTCAACCATGGAGATAAAGTCGCGGGTACCGGCTATCTCGAGTTCGAGATCAGAGTTTTCAAGCTCCTCATAGGTTGGGTTGACGAGAAACTCGCCCGTCGTCACATCGCGACCGATGCGAACGCAGGCGATTGGTCCTTCAAATGGCACGCCACCAACGGCGAGAGCTGCGCTGGCTCCCATGACGCAGATGACATCAGGCTGGTTGTGTTGATCGGCGACCAGTGGCATAGCAACGATCTGAACTTCATTGCGAAAACCATCGGCAAAGCTTGGGCGCAGCGGGCGATCGATCATGCGTGCTGCAAGCGTGCCCTTCTCAGACGCCTTACCCTCACGCTTGAGATAGCCGCCTGGAATGCGACCGACGGCATACATGCGCTCCTCGTAGTTGACCGTCAATGGAAAGAAGTCGTAATCCTTCTGCTCCTTTGACACAACGGCGGTCACCAGCACCGTGGTGTCGCCCTGACGAACGATCACGGCACCCGTTGCCTGGCGAGCAACCTCGCCCGTCTCGAGCGAATAGGTCTTGCCGTACAGTTCAAATGTTTCTACAACCTTTGTCATCCTCTAACCTCTAACCTCTGGTGCGTCACCCTTGACGCGGTTTTCAAAAAAAGAGGTCGGCTGTTGTAGTGACCGACCTCCTGAACATGCGTAACTTGTTTTCACACAAATGGTGATCAAATTACTTGATGTTGTCGCGCAAGCCAAGCTTCTTAATAAGCTCACGGTACTCGTCGATGTTGCGGTTCTTGATGTAGACCAAGAGACGACGACGCTTACCAACGAGCATCAACAGACCGCGGCGCGTGTGAAAGTCCTTCTTGTGAACCTTCATGTGCTCGGTCAACTCACGGATGCGCTCGCTCAGAAGAGCAACTTGCACGGCAGCAGAACCAGAGTCTTGCTCATTTTGACCAAACTCCTTGATGAGTTCTGCCTTGCGCTCCTTAGTCAGTGGCATGTGATCCACCCTTCACTTCTTACCTTGCCCCTGTGTAATACGTGAGAGCGCACGTGAAAACAAAGGAACAGGCGCTAATACAACAGCTCACTATGTTACTGATTAGGGCTTTTGGTGTCGAGCAAAAGGCTTGTTTTGCGTGATATCTCCGCAAAAAACTCGAGGGATTTGATGCGTGAGAGTGTTTGGGTTCTCGTCCATTCGTGCGCGAGGCTCAATAAGGTTTGCGCGAGCTTTACGTCGAGGTCTGCTGTGATGAGCTCATCGAAGGGAAGCTTGATGAGTGCCTGCAGCCAACCGATGAGTGCTCTATCAATTGCACGAATGTTTTCAGCATCGTGATTAAGGCAGCTGTCACAGATAATGCCGCCCTGAACGGGGTCAAAATAGCATTGGTGACCTTCGAGCGACTCAAAGCAGCTTACGCATGAGTCGAGATGAATACGCCAGCCCTCTTTGGCGGTTGCCTTAAAAGCAAAGGCGGCAACGAGGATGAGTGCCGCTTGCATGGTGAGCGATGGGTTATCAAGCAAAAAAAGCGCCTTGTTGAGCATGGCAAAGACGCTCGGGTCGACCGCGTCTTCTCGGCTTAAGATCTCGGCAATTTGACAGAGACTACTGGCAGCAGCTGCTGTGATCATGTCGTGGGAAATCGAGTTGCGTTTGGTGATAAGCCCAGCCTCTCTCAGATAGGCTAAGTTGCCTTTACCTGCTTGGATCAGGAGATCAACGTGGTTGGCAAGTTCAACGCGGGCGCAAAACGGCGATCGAGGCTTGCGAGCACCCTTGGCAATGAGTTGGTGCTGAGTGCCATCGGCGGCAAGCACCGTGATGATGAGATCGGTCTCTTTGAGCTTGGTTTGTTTGATGACGATCGCTTCGATCCGTGCAGTGGGCTGCGCCATGGGGTGATCCTACTGATGGCGCTCAGCGTGATGCAGGATATAGTCGAGTTCTTCAAGGAGCTTTAAGCCTCGCGAGGTGCCAAGGCGAGTGGCGCCTGTATCGATCAGATCAAGTGCCTGCTCAAGCGTAGCGATGCCGCCTGAAGCCTTGATTCCAAGCTCGGCAGGAGCGTGTGCCTTGATGATCTCGATGTCATTGAGGCTGACGCCGCGCGAGCCAAAGCCGGTTGAGGTCTTAATGAAGTTTGCTCCCGTGTTGGCGATAAGCTCAGTTGCCTGCTCGATGTGTTCATCGGTAAGCAGTGCAGTTTCGATGATGACCTTGAATGTAAGCTCCTCCTCAAGATTAAGGGCAGCTGCTTGCTCTTTTCCTGCGTTGATCACGCGCGTAATAGCATCGTAGACATAGCCGTAGTGGCCCTCGACAAACTCGCCGACATTCATGACAAGATCAATCTCGCGAGCACCCGCCTCGATGAGCTCTTGGGTCATCGTACAGTTTGCCTTTATTGTTGTATTGCCATGCGGAAAGCCAACCGTGCTGCAGACACGAGTTGGGCATGACTGGGTTGCCGCATGAGCCTCGGGTACCAAAAATGGCGTGACGCAGAGCGTTGCGAAGCTCTTATGAGCGTATTGCTGCGCCCACTGGATAAAGCTGTTCTCGCCCAAGGCGGGGTTAAGATTCGTTTGATCGATGAGGCGAGCAAAAGCATGCATGACCTGGGATGTTGATGCTTGCTCCTCAAGGCCGAGGGTTTTAGTAATACGGGCAACACTGAGGGCTTCTGAATGCAAAGGAGCGTTCATACCGTGCCTTTCATAGTGTGTCATTAACCAGAGACTGAGAGGCTATCGTTGCGAGAGCTGTCTTTACGAGAGCCGCCTTTATGAGAAGTTGTCGCCGTAGCCCAGGCGATTAATCTGATTGATATCGCGCCGCCAATGAGGTTTGACTTTGACAAAGAGCTCTAGATGAACCTTTGTACCCAAAAGTTTTTTAAGATTTTTGCGCGCCATGGTGCCGATCTGCTTGATCTTGGCACCACCCTTGCCAATGACAATTCCCTTGTGACCTGCGCGCTCTACAAAGATTGTAGCGTGGATGATAGTGAGGTTTCGATCTTCATCGTATGAGTCATCCTCAACTAAAACACCGATGCCGTGCGGCACCTCTTCAAAAATCTCATGCAGAACGCTCTCGCGAATAAACTCGGAGACCAAGACTTCAAACGATTGATCGGTCTTGGCATCTGCGGCAAACCAGTGAGGCCCTGCTGGCAGGAGACCCTCTAGAAGATCAACCAGCTCAGGTAAGCCAAAGCCGGTGGTAGCGCTTGTGACAACCACGTGGTCAAACTCTGTGAGTGCTTTACCACGCTCTATTTGTGCTTCGAGCTCACTCATTTTGACGCGATCTGCCTGCGAGATGATGAGAATCTTAGGCGTTTTAAGTGAAGTAAAATGCGATGCCACCCACTCATCACCCGTGCCTACCTTTTGATTGGCGGCAATGAGCATACAGGCGATATCGGTATCAGTCAGTGCTGTGAGCGCACTCTTGTTGAGCTCATCGCCCAAAAGATCATGAGGCTTGTGCAAGCCGGGAGTATCGACAAAAATCATTTGCGACTCATCGGTGGTGCGAATTGCGTAGAGGCGCCTGCGAGTTGTTTGTGCCGTACTCGAGGTGATTGCAACCTTGGCGCCCACGAGCGCATTGGCAAGCGTTGACTTACCGGCGTTTGGCCTGCCAACGAAGGTGATAAATCCGCTCTTAAAGTCAGGGTTTTCATGTGAGGGCACTGAAAGATTAGAGGTGGTCATAGGCGGTTTCCTTGACTGGCTTTGGGTTGGTTCTTACGAAATCAGCCGCATTACTGCGCTGATAAAGATAGTGGCGCCAGCGACAGCACTCATGATGCACAAGATCAAGACTGCGCCTGCGCTCGTGTCTTTGGCGCGCTTGGCAAGCTCATCATAGTTGGGCTGAACAAGATCAACCGTTGCCTCAAGAGCGCTGTTAAAAAGCTCAGCGCAGAGCACAACGCCGATAAGGACGGCAATAATGGCAAGTTCAGCGGTTGTGAGCGGCAGGACGATGCCGAGGATAAGCGCAACGGTGCCCAGGGCGAACATGATCTTGATGTTTTGTTCGCGAATAAACGTGCCTTTGATTCCGTTAAAGGCGCAGATAAATGAAAGTGCTCGAGTCTTATTGGCATAAGGATGCAGATCGGATTTGATTGCTGTCTTGGCGCCCATCATCAGATCCTGCTCATAGGTAAGTGCATGCGATAAGCCAAGGTTTGCTAGAACCGTTTGCTCAGCTTCCTGCATGTCTTTTGCTTCATGCGGTTCAAGATGATCAAAGCCAAACAGATGGAGTAGCGAGTGCACCATCAAAACCGTCCACTCATCGCTGGGTGTGTTTTGATACCCACTTGCCTGCTCATGACAGACTTCGGGGGCAATCATAATCTCGCCGAGGCAGAGCGGATCATCGTTGTTCCAGCAGATCTCATTTTCGTAGACATCAGAACAGTCGAGCGGAAACGACAAGACATCGGTGCTCTTATTGATGCCGCGTGTCTCATGGTTGATCTGAGCCATGGTTTGCGCCGAGACGTATGAGATCGAAAGCTCAACTTGCTTGGCGCCGATGACCGTGTATCCCTCACCTGCTCGCTTATCGAGATAGGATAAAACCGCCTGTACGATGCGAGTGATTGCTGCCTCATCGGTCTGATAGGCATCATTTTTAAGATAGCGCTCTTGCACAAGATCCTCATCCCAGGTCACATGGAGGATGAGCTCAGGAAACTCGGTGCTGGCTGACATGATTAGTGCCCGCCCTTCTCATATGCTTCAACGATTTTTCCGACGAGTGAATGCCTCACAACATCTTTGCGCGTAAGATGAATGAAAGTGATGTCATCAATGCCGCTCAAGGTGGCCTCAATCTGAGATAAGCCTGAAGGCTTGCCCGCCAAGTCGGTCTGACTGGCATCTCCGGTAATGACGAAGGTTGAGTTAAAGCCAAGGCGGGTCAAAAACATTTTCATCTGCTCGGGTGTAGTGTTTTGTGCCTCATCAAGGATAACGAAAGCATCGTTTAAGGTACGTCCGCGCATAAAGGCGAGCGGAGCAATCTCGATTGTGCCCGTCTCGATGTAGGCGGCGCCCTTTTCGCGATCAGTCATGTCGTAGAGAGCATCGTAGAGCGGGCGCACGTAGGGGTCGACCTTTTCTTCGAGTGTGCCAGGCAAAAAGCCGAGCGACTCCCCTGCCTCAACCACCGGTCGACAGAGCACGATGCGTGAAACCTCTTTTTTCTTGAGGGCGCTTACGGCCATTGCCATGGCAAGATAGGTCTTGCCGGTACCAGCAGGCCCCAATCCAAAGGTCACTGTATTGTTGCGAATGGCATCGACGTAGCGCTTTTGTCCTGGAGTTTTTGGCCTGATGGGACGCCCGCGATGCGTGAGCAGGATATCGTCTTTGAGATCGCGCGGCGAAAATTGTCCGTCTTGCTGAACGGCCAAGATACGATCGATGTCTCCCTTCTCAGGAACCTGACCGCTTTTTGCGAGCGCTTCAAGTTCATGGATGGTTTCAACCGCAAGAGCAACTGACTGAGCTTCTCCCTCAACGATCACCTCATTGCCACGCAAGGTGATGAGGGTGGCAGTGTGCTTTTCGATCAGGCGAATCAGTGAGTCGTGTACGCCGCTTATGAGAGCCATCTCGATCAAAGGGTCGATCGCAAGATATGCCTGGGTTTTATCAGCACTGGTGGCCGGTGTTGCTTGCATAGAACCTCTTTACTACGCGAGTTGCCCTGACAGATGTACGCATATTGAACCATTGCACAACGTAGATACTAGCACGATGCAAATGCTTCATTGACGCATTGCTTGTTCATGATGATATTGGATGGGCAAAGATAAGTCCGGCAGAATCGACCTCGTCGAACTGGACACGCACGAGCTCACCTGCAGGGAGTTTGATCCCCGATTCATCTTGAACGAGCACTCGATGGTAGCTTGATGATGTGCCGATCGAGTCTCGCTCAATTAAGACCTGCTCAATGTCGCCGATGCGTGAGGTGGCATCCGCCTGATGTTGCCGGTATGACTGGTCGCGAAGCAGGCGTGCTCGCTCAAGAATGAGTGAGGTGTCAACCTGATCCATGTCATACGCAGGGGTGTCAGGACGAGCTGAAAAGCGAAAGACGTGCATCTTGTTAAAGCGTGCAAGTGCACAAAGCTCTTGGGTCTGAATAAAGTCAGCGTCGGTCTCGCCAGGAAAGCCAGCGATGATGTCAGTTGAAAGCGCCATCTTAGGCACGTGTGCATAAACACGCTCGATCATCTCGTAATAGCGCTCAGCCGTATAACCGCGGTTCATCGCTTTGAGCACGGCGCTCGAGCCTGATTGTAGCGGGATGTGTAGGTGGGTGCACAGACGCTCATCATACGCGGCAAAGCAGGCTAAAAGCTCATCGGTGATATCTTGTGGCTCAATGGAAGAAAGCCTAATGCGAGCGATAGTCGTGTGGGTGAGCAGGTAGCTCACCAAGCCGCCGAGCGAACGGATGCCATGGTCATGATCGCGGTAGCGTCCGAGGTTAATGCCCGTGAGGATGATCTCATGAAAGCCTGCCTCGCATGCATCATTGACGCGCTTTAAGACCTCAGGAGCACTGATTGATCGCGCCTTGCCGCGCGCCTTCCACACGATGCAAAATGTGCAGCGATAATCACAGCCATCTTGTACCTTAATGTTGAGACGCCTGCGCTTGAGAGCTTCAAGGTAGCTCTGCGCTGGCGTGAGCGAGCTTGCTTCATCTTCTCCTGCGCACGCAAGGCTTGCTGCTAAAAGATCTTGGGCGATGAAAGCTACTGCGTTTTTATCGGTCGTGGTGATAACGCGAGTGCCAAGTTCACGATAGGCAGCCTCATGCAAGATCACCGCACAACCAGTGACCACAACAAACGGCTCAAGCGGTTGTTTCAGTGCCTTGCGGATACTCTTGCGCGTCTTTGCCTCCGCCTCACCGGTGACCGCGCAAGTGTTGATGACGATGAGTTGCGCCTTGCTTGAGTCGACAAGCTCAAATCCAGCAGCGGCTAAAGCCTGCTCCATCTCATCGGACTCAACGCGATTGATTTTGCACCCGAGGTTTTCGACGGAAACAGCTGGTCTTTTATTCGCCACTGACAGCATCCCTAATTTTTTGCCACGGGGTTCTCGTGTCGCTCACGTCATCGCCAAAAGATTCGGCAAGTTCCTCCAAAAGCTCACGCTGACGACTTGAGAGCTTGGTGGGCACCATGACATCAAGGTGAACGAGTAAATCTCCGCGTGCATCACTGTTGCGTCGCGGCATACCAAAGCCTTTGACGGTAATGACATCGTTGTTTTGCGAACCTGCTGGAATGATACAGGTTGCCACCTCATCTTCAAGGATACCTTCGATTGTAAGCTCGGCGCCAAGGGCAGCCTGGGCAATGCTGATTGACTGTCTGCAATGCAGGTCATCACCATCGAGCACAAAGAACTCGTTGGGTAGCAAACGAATCACAATGAGCAGGTCACCGCTTTTGCCGCCACGATAGCCTGCCTCACCAAAACCGCTGATCTTAAGATGCTGACCATCGCGGATACCCGCAGGAATCTCGATGCTAAAGTGTTCACGATCTGGAGCGCGACCTTGGCCGTTGCAGTCTGGGCAGGGATCATCGATAACGAAACCGGTACCATCGCATTCAGGACATGGACTGACCGACTGCATCTGACCAAAGAAGGTCTGGGTGGTATTAACAACCTGACCGGTGCCCTGGCAATGCGAGCAAGTCTTGGGTGCAGACTTACTTTGAGAGCCAGTGCCATCGCAGGTATCGCAGGTGCTCAGACGCTCAAGCGTGATCTCCTTCACCCCACCGCGGGCGGCCTCTTCAAGCGTAAGCCTGAGCCCTATAGTCATGTCGCGACCGTCTTGCTGCGGGCGGCGACGAGCGCGGCTTGCGCCCTGGTTAGCCCCCATACCACCAAAGAAGCTCGAGAAGATATCACCAAAGTCGCCCTGACCAAAAATATCGTTGAGGTCGACGTAGTTATAGCCGCCGCCAAAACCTGAACCCATGCCATCCACGGTGCCAAAACGATCGTACTGAGCGCGCTTGTTGTCATCGCTTAAGACATCGTATGCCTCGTTGACCTCCTTGAAGCGCTCTTCGGCATCAGGCTCTTTATTGACATCGGGGTGCAGCGTGCGTGCGAGCTTACGATAAGCCTTTTTGATCTCATCTTTGCTCGCGTCTTTTGAGACCCCTAAAATCTCGTAATAATCCTTTTGTGCCACGTTACAACTTGCCTTTCGTACACTGTATTGTTGCGCAAAAATCCGTGCGGTAAGCGTTTTTGACCTTGTGGATTTTTGCATGAATCATTCAAACTTAAAGGGTATCAAATTAGGTACCCATTTGCCCTGCTGACAAACCGTCAAATGGCAGCTGAGTTCGATAGATCGAGTTCGATGCATCATCAAGTGCATCGGCTGCAGCCCAGAGCGCTGAGATGGCGTGCTGATAGTTCATGCGCTTAGGACCGATAACTGCGATAATTCCCTGAGCATCGCCCTTGGTGTACGGGATGCTTAAAACACTCATCTGATCGAGGCTGGGATAGTGTTGACCGTGAGTTTTTTGGTGTTCAGTGCCAATGCAGATCATAAGGTTGTTACTCGAAGCTTCGATGACCTCTCGTATGAAGGATGACTCATCATCAAGCGCATCAAGCACTTCAGCGCTTGTGTGTGGCTGAGCAAACTCAGGCTGCTGCAAAAGCGTGCTCATCCCCTCCTGGTGCAGGGTGATTGCCTGCATACTGGCACACAGATCGATAAGTTCGCTCACGATTGCTCCGGCAAGGGGGTTTGCGAGCCATGGGTGATTTTTGCTCGCAGAAAGAATCTGGGCGCGGCTTACACCTTGAAGAACGGTGTTGAGCGCCTGTTCAATACGGGTAACCTGCGTCATCTCAGGCAGATACGCCTGCACCTCAAGGGTTTTATGGCGAACGCGGCCGTCTTGGGCGATAAGCACGATGACCACATGCGCTGCATTGATGAGTGTGAGTGAAACACGTTCGATCACGAGGGTTTCACGTTGAGGTTCACTTGCCACGACGTAGCTCTTGGTCTTGCGTGAGACAAACGAAGCGAGCTCCTGTAAAAGATCACTGAGGGCAATACCAGCGTTTTGAGGACGCCATGCCAGATGATGAGCGTGTGATTCTGGTTTGACCTGCACCTGCGCCAAGAATTGATCAACGATGGTGCGATACCCCGCATCGGTGGGGATGCGTCCAGCCGAGGTATGAGGCTGAAAGACAAAACCCTCTTGCTCGAGGGTGGCAAGATCATTTCTTACCGTTGCCGAAGAAACACCAAGGTTATAATGCTCGACAAGAGTCTTGCTGCCAACTGGTTCGGCGGTGTGCACGTACTCATCAACTAGGGCATGCAAAATGGCAAGGCGTCGCATGTGTGCCTGCATAGCTGACCTCCGTTGACCGTGATAATTGAAAAGTTGAGTGCGTCAACTAGCTGATTGGTTGTCTGATCATCAGCTAGCGTGCCTGTGTTTATAGTATCCAAAAATATTCGCCGTGAGTTTTTAATTTGAGCGAGGCATTCTTAAATCCCACATCGTGCCATAGATTTCATTACCGCAAAGCCAGCCCAAAGTGGTTGGCGTCAGACGCATGGCGCCATCGAGACTTGTAGTTTCAATCAGCTGACGCTCAATGAGCCGATCAATGCTGCTTTGCATCGCTCTCGCTTCATCGCGATTTGATGCAAAGCGCTCGATAAAAGCTAAGAATTGGCTTTGGGGGATGCCGGTTTTGCATCTCATGCCAAGCATGAGATCTTCGGCATCAGATTCGCGTGGCGATAAAAACTCGATGGAACTTGAGTCGATCCCGTGGGAGCTGTTGGCGAATCGGATACGTTTGTTGGCAAGGGTGCTGATGGCAAGCGTCTCATCAAAAATCCCAGCTGCTTGTGCCGCTTGCGTCAGTGCTGGAAGTAATACCTCAGGGAAATCTCCCGGATTGAACATACTCGCTGCACCTGTGCCGAGCCCAAGATAACTCACACCCTTCCAGTAGGCACTGTTGTGCTGAGCGTATTCGCCGCACTTGCTATAGTTTGCAACCTCATAGCGCTCAAAGCCTTGGGCAGCAAGGACGTCTTCTGCTGCAAGCATGTGGGCAGCTGCCATCTCATCATCGGGTTCTTTAAGCACCCCGCGTTGCACAAGAGTGTCAAAGTAGGTTTGCGGCTCAATCGTCAGTGGATACACGCTAATATGCCCCACCCCAAGGCTTACTAAGGCATTGATGTCTGCAGTGAGTTCATCGGTTGTCTGTTCGGGGAGCGCACACATAAGATCAGCACTGACAAGCAATCCTGCGTCAATGGCAAGCGTGAGTGCTCGTATGGCTTGGGCTGCATTATGAATTCGACCGAGGCGTTTTAAGTGCTGATCTGAAAGGCTTTGCACGCCGAGCGAAACTCTAGTAACTTTTGCGTCAATTAAAAGATTGATGAGGCTTTGGTCAAATGACTCCGGATTAGCTTCAACAGTGAACTCAGTAAGCTGAGAGACATCGAGTGTCTTGTCCAAGGCATCAAAGATGATGCTGAGAGACTCACCTAAAACTGATGGTGTGCCACCACCGAGATAGACAGTTTTAACGTTGCGAAGCGTTGCTGGGTCTGCTTGGTGGTAAGCAATAAGCTCCTTAGCAATAGCATTCGCATAGCGTCGATATTGCTCGTGCGCGTTTTTGTGTTTACCGATTGCTTCGGTCACAAAATCGCAGTAAAAACAACGCTTTTCACAGAAAGGTATATGGACGTAGAGAGCTTCGATTGCCATAAGGACTGCTAATCGAGATTTACTGCGGATGCTTGTACCGGGGTGTGTGTGGGCGTGTAAGAATAGCTCTCAGGATCAAAGACAAGCTCACCCTTCTCAGCTTCAAGATCCTGTAGGTAAGCTTCAATGTGATCGATGGCAGCTAAAAATTCTTCACGCGTGTTGGAGCGCATGGCTTTTTGGCGCCACTCAGATGCCACGGGGAAACCTTTGACATACCACCCGAGAATCTTTCGAAAGCGTGGGATATGCGCGCCCTCATCGGCGTGAAGGGCAATATGTCTGCGTACCACGTTGAGTCGATCATAGACGCTTGGATAGGCTTGAGGCTCTTCTCCTGTAAATGCACGCCTTATCTGCGAGAAGATCCAGGGGTTACCATAACTGCCGCGCGCCACCATAACACCAGCAAGATCACAGGCTTTGATGAGATCAACCGCATGCTCTGCCGTATAGATGTCACCTGAGCCCAAGACTGGTACCGAAACTGCACGAGCCACCTCAGCAATACGCTCAGTCGACGATAGTCCGCTGTACATCTGAGCCACGGTACGCCCGTGCAC
>JAEZXW010000076.1 GCA_023419515.1 Actinomycetes bacterium
AAGCCATTTGGCCTGAGGTGATCGTCACTCTCGGCAATTTTGCGACACGTTTTGTGCTCAAAACTGACGAGGGTATCACGACCTTGCGCGGTCGTGTGCATGAGGTTGGACGCTTTAAGGTACTGCCGATTTTTCATCCGGCAGCTGCGATGTATGATCGATCAAAAATGGCAAGCCTTGAGGCAGACTTTGATTTGCTGAAAACCGTGCTCACAAATCAAGAGACTCAAGAGTCACAAGAGGATCAAGGTGCTCAAGATTTTCATGAGGTGCAAGCCTCAGTCAGCACGCAGATCACAATCCAGAACAATAACCAGAATGGGGATGAGCAGTAATGCCATCAGCCACATCATCAATGCTTTCAGCAGTCTTTACAAAAACGCCTGATGAAGCAAGATTTCTCGCCGAGCAGATTTGCCGTGAGCGCTACTCAGGCGCTTCTCGCCTTGAGGCGCTTGCCAACCAAAGCAAGTGTGACACTTTCGTGCTTGCAACACTGGCACTCTCGTCGCAAGCGGCTACCCACGCCTTTGGTGTCAGCCTCGGTAAGCTCTTGGTTACACGGGATTTCATCCTGCTTTCGGGTGATCTTGGTATGGGCAAGACGGCGCTTACCCAAGGTATTGCTCAGGGGATTGGTGCCACCGATGAGCCGGTGATCAGCCCAACGTTTACGATCGTGAATGAATATCATTCGGGAAGGTTGCCGCTCTATCACCTCGATCTGTATCGCATTCATGGTGAGGATGCCGAGGCAAATAAGCGGGCGGTCACCGATATTGATCTTGCGTACATTTTTGAGAGTGATGGTGCAGTAGTAGTTGAATGGGGCGACCTTTTTGACCAAGAGTTTCCTGACTCAACCCTTGAGATTCATATCGAAGCACCACTACGCTCAACAGCAGAAACACCAGAGGAGGCTCATCTTCGTGAGGTGACCCTCATCGTTCGCAACGCAGATGCCTTGGCGTATTGGCAAAAGCTTGGTGCGCTGTGGTCGCGCTTTGAGTGCGAGAACGCAGGTAAAACCTGCGCTTCATTGGCAGGAGGCGCACGTGGCGAGATAACCCCCAATCGTGGAGAAGTTGATCGCTATCACGCGGCGCATACTTCACATCAAGATTCCGCCCTCAATCCAGCCGCTGATGCACTGACTTTCCTTGGCAAACCAGTAAGCTTCGATGCTGCAACCACCCAGCTTGCAAGTGGTGTTTATCTATTGATAGACAGTGCTTCTGATGCCATGCTCTGCGGTGTGGCTGAGGTGAGCGCTAAGTCTGGTACGGTGACCTTGTTGGCAGCAGGGGATATGATTGCTCGACGTATTGCCAATGAGCGCCTGACGCTCACCATCAAATCCTGTCTTGATCAGGCGAAAAAGATGTTTGCTGATGTGCGCGGGATTGTGGTTGGCCGAGGCCCTGGTTCGTTTACCGGCGTTCGCATTGCGATTGCGACCGCCAAGGGTATTGCAGCGGCGTCTCATGTGCCGGTGTATGGTGTCTCGGCACTTGATGCCAGTGCTCATAGCGCATGGGCAGCAGGAGCTCGCGGTCATCTTACTGTTGTGCTTGATGCCATGCGCCAGGAAGTTTATCCCGGCGCCTATCAATTGACCGACGAGCGCGTTGAGCGCTTGTTTGAAGCAGAGACCGTGATCAAGGCACAGTCGTTTGCCGAAACTCAAGACCTAACACATACAACGGTGCTTGGTGACGGGCTCTTTAAGCATGAGGGGCTGTTTGAGGATGCCGTGCTCGCTCCGCAAACGCAATGGCGTCCGACCTCGTATGGACTCATGCTGGCATGGCTTGAGGGTTTGCGATCTCAGCGCATCACTGCCCAGGATTGCGCTCAGCTGCTGCCTATCTACACGAGGCTTTCTGATGCTGAGGAGACCGAACGCATCAGGCTTGGCAGGGGTCAAAAAACCAAGGCAGTCGAGGCGCTCAGCACCACGGGCGTGAGCAATGAACTCGTCGAAATGCATCGGCAGCTCAAGCCGATGTCGCTTAACGATTGCGTGCAAGCTGCAAGGCTCGAACAAGAAGCTTATGATGAGCATCACATCTGCTGGTCAGAACAGCAGTTTATTGATGAGATTCAGGGTGAGCACCGCATTTGGTGGGCAGCTCATGATCAAGGTGCACTCATCGGCTTTGCAGGTGCGCATCTCATTGCAGGTGATGCTGAGATCCTGAACGTGGCGGTTCATCCAGATTATCGCGGCCAGCAAAAGGCGCGTCAGCTTATCAAGCGCGTCCTTTATGACGCCGTGCAGATGGGAGCGCTCAGTGCATCGCTTGAGGTCAGTGAGGTCAACGAACGAGCGATTCATCTCTATGAGTCGCTTGGATTTGAGGTGGTGGGCAGGCGCCCTCGCTATTATCAGAGCGCTCAAAAAGACGGCACAGCATTCGATGCTCTTCTCATGCGGGCTGATTTGCCGCTCCATGACGTCGAGGGCTTTGAGTCGTGCGTGCAAGACGTATCCCAATCAGCAAAACCCGAGGTAGGTGAGCCCTGCGACACGATAGCGCCCCAGCTTGCACCAGAGATAGCGCAAACAGCGCAGGCGGCACTTGCCGAGCTCAAAGACCGCGGCCCTATCATTCTCGCGATTGAAACTTCATGTGATGAGACGGCGATGGCGATCATTGATGGTTCGGGTGAGCTTTTAGCTAACGTAATCTCTACACAGATCGATTTTCATGCCCGCTTTGGTGGCGTGGTGCCCGAGATTGCCTCACGCAAACACACCGAGGTGATCGTTGATGTCTATCGTCAGGCATTGCACGAGGCGGCGACTGCCACCAAACTCATGCCGCAGCACATTGTGCAGGCACTCGACGCCATCGCCGTGACGCAAGGTCCAGGCCTCGTTGGTGCCCTCGTCGTTGGCGTTGCCTTTGCTAAAGGTCTGGCAGTTGCCACAAGCAAAAAGCTCATCGGTATTAATCACATGGAAGGCCATCTTTATGCCAACCTCTACGAGAACCCCAAGCTCAAGCCTCCTTTTGTGACCTCGCTCATTTCCGGTGGTCACACCATGCTCGTGCACGTGAAAGACTGGGGGGATTATGAGGTGCTCGGCCAGACCATCGATGATGCTGTGGGCGAGGCGTTCGATAAGGTCTCTCGCGCTCTTGGCTTTGGCTATCCCGGAGGTCCTATCATCAGCGCGCTTGCCAAGGATGGCGACGCTAGTGCGATCGATTTTCCGCGGGCACTTTTGCACTCAGGAGACTATCGCTTCTCGCTTTCGGGCTTAAAGACTGCGGTCATGACCTATATCGAGCAACAAAACAAGCAGGGCAAACCAGTGCCTGTTCACGATCTTTGTGCGTCGTTTGAGGCGGCAGTCTTTGATGTGCAGGTTGCCAAAGCGCTTGTTGCGTGCGAGAAAACGGGCGTCAAGGACTATTGCCTCGGTGGCGGTGTGGCAGCCAATCCAAGTTTGCGCCAGCGCCTTGTCGATGAACTGGGTAAACGCGGGGTGCGCGTCACGTTGCCACCCATTCATGCATGCACCGATAATGCCGCTATGATCGCCCGCGTTGCACTCGAAAAATACGCGGCACAAGATTTTGATGCGCTTGATATGGATGCCCGCGCAAATCTTTCGCTTTCGCGCGTATAAATCAAGTTGCTCGGGTATATTAGACCCATTAGCACTCGCAAGCCGCAAGTGCTAATGGGTTTATTTTTTACTATTTGAGGAGGTCACCCTATATGAATCTTCAGCCATTGGGAGATCGTATTGTGGTTAAGCCAGCACTGCCAGAAGAGAAGACTGCTGGCGGTCTTTTGCTCAGCCGTGACTCACAAGAAAAGCCACAGCAGGGCGAGGTTGTCGCTGTGGGCGCTGGTCGTCGCAACAAGATGGGCGAGCGCATTGCACTTGATGTTGCGGTTGGCGATCAGGTGCTGTATGGCAAATTTGGCGGTAACGAAGTCAAGATTGGCGAAGAGACCTACCTGATCCTTCGTGAAGAAGATATTTACGCCATCGTTAAGTAATTGAGATTAACAAGGAGACTGTTGTCCTATGGCAAAGAACATTGCATTTGATAGCTCTGCACGCGGCAAGCTCGCTAAGGGCGTAAATACGCTGGCAGATGCAGTCAAGGTAACCCTTGGCCCTAAGGGTCGCTACGTTGCTCTTCAGAAGAGCTACGGTGCTCCAACCATCACCAACGACGGTGTTTCTGTTGCTCGTGAGATCGAGTTGCTTGATCCAGCAGAGAACATGGGTGCTCAGCTCGTTAAGGAAGTAGCCGTTAAGACCAATGATGTTGTTGGTGACGGTACGACCACTGCAACCTTGCTTGCTCAGGTCATCGTCAACGAGGGTTTGAAGAATGTCACTGCTGGTGCAAACCCACTCGCTCTGCGCCGCGGTATCGACAAGGCAACCGATGCGGTCGTTAAGTTTATGCTCGAGCACGCTAAGCCAGTTTCTGATAAGGAGCAGATTGCTTCTGTTGGTACTATTTCTGCTGGTGACGCTGGCATCGGCGGCAAGATCGCTGAGGCAATGGAGGTTGTTGGCAAGGACGGCGTCATCACCGTCGAGGAGAGCCAGACCTTTGGTATCGACATCGAGACTGTCGAGGGCATCCAGTTTGATCGCGGCTTTATCAGCCCATATATGATCAACGACGCAGAGCGCATGATTGCTGATCTCAAGGATCCATACATCCTCTTGACCAGCTACAAGATTTCAACCATCGAGGAGTTCGTGCCACTGCTCGAGCAGATCATGAAGTCCAACCGACCACTCTTGATCATTGCTGAGGATCTTGAGGGTGAAGCATTCAAGACTCTGCTGCTCAACAAGCTTCGCGGCACACTCAACGTTGTTGCTGTTAAGGCTCCTGGCTTTGGTGATCGCCGTAAGCGCATCCTTGAGGACATCGCTGTTGTTACTGGTGGTAAGGTTGTCATGGATGACCTCGGCATGCAGCTTGCTGACGTGACCATCGACATGCTTGGTACCGCTAAGAGTGTTAAGGTTTCAAAGGATAGTACGACCATTGTTGACGGTGCTGGTACTGCTGCTGAGGTTGAGGCTCGCGTGAACACCATCAAGCTTGAGCTTGAGAATGCAACGAGCGACTTTGACCGCGAGAAGATGCAGGAGCGTCTTGCAAAGCTCGCTGGCGGTGTCGCTGTCATCAAGGTTGGCGCTGCAACTGAGCCAGAGCTCAAGGAGATCAAGCACCGCATTGAGGATGCACTCCAAGCAACCCGCGCTGCTGTTGAGGAGGGTATCGTCCCTGGTGGTGGCGTCGCGCTTATGGATGCACTTTCTTGCCTCGATAGCGTTGAGGTTTCCGATGAGGATGAGCGCATCGGTGTCGACATCATTCGTCGCGCACTGACCGCTCCTGTTGCGACCATCGCTCAGAACGCTGGTTACGAGGGTGCCGTTGTTGTTGAGAAGGTTCGCAGCCTGCCACAGGGCGAGGGTCTCAACTCCGCAAATGGTGAGTGGGGCGACATGATCAAGATGGGCGTTCTCGACCCAGCTAAGGTTACCCGCACCACGCTCCAAAACGCTGCTTCTGTTGCAAGCCTGATTCTCATTACCGAGGCTACGGTGACCGAGATTCCACGCGATACCACCATTGAGGAGGCTATCGCTCAGGCAGCTGCTGGCGCAAGCCATGGTGGCGGCATGGGTGGTATGGGTGGTATGTACTAAGCCAATAAAGTTAGTACAGTACTAACTTTGTAGTACACCCATAGCTTTGCCAGCTAAATAAGGATTCATTACCCCGCTTTACTGCAGGTAGAGCGGGGTTTTTCTTGTTTGAATGCCATTTGTGGCGAGGGTTTGATCGGTTTGACGAGAGTGAGAGGGCCTGACTATGCTTGAAACACATATAGTGCTCTCGGCGATGCGAGAACGTCTGATCCGTGACTCGCATCGTCGAGCGCATGAAGCATGAAATGGCCGCGTGTTTGTCGTCGAGCAGCGATTGTGGCGCAGTCATTTATTCGTGATCCATCGCATATTCACTCGTGCATCGCAGCGCAAAACCCTCAGCAATCTATAGTGCTGCGTCTGTCAGCAATATGAGCTCATCAACTAACCATAGCGTTGCATCGGTCAGGCGTTGCGTTGAATATGGGTGATCCTCGTTGATTATCAGCGACCACCGATGATCATCGTCCACTTTCTTCACCATCACCGTGCACAGTACTGACTTTCTCGTACACCGGTTGGTGCTATCAACTAAACCAAGACCTTAGACACTGCTTTACTGCAGGTAGAGCATTGTTTTTATCTGCACTTAAACTCTACCATCAAGCGCCTCAACCCCGATTGACGTATCCTGCCGCCCGTGGCTTCTGTGAATACTCATAAGCGTGGCTTGTCACCGCAGATCAAATCGATCCTTGTGCTGTAGTATGCGGGCTTTTGCATGTGTGAGAGCCTTATGCCGCAGGCGCTGCCGTGTGAGCGCCGCCTTAGACGCTTGCAGTTGTATTGGTCAGCTCGTGTTGAATTAAGCGAATGAGCTCACGACGATTAGCGGTGCTTGTTTTGCTGTAAAGGTGTGAGGCATGAGACTTCACGGTGCCAGGTGCAATAGAAAGCGTTTGAGCAATTTCTGAGATAGACTGGTGGTGTAAGAACTCAGCTAAGATCTCAAGCTCACGATCGGTGAGCTCATATTTTGCGCCAATCTCAGCAAGATCATGTGTGCTTATTGTTTCTATCACGCCCACCCGATCTACCTGCACTGCTCGATGCTGTTTTGCGTAGCGAGGTAGCAGGTCGTTCATAAAGTACGGAGCAGCAAGCCCCATCGCGATAAAGTAAAACGCTAGCACCAAGATCCAATGGCTTGCGAGGTTAAACTCATGAATCAAGCAGGCTACACCGTTCCAGGTACCAAGCGCAAGGCCGCAGGTGAGCACTGGGCTCACGCCGTGCGAGCTGCAGTGAGAAAGTGCGATAAACAACATGATGGTGCCACTCATGATAAAGAGGGCAGCGCTCATCGGCGTGGTGATGCTTTCAGTGAGAAGCTCTAGGCTGTGGGTCGCGGCAATGCATCCAGCACCCAGACCAACGCAGGTGATCTGCATGATCACCCCGATTTGAGGCCGCGAAAAACTGTGATGGTGATCGGGCGTAGGCAGCACTCCAAATCCAAGGCAGATGATAATTACCAGCCAAGGCGCCAGTAAAAGCATGATGGTTTGGTGTGTCACCAAAAACTGCAGCAGCGTCAGCAAGAGGGTGTAGCCCAAAACGAGGGTACAGATTAGCTCTCGTTTGGTGAGCTCAGCCATAAAGTTGAGCCAAAGTTGCGTCATAGGTCCGGCGATCACCAGTGTGATCAGACACAGGACAAGCTGTAGGTTTGGTCCGATTGAGAGCTGCTCGGCATTGATGATGATAAAGGTTAAAAAACCGACCACAATTGGCATGAGCGGCCAGTATCGCCACGTAAACACGGGAACGTGTCTGAACGCTAAAACCGCAAGTAAAAACCAGGTGATAGCTCTCAAGCCAATAAAGAGAGACTGCGCATCTCTAGTCTGCGCTTGTCCCTGCAGGGCAGGTAAGACGATATCTTCAAGCCGAAAGAGGATGATGCAATTCCAGCACATGACAGTCGCGCACATCACAACCAAAAGCCCAAGGGCGATCAGTCGTGGCGTGCGCGACCAAAGGGTTTGCTGCGTTTGCTGCACGGAGTGCGCGGGTGTTAGGTGCGTCATACGTTCCTCACGCTGGAGCGATCATGTAGATCGCGGATAACACCCGTTTAGTATAAGTTATGCGCTCGTTTTACCAGCAATCTGAGTAGCGGCAATTTCACCAAAGGCAAGGGCAGGGCCAAGCGTGCCGCCACCACCGGCATAAAATGCAGCACCACAGCCTGTGCCAGCGTTGTTGCCTTGTGCATAGAGACCGTCAATTACCTTGTCGTGGTGGTCGAGGGCTTGAGCTTGTGCGTTTACCTTGATGCCACCCATGGTTCCCAATACAACAGGGATGATCTCTGCGGCATAAAACGGAGCTTGGGCAACAGGTGCAAGAGCACGCTTGTTAGGTTCATAGTCGCGCGGCATGGCGAGGTAGTTTTGGCTGTAGTAGTCTTGACCGCGACCAAAGAGCGGATCTTGCCCGAGGGCTGCCTGCTCATTAAAGTACTGGATGGTCTCAGTAAGCGTGGTTTTGTCGATACCGCAGGCATCTGCAAGTTCGTCGAGGGTCTCATAGCGATCAAAGTATCCCTGCTCGCCCGGCTTGCCACCGCCGACGCCAAAGGTATCGACGCAAGTTTGATCACAGATGGCAAAGGCAGGGAGGTTTTGCCAGCCGCGTGGCTCAGGCCCGCATTCTTGGGCAGCAAAGACCCGACCGAGTGAGTCGTAATTTGAGGTCTCATTGCAAAAGCGCTTGCCGTGCTTATTTACAAAGATAAGGCCGCGCTTCCAGTCATCCCTGATCGTCTGAGAAAGGTGAGATTCCTTGGCAGCAAATGACTCCTCATATTCCTTTTTGTAACCGGGCGAGTTCCAGCCTTCGTTCATGAATCGCAGGGCACAACCTGCGCGCATGGCAGCTTGGTGTACCTCTCCAACACCAGATGGAGCGCCCCAACTGTATTGAGCAGGCACACGCAGGTAGTTCCTCATCATCTCTTGGTTCCAGTCAAAGCCACCTGCTGCAAGGATAACGCCGTGCCTTGCCTTAATCTTCTTTTGGGTGCCCTCTTGGTCAACAAGAATGCCGAGAACTTGCTTGGAGGGCTGACCATCAGGATTTTGCGAAGTGTTAAGTATGAGGT
>JAEZXW010000078.1 GCA_023419515.1 Actinomycetes bacterium
GTTTGGACCACTCACGCTCAAGGGGATGGATCGTGGCCTTTGGCGTTTGCTTACGCCCGAAGAATCTGAGGCGCTTTATCATTCGGTGCAGATGGAGCCCCGATGAAGCAAGTGAGCGCTCCTGATCTACAGCAGCTTACGAGCGATACCCTCATCGTCTATATCGGCGGCATAAAAAGCGGTAAGTCGAAAGCAGCAGAGTCCCATGCAGTTCGCTTGCTGGCAGAGCGTGCACCTCAGGTTGATGAGCGGGTGCAATGTGTGGTCTTTGGCAACACCAAACTTGCCAAGACTGATAAGGAACTTGCTGCTCGGATTGAGGTGCATCGTGCCAGTCGACCGGCATCGCTTGAAACCATCGAGGCATATGCCATCCCTCGGTGGTTTGATGAGCTTGATGCCAATCGCATTGTTTTGATCGACGGACTTTCGAGTGCGCTTTGTGCCTGGATGGACGCTGCTCAGGTAAGCAGTGATGATGACTTCCATCAGTGCGTTGATGAGTTTTGTTCGTGGCTGAGTGCTCGTCAGGCGCCAACCGTTGTTGTGACTGACGAAGTGGGCTTCTCGCTTGTCGCTACTACAGCGGTGGGCAGGCGCTTTGTTGATGAGCTTGGAGTTCTCAACCAACGGGTAGTCGCCCTAGCCGATCAGGCGATCTTGGTTGTTGCTGGAAAATGTCTGACACTCTCGTAGTGCTCAACGCGCTCATCGTTCCTGATTTGTAAACGGTCGTCCGTTCGATGAACCACCCATGAAGTGCAGTGTCATTGATCGTTAAATCAATTGGTAAGGATTTGTTTTGAACAGCTTAGTTGCCCCAAAGAACGCATGCAGCGAGGTGACAGCTGAAGATATGCTGCGCGCACTTGCTGCGCAAGCATGCGGTCTTGATTCGCAACGCCTGGCTTGTGCTTGGGAGCGCCTTGAGAGTCTTACGATGCCTGAACATGCCTTGGGGCGCCTTATGGATATCGCCGCACAAATTTCGGCAATTCAAAACACTACCCACCCCGCCATCCGCGCCAAAGAGGTACATTGTTATGGTGCAGATCACGGTGTGGCGATGCACGCGGTCTCACCCTAT
The DNA here is from genome assembly GCA_023419515.1 of Actinomycetes bacterium. Lineage (GTDB taxonomy): Bacteria > Actinomycetota > Coriobacteriia > Coriobacteriales > JAEZXW01 > JAEZXW01. The sequence goes on from JAEZXW010000078.1 coordinate 1,088, forward strand.
CCCATTGAGGTGACCGCGCAGATGATCGACAACGCCGTACGCGGAGGAGCAGGTGTAGGAGCGCTGGCTAAGACCTTTGGCATCGATGTCCGAGGCTTTGATGTAGGGGTTGCAACACCTCTATGCCCTGACACTGAGGTTGTTCGCCATCCTTTTGGCCATGGCACCAACGACATCACGAGCGAGTCTGCCATGGAGCGCGAGACCTGCGCAAGAGTGATGCTTTATGCTATCGAGCAGGTGCGCATTGCTCACAAGGATCGTTCAGTTGACATCATCGGTATGGGCGAGGTGGGGATCGGCAACACCACGCCTGCCTCGGCTCTTATTGCTCGTATTACCGGATCTCCCATTGAGCAAGTGACCGGTCCAGGCTCTGGTTTGAATGCGGCAGGTGTTGAACGCAAGATTAAGGTGATCGAGCAGATTCATGCCACACATCACAGGGTCGATCCGGCGGATGGACTCGGACTCATGGCTGCCATGGGCGGTTTTGAGATTGCTGCCATGGCAGGTACGGCGCTCGGTGGCGCTATCTATGGGGTGCCAATTGTGCTTGATGGGGTCATCTCTACCGCTGCAGCGCTCATTGCATGTAATATCGCACCGGTGACCCGTGATTACCTCATCGCATCGCATAAGTCGCAGGAGCCAGGTCACCAGTTTGCCTTGAGTGCTCTCGGTTTGCGACACAGTGTTGATCTCGATATGCGCCTTGGTGAGGGTTCGGGCGCGGTGTTTGGTATCGCCATTGCTGATGCCGCTTGCCATATGATGTCTTTTATGACGACGTTTGCCGAGGCAGGCGTTAGTAATAAGGTGGATGATTAAATCATGGCTAAGATTCAGGAACATCTCAATGCATTTGTCAGAACGGTGAGGCTTCAGACAGTTATACCGTTACCCGACCTTCAAGCGCGCGCTGCTCACGCACAAAGGCAGCAGACTGGGAATGAGCAGGCTCATCAGGACGAGCGTCTTAAACAAGCATCGCTCATCCCTCATAGCCTGACCGAGGAAGAACTCAACCCCTTTGGACGCCCACGAGTCGATCGATCATCTGCCGCGCTGGCAAGCTCACCTGAGTCATGCGCCGCAGCTCAGCCAGAGCAAGTCATGTCTGATGATGCTCGCTCAGATCAAGCAGATCACAGCGTGATGTTTGCTCAGCAACCGAACTGCGTGGGCATCGGCACCTACACGCCGATGGTTGGCCTCATCGTGAGTCTTGTCACTATCATCATCCTCCGCTTGATCGAGTATCTGTCCCATGCATTCTCGGGACGCTTTCCCGTCATGAACTTTACTCTCATTGAGGCAGTCTTTGCGCTGGTCATCATCGGCCTCTTGACTCGATTCATGCATTTTGATGCTCTAGCTGATATGGCGGATGCCTGGTGGGGTGGCTACACCAAGAAGGATCGCCTGCGCATCATGAGTGACACTAAGATCGGCTCGTTTGGCGTGAGTGCACTCATTCTTTATGCCTTGATGTTTGTGGTGCTCGCATCAACATTTTTGGGTACCACGCGGCTGTTTTGGCTTGTACCCATCATGGTGATTGCGCGCATCTCAACTTTTGTGGCAGGCTGGCTTTCTCATCCTGCTAAGCCAGGTGGGCTTGGCAGGAGTAACTTTCATGAGCCAGGCGTCGACGAGATCGTCGTTGTTGCGTTTACCCTGATCATCTCATGCATGATTGGGTTTTATTACACGCCGCTCACGGTGCATCTGCTGCCTGTGTTGATTCTCGGGTTTGCATCGGCTTGCGCTATTCCAATGCTTTGTGCCAAGCGATTTGGCGGCATGACGGGGGATGTTTTTGGGGCAAGCCTTGTGTTGAGTGAGCTTGTTATCATGGCGCTATTTGTTCTTTTGATCTAAGGAATCAGTGATCAAGCACGCCCTGGCTTGTGACAGAGACGCAGACCCTCATCGAAAGAGATACCATGGCTTATTCCTTGCTTCATCCGCTGGCGCAGAACTCTCAGGCAAAACTATCTCGCATTCTGTTCATGCGTCATCCGCAGACGATTGCCAATGAAGCGCGCTGCTACTCAGGGCAAACTGACGTGGGTTTAAGTGAACTTGGCAACACACAGTGCAGCCAAGCAATTGATGCGCTCATCGCGTGGAAGCCAACGCAGGTGATCTCATCGCCCTTGAGCCGCTGTAAGGCAATTGCCGAGCCAGTTGCAAGGGCATTCGATATTGACCTGCCTCTCGATCCCCGAATCACTGAGCTTGATTTTGGTCCACTCGATGGCAAGACCTTTGATGAATGCATGGCGGCAGGACTCACATTTCCCTGGAGTCAGGTGCCAGGAGATTGGCCGTGCCAAGACGGTGAGAGCCTTGAGTGTTTCAACATGCGCGTCGCTTCATTTCTTGCAGATCTTAGAAACACAACGCATGACACTGCTGTGATTTGTCACGGGGGAGTCATTCGTGCGTTGATGGCGCAGATCCTTGGCCTCGATGATGTGACTCTCTGGAAGCTTATGGTTCCCAATGTTTCATCGTGCACCTTTGATATGATTTCGCAAGAGTTTTATTTGACGGGATTTGGCTTGTCACCCGAGCAGCTCATGCAGGGTTGCAAGCCTTAAACGATAAGGTCAACATCTATGATTATTGCAATCGACGGTCCAGCTGGATCGGGCAAATCGACCATCTCACGATTGATTTCTGAGCGCCACGGAGCAACCTATCTAGATACGGGCGCCATGTATCGGGCATTGACCTGGCTTGCGCTTGAACGAGGTGTTGCGACCGATGATGGAGCGATGCTCTTTGCACTTGCGAGCGAGTATCCAATTGATCTTTTGCCCGATAACCGTGTGCTTATCGATGGTCATGATGTAACGAGTGAGATTCGCAGTCCAAAGATCGATGCAAATGTCTCTGCTGTGTCGGCACACAAGCAGGTGCGTGAGATTATGGTTGATCGCCAGCGTGAGCTTGCATTAAGCCAGGATGTCGTCATTGAGGGTCGTGATACAACTACGGTGGTCTTTCCCAACGCAGATATCAAGGTGTTTTTGACAGCTTCGGCCGCTCAACGTGCTGCTCGTCGTGCTTTACAGTATCAAAACCAGGGGCGTGATGATGTTGATGTCGCAGCTGTGCAAGAGCAGCTTGAATCACGTGATGCGCTCGATTCTAACCGCGCGCATGCGCCGCTTGTGCAGGCAGCCGATGCGCTCGTCATCGATACCTCCGATTTAGGGATTGACGAGGTATTACGTGTGATCGAAGACAGAATTGCAGCTCTGAAGCAATAATGACAGGGTAAGTTATGGCGCGTTGGACATACGATCAGTATTACGACAATCAACTCAAAGATTTTCCGCTCGGTTCGCGACTGTTTCGCGCATTTGCCATCACCGTTGTGCGCATCTTTATTGCGTGCTTTTGGCCGACCATAGTTTTTGGTAAGCGTAATCGTGAGTTGCTTATCAACCGGGATTTTGCTCCATCAGATAACCTTCACGGTGCACGCAATGTAAATGAACAAGATTGCCCAGTCGGTAAGGTGATCGTGGCTAATCATACAGCTGCTGCTGATCCGCTACTTTTGGTCTGCAGCCTGCCAATCAGCACCCCTATCAGGCTTCTCTACAAGAGTGAGTTTGACGAGAATTCGTGGGTACGCTGGCTGTTTTCACGCGCAGGCGCAATCCCGCTCAAGCGTGAAAGTGCTGACACTAAGGCGCTCAAACGTGCAGTTAATGCGCTTAAGGCCGGCGAGCATCTCATCATCTTTCCTGAAGGAACGCGTGTCAAAACACGACCAACCATTGAAAATCCCGCCCGTATTTATGGTGGCTTTACGCTGATTGCTCGTATGGCAAAAACAGGTATCGTCCCAGTAGGTATCGGAAACGCCATTGATAGTTTTGATCGTTTTAAGGCGGGTAAGCGTACAAAATGTGCAGTTAATTTTGGCGCCGAGGTCAAGCTTGAGGATTTTGCTCACCTGGGTAAAAAGGAACTCATGAGTGCCGCAGAGACCTACATTATTGAACAGATGTATGGCCTGCGTGATGAAGGTGAATCGATGCTTGAAAGGCCCACTCAATGACAAAAAAAATTACGGTTGCTTCGTGTGCGGGTGCTTGTTTTGGCGTCAAGCGCGCCTTAAAAATCGCCCAAGATGCAGCGCAAAACCATGCTAAGCTGGGCAAAGCTGATGAGCCTGTCTGCACCCTTGGGCCGCTGATCCATAATCCCCTTGTGGTTGGTAGCCTTGAGGCGCAAGGCGTAAGTGTCGCTCATGATCCTAATGCAATCAGTGAGGGGACGGTCATCCTACGTTCACACGGTGTTACCCCTGAGCTCGAATTAAGCCTTAAAGAGCGCGGGCTAACGGTCCTCGATGCCACTTGTCCTTTCGTAAAAAATGAACAGAAGGACGTCGAGCTTTTGCTGGAGCAGGACTACCAAATTATCATCGTGGGAGAGCCTGGCCATGCTGAGGTAGAAAGCGTTGCTGCTTATGCCCAGGGTGAAGGCCATATCGTCGATTCGCTCGAGGCAGCTAAAGCTTTGCGTCTTAAAAAGCGGGTGGGTGTTGTTGTGCAGACCACGCAGTCACAGGCGCTGTTGAACGAGATCGTCGCTTATTTGCTTGCTCATACGGCTGAGCTTCGTGTCTTTAATACGATTTGTGCTGCAACTTCGGATCGACAAGCGGCCGCTGCCAAGCTTGCGTCTGAGGTCGATGTCATGATCGTCATCGGCGGCAAGAACTCTGGTAACACGCGTAGGCTTGCTGAGATTTCTGCCGAGCACTGCGCTCGCGTTCATCACATCGAAGATATTCCTGAAATCCAGTCATCTTGGTTCAAACCAGGTGATCACATCGGTATTACGGCGGGGGCTTCGACGCCTGTCGAGCAGATTGAGGCGGTTGTTGCGGCTATCGAGGCGTTTTAATGGCTGGTCACAATCCGCAAAGCACCACCAATCAATACGAGCTGAGCGCGGCAGTCCTCAATCAATTTGGAGCACATATCGTCTCGGTTGAGCCGCAAAGTCCGGCAGACCGTGCGGGATTAACACCCGGGATGTATCTGATTGCTGCTGAAGGCGAGGTGCTTACCGATCTCATCCACTGGCAGTGGCTTGCTGACGGTTCTACTGTCACGGTTGAGTGCGCCACGCGCCAAGAAATTGATGCGTTTTTGCAGAGCGATGATGAGGAAGCCGAGATTCCCCTTATTGAGGTCGAGCTTGAACGTGTGCCTGGTGAATCGTGGGGGCTAGCATTTGAAACGGCTGTGTTTGATGGGGTGAGGATTTGTCGCAATAACTGCACGTTTTGTTTTATGCGTATGCTGCCACCCGATGCCCGAAAAACCCTCATGATTAGGGATGATGATTATCGACTCTCATTTCTTGAGGGTAACTTTGTGACCTTTACCAACATGAAGGATGAAGATGTTAATCGTGTGATAGAACAGCGGCTCTCACCACTTAATATGTCGCTTCACGCGATTAGCGATGAGGTGCGCAAAAAGCTCATTGGTCCATATCATAAACGTGGCATCACAGTGCTTGAGACCCTGCTTAATGCTGGTATTGAGATTCACACCCAGATTGTCTTGATTCCTGGGGTCAATGATGGCGAGGAGCTTGTCAAAACACTTACCTATGTTGAGCAATATCCTGAGATTACATCGCTTGCCATCGTGCCACTTGGATTTACCCAGTTTCAAAAGCGCTTCGATCGATCATTCAATGATCCAGCGGATGCCAGAGCGGTAATCGAGCTTGTTCGCCCGTTTCAGGAGCGCGCTCGTACATTGACAGGCACGACAAAGTTTCATCTGGCTGATGAGTTTTATCTCATGGCACAGATTGAGCCACCCGAAGCATATTGGTATGACGACTTTGCCCAGTATTATGATGGTATCGGCATGTATCGATCGTTTGTGGATGAGTGGAAAGCGATCCTCAAAAATAGACGGCTGCCTCACGATTGCTCTGACGTGCGTCTGACCTTGTTCACGGGAGAGGGCTTTGCCCAAGCCTTGCAAGGCCTCGTGGCAACCAGTCCGTTTGCTGAGTATGATGTTGAAGTTAGCGCGGTTAAAAACAAACATTTTGGTGGCAACGTTGATGTTGCTGGTTTGCTCTGCGCCGATGATTTACTCGATGCCTGCCAGCACGTGGATCGATCGCATGAAGACAAACAGCACCACATCATCATCCCAGCACGCACGCTCAATCACAATGACATGTTTCTTGATGATGTCTCTCAAGAAATGTTCAGAAACTCAGCCAATGAGCTTGGGTTTACCATTCATTTTGCGCCTGAGCATGCGAGTGGGCTCATTGCGTTGATGGATAGTATTTTGAAGTCGAGTACATCACAGGGCGTGATTAACGATACGCACGACAGTCAGGACACAGAAAGTGAGCTTTGATCATGACATCTCACAACGCTGCAGTTCAAAATAATACAGGCGTAACTTTTAGCACCGATGCAACGACGCAGGCGTGGGGCATTGCGCTCATCGCCCACGGATCACGTCACCAAGAAACCGAGCAGGTGGTCGATGAGGTGTGTCGTGTTATGCATGAGTCCCTGCATGATCAGGTAGTGGCAGTGGAGCCAGGCTTTATGGAGCTTTCTGAGCGCACCATTCCTGATGCTCTTGAGCGCTGTTATCAAGCAGGTGCTCGTGCCATTGTGCTTCTACCGTTTTTCTTGGTCGATGGCGTGCATGTGTTGCGTGATTTACCTCAAGAAGCGGCTGAGTGGAATACGCGTCGCCCTGATGCTCGTGTGATTGTTGGCAAGACGCTTTCTGCCCATCCATCGCTTGGACTTTTATTTGCTGATCTTGCCAAACAGGCGCTTGCACACGTATAACTTTGAAAGGAATTGCTTATGTCATATCAATTTCGCCCTGAGCAAGATAGCAGCAAAAAAGAGCTTGTCCACGGGTTTATCCAGATCTATACGGGAGAGGGTAAGGGCAAGACAACCGCCGCGCTCGGCCTCATGTTTCGTGCGGTTGGGTACGGGCTGGATGCGCGTATGCTGCAATTCATGAAGCACGTCTACACGAGTGAGCAGGCGGCAGCTGAGCGCTTTGGTTTCTCGATCGAACAGGCGCTTGCGACTGATCCCGACATTGGCTGCCAGGAGATTCTTCAAAAGGCTAAAGACTATCTGGCAGAAGGCGAGGTCGACGTGCTCATCCTCGATGAAACGGGCGAGGCGTTGCGTCGTGGGTTTATCGACCGATCAGACATCGAAGCATTGATCGAGATGAAACCCGATAAAACTGAGCTTGTGTTTACCGGTCGCTATCTGGAGGATAAGATCGGAGACTTGGCTGATCTCATCACTGAGATGAAGCTCCAAAAGCATTATTTTGATGCCGGTGTGTTGGCTCGCAAAGGTATCGAGTTTTAGGGGCAAACTCACTGCGGCCTCGCGCCGCAAAAATACCCGCTTAATCATGAGCTAATCAGTCGATAGACTTTAAGCTATACTGGGTAAATTTACTCACCAAAATCAGAAAGGATCACGAGGGTGGCAAACGACTATAAACAGACGATGAACTTGCCCGTCACGTCGTTTCCCATGCGTGCGGGGCTGACTAAGAGTGAGCCCGAGCGCCTTAAAAAGTGGGAAGCTGCAGATGTTTATGGCCAGTCGTTAGAGCAAAACAAGGACAACAAGCCATTCATTCTGCATGACGGCCCTCCATATGCAAATGGCCCAATTCACATCGGCCATGCGATGAACAAGATCCTGAAAGATATTATTACGCGCTACTGGACACAGCAGGGTTACTACGCACCCTACGTTCCCGGCTGGGATTGCCACGGTCAGCCGATCGAGCACAAAATCGAGGAGAAGCTCACCACTGAGGTCTTTCGTCAGACACCTCAGGCAAAAATCCGTGAGCTCTGTCGTGATTATGCGACCGAGAACGTAAACCTGCAGCGTGAGGGCTTTAAGCGCCTCGGCGTGCGCGGTGAGTGGGACAACCCTTATCTAACGTATAAACCTTCATACGAAGCGGCTGACGTCTCAATTTTTCGTGATATCTATAAGACAGGTGCCATCTATGAGGGTAAAAAGCCAGTACACTGGTGTAAATCTTGTCATACGGCACTTGCCGAGGCTGAGATTGAGTATGCAGATGTAACTTCGCATTCGATCTACGTGGCGTTTCCTGCGGTTGAGACCCCTTGCGCCTTTGCCGCACTTGTGCCTGAGCTTAAGGCGAAGGGTGCGGCGCTCTCATACGTCATCTGGACGACGACGCCGTGGACCTTGCCAGCAAACGTTGCTGTAGCACTTGCTGCTGATGCCACATACGTTGTTGTGGTGCCGAACGAGCTGAATGCGTCCAAGCCTCAGTATTACCTCGTAGCAGCCGAACTCGTCGACGCCTTTGCGGCAGCCTGCAATCTGGGTGAGCGTGATGTCGACTGGCAGCTTGCGCGTGACCCTCAGACCAATGAGGTCATCGAGTGCGTTGGTCGCGACCTTGAGCGCGAGAAATATTATCACGTTATTCATGAAGATCGCACCGGCTTGGTCATTCTTGGTGACCATGTTGGGTTGACCGATGGTACGGGTTGCGTTCACACCGCTCCTGGTCACGGTCAAGAAGACTATCAGGTCGCCCTAGAGTACGATCTGCCCGTAGTCATGCCCGTTGATGATAATGGTGACTACACGCTGGCTGCCTCTGAGCGCTTTGTTGGTATGAACATTGATGAAGCCGCTGATGTTATCTTGCCATTTTTGGAGTCGAAGGGTGCTCTGGTAGGTCATGGCACCATTGAGCACAGCTACCCCCATTGCTGGCGCTGCAAGAATCCTGTCATCTTTAGGGCAACCAAGCAGTGGTTTGTCTCGATGGATAAGACGGGCATTCGCGAGGCTGCGCTCGATGCCATCCACAACAAGGTGACCTGGTATCCAGCCTGGGCATCAAACCGAATCGGCGCTATGATCCAGGATCGTCCTGACTGGTGCATTTCGCGCCAACGCTCATGGGGCGTGCCGATCCCTGTCTATCACTGCGAGAAGTGCGGAGAAGTCATCGCCACCGATGAAACCTTCGATAAGATCATCGATCTGTTTGAACACGAGGGAGCCGATGCCTGGTTTACTCGCAAGCCTCAGGAGTACCTTGGTGATGAGATCACCTGCCCTCATTGTGGCGCTGGTGTTGAGCACTTTATCCCCGAGTCAGACATTCTCGATGTGTGGTGGGAGTCAGGTGTCTCGCACACGGGTGTACTTGAGGTCTATCCAAACTTGAGCCGTCCAGCTGATCTCTATCTTGAGGGCTCTGACCAGCACCGCGGTTGGTTCCAAAGCTCAATGCTCACGAGTATCGGTGCCTATGGTGAGTCACCGTATAAGGGAGTGGTCTCAAACGGCTTTATCAACGATGAACAAGGCCGCAAGATGTCCAAGTCCATCGGTAATGTGGTTGATCCCAATGAGGTCGCAGACAAGATGGGTGCTGAGATCATTCGTCTGTGGGTGGCTTCAACCGATACCTCGCAAGATGTCCAAATTTCCGACAACATCCTCGAACGCACCTCAGATGCCTATCGCCGCATCCGCAATACCTTGCGCTTCTTGATCTCAAACCTCTACGATTTTGATGCCAATGCAGATAGTGTTGCTTTTGACGAGATGCCCGGCCTTGACCAGCTCATGATGGCACGCTTGAGTCAGCTGCATGATCAGGTGACGGCAGGTTATGAGAGCTATCGTTTCCATACGGTTTATCGCGCTTTCTATGACTTTATCGTCACAGAGCTTTCAAACGTTTATATGGACGCGGCAAAAGATCGCCTCTACGCTGATGCTCCTCATTGGAAATCGCGCAGGAGTGCCCAGACCGTCTTAGCACACGCCTTGAAGCTCTTGGTTCACGAGATGCAGCCGATCCTTGTCTTTACTTGCGATGAGGCTCTCGAGCACATGCCTGAGTCATTGCGCGATGGCAAGGAGTTTGCTCAGCTTTTGCTGTGGTACACGCCTGTGCTTGATCCCCATGATGTCAAGACGGGTGAGCTTTTGGAAATCCTGCGCGCACTCATGGTGGTGCGTGAGGCGACAACCAAGGCGCTCGAGGCAGCACGCTCAACCGATCTTATTAACAAGAGCCAAGAGGCTGCCGT
>JAEZXW010000096.1 GCA_023419515.1 Actinomycetes bacterium
CTGGGATTACATCATCGGCATGGACAGCGCTAATATGAGAAACATCGCGCGTATGCTGCCTCATGCTCACGAGCACGCCATGGTAACAAAACTCGCGAGTTTTGCAGGTCACGACCACGATATCGCCGATCCGTGGTACACCGGAGATTTTAACACCACGTATGCAGACGTGACCGCTGGCTGCCAGGGGCTACTGCGCGAGATTCAAACGAAGTATATTGGGTATGCGGAGTAAGACAGCCACGTCAAATCAAAAACAACCGAGCGTGAGCGCAAGAGCAAGTCGCCCCAGACATAAGCCCGTATCGACAGAAATGGTTTGAGATGTCAAAGATTGCAATCGTCACCGACAGCACTGCCGATTTGAGTCCCGAACAGCTCGCCGAGCTAGATGTGCGGATGGTCTCGCTGCTCATCACCCTTGAGGGTACGACCTATGCCGATCAGGTTGACCTTTCGACGTACGAGTTTTATGAACTTACCGAGAAAAGCGCGAGCGTTCCGAGTACAGCAAGCCCAAGTCCGCAGGCATTTCTCGATGTTTACAACGAGCTTTTGGAAGAAGGCTACACCAGCTGCCTTTCAATCCATATCTCGGAGGCGATGTCATCAACCATTACCTCTGCCCGCCAAGCAGCAGCGCTCACTGAGCTCGACGTGCGCTGCATCGACTCACTTGGCACCTCAGGTCAAACAGCACTGCAGGTTATGGCGGCTCGCACCCTCATCAACAAGGGCAAAACCATCGATGAAATCGAGGTGCTCATGGATGAGTATCGCAAAGAGTCTCACATCATCTTTATTCCGCCTAACATGAAAAACCTCGTGAAAAGCGGGAGACTTTCTAAAGCGGGTGAGTTTGCAGCTGGTCTGTTAAACATCAAGATCATCGTGGGCTGCGACGAGCGTGGGGCCGCCTGTGTGATTCGTAAAGCCCGTGGCTGGCAGCGCATTATTGAGGCGATGACCGATGAGGTTGTACAGTCGTTCAAAAAGCACGGCAAGCTTTGGGTCGCCTATGGTATTGTTGGGCCCGATGATAGCATGCTTCCTGAGATGAAAAAGCGCCTTGTTGAGGCCGGTGTTGACTTCATCGATAAGGGCATAATCCGCGTAGGATCGACGATCACCTCACACGTCGGTATCGGTTGCTTTGGCTACGCCTTTGGGCCTGCAGTCACCGAGTAACGCTGGTCGAGTGCTTGAGTAGCTCGCGTGATGCAAGGCAGCTCACGCACATTCGTACGGCATTTGTTCAAACTTGAAATTCAATATCCCACTCATATCCGTCAACCTGATTCTCGACTGAAAGATCACCTGCAAAAGGAGAACAACTGTGTCAAAAATCGCATTGCTCACCGACTCATCCTGTGACTTGAGCCCCACGTGGCTCAAAGAACACGACATCTATTACGTGCCGATTCTTGTCAACATTGATGGTGAGACCTACCGTGACGGCTATGACATCACGCCGCAGGAGTTTTTGGTGCGCATGGCTGCTGCCAAGGAACTGCCTAAAACGTCACAGCCCTCTCCCGCCGCCTTTGAAGAGATTTATCAGCAGATTGCGGCTGATGGCTACACCGAGGTGATCTATGTGTCGATCTGCCACAAGTGGTCGGGTGCTGCTCAGTCGGCTGAGCTGGCTGCCTCGCAGACCAAAACAGGGCTCACCATCGACATCATCGACTCGATGAGCGGCACAGGCGGCGTTGCTCTACTCGTCAAGCACGCACTCATGCTCCGTGATGCAGGCAAGAGCCGGGAGGAAATGAGCGCCGAGATCACCAAGCTCGCCAAGGCAAGCCAGCTCTACTTTGTACCAGGATCGCTTGAGAATCTCATTAAAGGCGGCCGCGTACCCAAGCTCGCCGGTCTTGCTGGCACCTTGCTCAACGTACGTCCTTTAATTGCCACTGATGACGAAGGCAACCTTGGTTCATGTGATAAGCAGCGCGGCAAAAAGATCATCAGTACGCTTGCCAAGCACATTAAGGCATATGACGAGAAGTTCTTTAATACTTGCCGCGCGATCTACCTACACACCGGCAATGAAGAAGATCTTATGGCGCTCCAGGCTGAGCTTGCCAAGCTCGATGTCGAACTCAATGTAGTTGATACCATCCAATGCGGCGCCATCATCGCGACCCATGGCAGTGCCAACAGCTTTGGCATTGCGCTCATGCCTGATCCAGTCGATCCGCGCCTAGCGGAATAAAGAGCTCTTGCACGCAGCACACTTGCGGACAATACTCTTGCAGATGGCGCTCTCACACAACACCCTTGCGTCAGAGCGTTCTTACGGACAACGCTCTGACGAAAAAAAGTCCTAGTGCTGTAGAGCACTAGGACTTTTTTCATCTGTAAGCCAGAGTGGTTTAGGCCTTGCGAACGTTGCTCGCCTGAAGCTTACCATCGCGGCCAGTGGTAACATCGAACTCGACAGCCTGGTTTTCCTCGAGGGTCTTAAAGCCCTCCATCTGAATCTCTGAGAAGTGGACGAACAGATCGTCGCCATCCTCACGAGAAATAAAACCGTAGCCTTTGTCGGGATTGAACCACTTAACCGTACCGAGTGCCATGTCTCGCCTTTCTTTCAGCCTTAAATAAATTTTATTCAAAGCATAAACCCTTGCGCATTTTATCAACACGTTCTTACCCCATGATAATGAAAGAGAATAGATGAACTGTGAAAAAGTTACAATTCTTGGGGGAAAGGTATTCCCATGTGGGCGAACGCACGAGGCGTAGCCCTTCTTCCCTGAGGCGTGCGCATGATCAATCCCTGCTGAAGCAAGAACGGCTCATACACTTCTTCGATCGTACTCATGTCTTCACCGACCGATGAGGCAAGGGTGTTCAACCCAACAGGATGTCCGCTAAAAGTTTCGCAGAGCACCGTAAGCAAACGAACGTCCATGGTATCCAGACCGAGGCTGTCGACCTCAAAGAAGGTCAGCGCTTGAGCTGCCAGATCCTCATTGATCAAGGTTTGCCCTGCCACCTGTGCGTAATCGCGCACACGCTTTAAGAGGCGGTTAGCAAGACGCGGGGTGCCGCGGCTGCGGCGAGCAATCTCGTGGGCACCCTCGTCATCGATTGAGACTCCGAGAATCTGGGCAGAGCGCTCGACGATGAGCGCCAGCTCATCAGTGCTGTAGTGATCTAGACGAAATGCAATACCAAAGCGGTCGCGCAGTGGGCCTGCCAAGAGCGAGGTTCTCGTTGTTGCACCAATGAGCGTAAAGCGCGGAACATCGAGACGGATCGAGCGAGCAGCAGGACCTTTACCGATCACGATATCGAGGAAGAAGTCTTCCATTGCTGGGTAAAGCACCTCTTCAATTGAACGGTTAAGACGGTGAATCTCGTCGATGAAAAGGACATCACCCTCTTGGAGGTTAGTCAAAATTGCCGCGAGGTCTCCCGTGCGCTCAATCGCAGGGCCGCTCGTCGTTTTAATGGCAACCCCAAGCTCGTGAGCAACAACCGTCGCGAGCGTCGTCTTGCCGAGCCCAGGAGGGCCTGAGAAGAGCACGTGATCTAAGGATTCCTCGCGATCGCGCGCTGCCTGAATTAAGACGCGCAGGTTTTCTTTAACACGCTGCTGGCCCATGTACTCGGCAAGCACCTGCGGGCGCAGGGTTTTCTCGATCTCAAAATCTTCGTGAGCTACCTGCGGAGAGACGGCACGATCGAATGGATCACGCGGCGAGCCTTGTGCGCCTACAGCTGACTCAGCTGTTTGCGCGTGCGGCGCACGACGAGGCTGGCCACCTTGAGGCAAGCCCGATAACAACTCGTCGATGTTTTCTGCTTCCCAGCTCAACGTCTTATCTCCTCACGATGCTTACGAATGCACGTCCTTTTTCTACGGGTACGCTCAACACATTGCTTATCTTGGTACGCCACTTGTCTACTGACAGAGCGTATACCCACTCATCCTAGTCCATCTAGCCCAAACGCGAGAGCGCAAAGCTCACCACCTGCGAGACATTCTTAAATTGAAGCGCACTGGTAGGATCAGGCGAGACAAGCGCTTCGTATACGCCCTCAAACGCCTGCTCGGTCTCCTGCGCAGTAAAGCCCATCGCAAGAAGCGCCTCGGTTGCATCGGCAATCATGGCACGCGCTTGCACAAGCTCAGACGAAATCCCTTCTATGGGCGCTGGTGGCTGGCCTGAATGCGCCTCGGGTGAAAACGGCGAGATCCCCACTCCTGCGGGATTCACACCTGCATCCACATCACTCGTGCCTGCTGAAATACCGAACGCGGCTTTTTCTTGCAGCAGGCGCTCAAGCTCAAAGGCGCCACCGGGATATATCTTCTCGTAGGCACTCTTAAGCTCAAGCACGATACGTTTAGCAAGCTTTGGGCCAACACCGGGTGCTTGTTTGATGAGCTTCTCGTCATCACCGAGGGCAGCATAAGCAAGCTCGAGTGGTGAGAGATATGAAAGAATGGCAAGGGCTGCCTTTGGCCCCACACCTGAGATCGCGACGAGGCGCTCAAATGCTTCTTTTTCGGCACCTGAGCCAAAGCCAAAGAGCGATAGCCCATCCTCTCTCACCTGCAAATACGTGAGCAGCGTGGCTTTGTCACCAACGATGCCTACCTGCGCCTGAGTGTTGAGAGAAACGGCGAGGTCATACCCGATGCCTCCCACCTCAACGATGAGGGTATTACCCTGCTTGTGTGCGATCGTGCCAGAAAGATATGCGATCATGTCAAATCACCTTTGTATGACTGAAGAAGTTGCTGCATGTGGTGCTCATTAAAGTAGCAGAGTGCTGCAGCTAAGGCATCGGCACTATGGTCTGGCTTTGGGATGTGATCCAAGCGCAGCAGCCGTTGTACCATGAACTGCACCTGCTTTTTATCCGCCGAGCCACTCCCCACAACCGACTGTTTGATCTGCAACGGCGTGTATTCCCCCAGCGCAAGACTCGCTTCGGCACACGCTACAAGCACTGCACCACGTGCCTGTCCGGTGGCAAGCGCACTGCTCGAGTTATTACCAAAAAAGACCTGTTCAATCCCGACGTGATCGGGCTGATATTTCTCAATGACCTGCTTAATGTCTTGATAGATGGCGAGCAAACGCACGGTGAGCTCATCTGAGGGGAGCGTCTTGATGCAGCCATATGCCATGCAATGTGCTCGGCCTTGGTGGGAAACAATCACGCCCCAACCAGTATTGGCAAGTCCTGGATCAATGCCAAGTACCCGCATCGTATCGCCCTCCTCTCGCACGTACTTCATTCTCATTGCACTTAGGATTTACAAGCTAATACGCGGTTTACAAATGTTGAACATATGTTCTCATGTTTTGCGATAAACCTCAATAAGCAGCTAAAGGGGGCATGCAATTCACAGACGGCAGGTACTGCCTAAGATATCCCCCTCACAAGATCACAAGCGCCATTCAAAGCGCCCTCCTTACGTGATCACCGAGCATATAGAGACCTTCTCGCAAAGCTACACGCATCCTTCGTCAGCGTTTTTCTGCAAGGTACACCCTGTGCTAGTATGGAGCTGCAAGCTTGTGCGCTGTCATGAAAGGCATATTGATGGTACGCCCTTTTGCTCTATCCTGTATCGCCGCAATGCTAAGCATCGCCTGCATTGCTGGGCTGTCTGGATGCTCACAACAATCGAACGAACCAAGTGATTCAAATGACACCGCTCAATCAACTCCTGTGCAAGAAACACCAGTCACAGACAATGGCACGCCACAAACCCAAAAACCCAGTGCTGATCGCACCGATCAGGCTCAAAAGACCATCGCAATTCGTCCCGAGGTTTTTGTCTCCAGCTCAATGAAGGCACAGATGCTCCAGCAGCTCGTCCACGCTGGGATTACCGTGCAAGAAGGCGCTCAGGGCATGCTGATCCTCACCCTCACCCAGCGCGAGGCTCAGCAAGCAAACGAGCAAGCCGTGCAAGCAGCGCAAGAAGCCCTCAAAAAGCTTGCCGATAAGCGCGAGCTTAGCGCCGTTACCTCAATCGAAGCAAACGACGATTTTACGATCATCACCGTGATCACCCGATCCAAGGATGCCTTTGAGCAAAGCACCGATCTTGAGGTCATCAGCCAGCCGGTCATGAGCCTTGCTTTGCTTGCTCAGGCTTATGCGGGAGTCACGCCAGAAAAGCAGTCAGTCACCATCGATGTTATTGCAGATGGTCAGCGCGAGCCCTTTACGAGCGCATACCCACTAGAGGAGTGGCGCAAACGCCGCTAGTAGAGCACGAACTGTTCGACGCCACCAGGGTAACGCCTCGATATCTGCCAATGTAATTTCGCGACTTGCCGCCACAATGTTAAGAAAATCGTCGTACACCTCTTGGACAGCCTGCGATTGATACATCCAGGCGCCACACTCAAAGTGCAAATAAAAACTGCGATAGTCAAAGTTGCAGGTACCAACGACGGCATAATCCCTATCGGCAACCATGCTCTTAGCGTGCAAAAATCCAGGAGTGAACTCATAGATTCTGACTCCTGCCTTAAGCAGCGCGGGATAATTTGCGCGCGTTGCTTCAAACACCATCGGTTTATCAGGGATACCTGGTACAGCAATGCGTACATCAAGCCCCATGAGCGCAGCGTTGCGTAAAGCTGATTTGGTCTCTTCATCGATAATGAGATACGGCGTGGTGATATAGACGAGTTTTTCAGCCGACTCAATCAGGTTGAGATAGACATTGCGGCCAATGGGTTCCTGTTCAAAGGGGCTGTCGTCGGCATAGGGCTGCACAAAGCCATCGTCAAAGCGGGCAAACGAACGCAGATCTTCTTGCAAAGGGCGATAGCGATCGAGATCATCCTCCTGCTTTTTGGCCGAGAAGTCCCAGATGTCCAAAAACTCGAGGACAAAACCCCAAACAGCCTTGCCCTCTAAGCGCACCATACTGTCTTTCCAATAGCCAAACTTTGGCACGACATTGATGTACTCATCAGCCAGATTACAACCACCGGTGTAGGCAACACAGCCATCGATAATCGCAATCTTGCGGTGATCGCGGTTGTTGAGAACAAAGCCAGGTTTTAAGCCACGGCCGTTGTATGCCATGGCATTGATGCCAAGATCAGCCATCTTTTGAGGAAAGCGCGATGAAATCTTGAGCGCACTG
The DNA here is from genome assembly GCA_023419515.1 of Actinomycetes bacterium. Classification (GTDB taxonomy): domain Bacteria; phylum Actinomycetota; class Coriobacteriia; order Coriobacteriales; family JAEZXW01; genus JAEZXW01. The sequence continues at coordinate 7,139 of JAEZXW010000096.1, forward strand.
CCCACGTCGTCGTACATAAAGCGCACTTCGACGCCGCGCTCGACGCACGCTGCAAGCTCAGCGATCAGCGTGTCGAGCAAATAACCACGCTCAATGATAAAAAACTCGAGGAAGATATAGCGCTGAGCTTGGCGAATGTCGTAGAGCAGCGCCTCAAAAAACTCCTCACCACTCGGATAGTAATCGGTCTTAGTTTTATCGTAGAGCGCAGTGCCCGAGGTATTCGTGATGTAGCTACTTTGTAGCGCTGCACGAACACTATTCTGCTCGATGCGTCTGGTGACCTCAGTCTCTTGCGCACGATGTTCGCCTGAAAGCATATAAGGCTCGATACGCTGGCGGATCTTTTTGTCTGAGGGGCTATCGGTTCCAAAAATGAGGTAGAAAATACCGCCAAATACAGGCACCGCCAAAATAACGATAACCCACATGAACTTATATTCGATCTTTTGTTGGCGGCCAACAATAAGCCAAGCAGCCACCAAAAACGAGAATATTGCAAAAGCAACGCTGACATAGGGGCTCAAGGTCGTGAGATAGCGCACGAGGCCAATCAGCAGTACGAGTTGCGCGATGATGACAAGCATCAGGATAGCAAGGCGACTTTGCAAAAACTTAAGGATCGTCTTCATACGCAGCAATCACCTCAGACTCTAGAAGCGCATGAAATAAATGCCTGTTCAAGATCATCAATGAGATCAGAAAGATTTTCAAGCCCGACAAAAAGGCTTATCTCACCGTGGGTCGTAAGAGTAATCGAAGTGGCGCGAGAAGCCCGAGCGGCGAGCACCGAGTTTGCTTGGCTGATAAGCGAAAGCTCATTGGCAAAGCGTGTATGGATGAATGCAAGCGCATCGGGGCTACCAGATGTGCTCGGCTGATCGGGCGCGGACATGTTTTGAGGCGCAGGGGCATCAGAGCCTGATTGTATGCCTGAGCCTATGAGCGCAAAGACAATGTGCCTGCCCATGCCATGCGATAGACTTGCACGGGCTGGAGCGTGCATGGGGTCATCCTTGATACCAGCGTAGCGCACCCACGCTATCTGTGGGTGCGCCTCAAGATAGCGAGCCAGCGCAAGGGCGTTATCATTTTGTGCTTCACTAACGAGTGATGAGGTCTCCAGGATGTCGAGCAGCTGTTTGGCTTGTACGACAGAAGGCTGAATTGGTGCTTGGGCGGTGCAACAAACCTTGAGTGCTGTTGCCAGCTGCTTTGAACCTACGGCAACGCAGGTCAGTTCGGTTGCCAACTCAGCTACTGACTGTTCGCAAGTTTCTGAGTGATCCACCAGAGCAAATGACTCAACCACAAGGTGAGCTCCCTTAGCTACTGGTCGACAGAGGTACGAGCCTGCATTAGTTTGGTCAACGATGAGGGTTGCACCTTGCTCCTTTGCCGCGCGACCCATACGCGCCAAATCACTAGCGCTTTTACCATTATCTGAGAGGGTCTGTACAAGCCAAATGATTACTTGCGCACCGCACGAGCACGAGCGCGAATACTCCGGAAAATTACTGACTTCGATGCGCTCATAGGTCAACTGCACAACGCCGTCTGCAGCAAACTTATCAAGCCTTGCTTCGAGTTCAGCCGCAAGATCCTCGTTCATCTCAGCATCAAGCAGCACGTGGGCATCACGGGTCAACGCTGCGTGCGCCGTCTGCTCACGCCACTCCCCTGCTGCCGCAGCCGCCGTACAGATTGCCAGCACAAGCGCCTCAACACGGTTAGTAACGAGCGCAACTTGCGGCTGACCCAAAGCGGCATCAGTCGTTTTGTGCACGCCAGCTAAAACAGCATACCGCGCCTGCAGGGTCTCAAAAGCAGACTGCGCCGCCTGATTGCCATCGGCACCAGCATGCAGCGCAGCCGTATCAAAACTTCGTTCGAGGTTGTAGCGCAAGCCCACTACCTACACCCGCGCCTCAGCAATAATTTTGGCAAAGTCAGCCAGGCTCATCGTGCCCTTGTCACCCTCGGAGCGCTCACGAACCGACACGGTCTTATCGGTGGCTTCTTGGTCACCAACAACAAGCATGTACGGAATCTTTTGCTCCTGAGCCTTAGCGATCTTGACACGCATGGGCTCATTGCGCACCGCAACATTGACGCGACCGCCCTGCTCACGCAGTATCTGGGCAACTTCTTGAGCGTAGTCGAGATGACGATCGGCAATCGGAATAACCTCAACCTGAACGTGCGCGAGCCACAGCGGGAATGAGCCCGCATAGTGCTCGATCAGAATGCCCAAGAAGCGCTCGATAGAACCAAAGATAGCGCGGTGCAGCATCCACGGACGAGCCTCTTCGTTTTCCGCCGTGCGATAGGTGATCTCAAAGCGCTCAGGCAGGTTGAAGTCAACCTGAATGGTTGAGCACTGCCAGGTGCGGCCGAGCGAATCTTTGACCTTGATGTCAATCTTTGGGCCATAAAACGCGCCGTCACCCTCGTTGATCTCGTAAGGCAAACCGTTCTTGTTCAACGCCTCGACCAGTGAGTTGGTTGCTTTTTCCCAAATCTCATCGGTGCCGATTGATTTTTCAGGGCGGGTTGAAATCTCAGCCGAGTAAGTCAGATCAAAGGTTGTCATGATGTGATCAACCAGATCGATGATCTTCTCGATCTCCTCGACCAGCTGATCCTCGCGACAAAAGACATGGGCATCGTCCTGCGTAAAGCCACGAGCGCGCATAAGACCGTGAACAACGCCTGACATCTCGTGACGATAAACCGTACCAAATTCAAAATAACGCTGCGGCAAGTCGCGGTATGAATGCAAATTTGCCTTGTAAAGCATGACGTGACCAGGGCAGTTCATCGGCTTGACGCCAAACTCAGCAGTCTTGCCCTCACCTTCATCGACATCAAAGAAATACATGTCGTCGTGGTAGTAATAGTAGTGACCGGAGGTCTTCCACATGTCTGCCTTGTAGATGTGAGGGGTAATGACCTCCTCATAACCGCGGCGGACAAGCTCCTTGCGCAGCCACTCTTGCATCGTACGAACTACGAGCGCGCCGTTTGGCAAAAAGAGTGGCAGGCCAGGACCTGCTTGTTCGCTCATCATGTAGAGACCGAGCTGCTTAGCCAGCTTGCGGTGATCACGTTTTTCGGCCTCTTCGATACGGGTGAGATACGCCTCGAGATCCTTCTTGCTCATCCACGCAGTACCATAGAGGCGGGTAAGCATGTCGTTTTGCGCATCCCCTCGCCAGTACGCACCAGCGACCTTGGTCAGGCGAAATGCTTTCACGCAGCCAGTACTCGGAACGTGAGGCCCGCGGCACAGGTCAATAAACTCGCCGCAGCGATAGAGGCTGAGCTCATGATCAGGAGCAAGATCCTCGATCAGCTCCAGTTTATAGGGCTGATCGGCGAATATCTCCTTTGCCTGCTCATAGGTCAAAGGCTCGCGCTCAAACGGATAATCCGCGTCGATGATCTCTTGCATCTTAGCGCTGATCGCATCAAAGTCATCAATTGAAAGCGTGCGATTGGTTTTTATGTCGTAATAAAAGCCGTCTTCGATGGCAGGGCCGATGCCAAACTGCGCCTCTGGCCAGAGACTTTGCACAGCATATGCCATGACATGGGCGGCTGAATGTCGCATGAGCGGCAGAGCCTCGGGAGATTTTGAGGTGATAATCTCGACGTGAGCGCCGTCTTTTGCGGGTGCCGAAAGATCGGTAAGCTCACCGTCATACTTGATACCGAGCGCTGCTTTTGCCAAGCCAGCGCCAATAGAAGCGGCAATATCAAAGCCGGTTGCTCCTACTTCAAGCTCCTTTTTTGAGCCATCAGGAAGCATAACAGTTAACAAATGCTCGCTCATACATTATTCCTTTCTTAAGGTTCCGGCGAACAAAGCCGGGGCGACTTGTAGTACTTCGAGCCTGATCCGACAAACCAACTCGGACTCGTAGCGGCTGTTGCTTATAAGCGGCAACCTTGCGTCACGCAATTGCATTGCACAGTTGCGTCACACAAGGTCGCGTTCTTATCGATCGTTCTTATCAATACTCTTAGTGCCCAACGTGGGTACGGCAGTATGGACAGACCTTCCAATCTGGCTCAAGCGGCTTGTGGCAACGAGAGCAGACGTTGCGTACCTGCGTATTGCAGTGCGGGCAGACGATAAAATCGCGCTCAATGTTTGCGCCGCAGGTAGGGCAGTTACCGTAATGTTCAAGCTGGCGCTCCTTGAGTGCAATCTCAAGATCCTGCTCTTGGCGATCCACCGAGTACATGGATGGACGCAAGATCAAATAAGCGATCAAACCGAGAAACGGAACGATCGAAACAACGCCCCACAACCACGGGTAACTGCCACGCAGATAAGCGTCACGCACAACCCAGACAATTGAGAGCACATAAAGCGCAAGGATAAAAAAGATCGCGACCTTACCCACCATCATGACCTGCGGGGTGAGCAACTGCTTGACCAATTCTTGCATGTAATAACTCCTTCAGTGCAGACCAGGCTGTCTCGCGGGCAACCTGCTGATACGTTTGAGCCTTGACTGTTGCATGCTACCACAACGCATTCTCATCTTTACGCCACAGTGCAGCGATTTCGCCCGCGAGCGTGAGAGATCCACAGGCAACAAAGCCTGTTTGCTGGAGTGCATCAAGGGCGCTGGCAACCGTTTGAGCAATACAGATACGAGGGATGTGTGGCATGCTTTGCTGCTCGATGATTAATGCAAGCTCGCGTGGATCGACGCTGTCTGCGTCGTGAGTTTGGCAGAGGATGATCTCGTCAAATTCGGGGACAAGTTGGGCGAGCATCTTGGGGATTGTCTTGGTGGAAAGCGCTGCAAACAAGAGCGGCGGGCGCATGACTCGGGCGGGCATCACGCGCTTGATCTCGGCAAGGCACTGTGCAACCGAATCTTCGTTATGGCAGGCATCGATGATGACAGGCGGTGTAACTGAGAGCCATTCGAAGCGAGCGGGATTGGGGGTGGTACAACAGACTGTGAGTACAAGGTCATCGGGCAGCGGCTCGCCGAGTAAAAGCTCCGCGAGTGTTGCTGCCGTAGCGATGTTTTCTGCGGCGAACGTGGGGAGCTTTGGGATGTCTGAAGCTGAACCTGAGATTTTGTCCAAGGTCGCGTCCGACTGAGATCCCGAGATTGTATCCGATGTGACTTCCAACGCCTGCTCGTAGCGGGTGAGACGATCGAGCGTCACCAGGTGCATCGGCGCACCCGAGCGCTGGGCGCTCGCGGTGATCTCGCGAAGCACCGTCAGATTTTGCGCAGCACTCAGCGATACAACACCTGGTGTTCCTGCGCTTAATGCCGCGGCTTTTTCAGTCGCGATTTCACTCAGAGTACTGCCGAGAATTGACTGGTGATCAAAGGAAATCGAGGTGATCGCCACTGCGCAATGAGCAAGAGTGCTCGTTGGGTCAAGTCGTGCCCCCAGCCCCGCCTCAAAAACTGCAACATCAACGTGCTCCTCAACAAAGACGAGGCAGGCAGCTGCAAAGAGCACCGCAAACCGACACGGCTCTTGGTTGATGGCATGTACTGCATCCCTCACCCGAGCAATCGCCCGCGCAAAATCGTGCTCGCTCACTGGCACGCCATCAACCTCGATGCGCTCGACATAAGAAACCAGATGCGGCGAGGTAAAAAGCCCAACACTCTGCCCACGCGAGCGCAAAAGCGCCGCCGTGTATCGAGCGGTTGACCCTTTGCCGTTCGTGCCGACCACCTGAACCGACGGCAGGGCATCGGGCGCCACACCTAACTCGCGCAAAAGCAGATCGGCAGCCTCCCGTCCGGGACGACTGCCGATCACCGCAAGGTTATCAAGATAAGCACATGCCTCAGCAAAGGTCAGCGAAGATGCAACAGGTTCATGAGCAGCACTCTCGTTGTTAAGCATGCAGCAAGACCCCCAATGCACTAACGACTTATGCCAGCGCCTTAAGTTGCTCGGTCAAAAGCTCAAGCTGTTTTGCCAGATCCTGATGAGCACGGCGATCTTTCTCAATGATCTCAGGTGCCGCCTTTGCCAAAAAGCCAGGGTTTGAAAGCTTCTTGTCAAAGCGCATAAAGTCCTTCTCGACCTTTACCTTTTCTTTTTCGAGGCGCACCTTTTCAGCATCGAGGTCAACGATGCCCTCAAGCAGGACAAAGATCTCAAGCAACTCGGTCACCGTGAGCGATGATGCTTTTGGGCGCTCGGTTTTATCGGCGAGAAAATCGAGATCATCAACGAGGACAAGGCCGGTCAAGCTTGCAGCATGTTTGGTGATAAGCTCCTGGTCTGCCTGCGATGCGCGCAGCTTAACGGCCAGCGGCTTTTTAGGCGAAATCTGATAGCGAGCGCGGGTTGAGCGCACGGCGCTTGCAACACTTGTGATGAGCTCAAAGGCACGCTCTGCCTCGGCATCCTGATACTGCTCAAACACTGCCTGATCGGGCCAGGCATCGAGCATGAGTCGTGAGGCTGCGCCCTCGTGATGCGGCAGGTGACCCCAGATGTACTCGGTCACAAACGGCATGGCGGGGTGCAAGAGGTGTAGTGCTGTATCGAGAACAAAAAGCAGATTACCCAAAACCTCACGGCGAGCCTCTCCCCCTTGCGCTAGACGCGGCTTTGCAAGCTCAACATACCAGTCGCAAAACTCGTTCCAGAAAAAGCTGTAGAGTGCGCGAGACATTTCACCAAGCTCATAGGTCTTCATGCTCTCATCGATTAAGGCGGCTGTTTTTGCAAGGCGGCTCAAAATCCAGGCGTCCTCGGCATGGGTCGTCGTTGGCGCAGCTGGCATGGCGATCAGTGGCTCCCCAGCAGCTTGAGCTTCTTCGTTTGCCTGTTCAAGATGCATCATGACAAATCGACTCGCGTTAAAGACCTTGGTCACAAACGCGCGTGCAGCAGGCATGGTCTGAGCCTCGTTAAACTTGATCGCCTGACCACCGGTCACCTGCAAAAGCAGGCAAAAACGCATGGCAT
>JAEZXW010000040.1 GCA_023419515.1 Actinomycetes bacterium
CAGCGGGGGGTCTTGAGCGATAAGCTCTCGAGCTTGCTTCAGATGAAACTTTGGTTTTGAGGTGCGTGCTTGCGCCCCGCGTGAAAGCCAGGCAAGCTCCTTACGCACGAGGTTTTGACGCTTTTCTTCGTGCAGATCAGTCAGGCGATCACGCTCGGCTCTCTTTTGCACATACGCCGCATACCCGCCCTCAAATAGGTCGACTGCGCCATCGTGCACCTCCCACATTTGATGAGCGACCTCGTCCAAAAACCAGCGATCATGGGTGATCAAAACGAGGGCGCCCTCTCCCTTCGGCCAGCGCTGATTGAGGTGCTGAGCAAGCCAAGTAATCGCTTCGATGTCAAGATGGTTGGTCGGCTCATCTAAAAACAGGACATCCCAACGGGCAATGAGCACGCGCGCCAAATCAACACGACGGCGCTGACCACCTGAGAGGCTCTTGATCACAAGGCTGTGATCCATCTCACCAAGCAGCATCTCGATGATGGTTCTCGTGGTCTTATCGCACGCCCACTCGTGCTCAGGCACATCACCCACGACCGCCTGAATCACGGTCATCTCATCATCAAGCTCATCGGTCTGACCAAGCACGCCAACTGTCAGATCACGACGGGCAACTACGCTACCATTCGTTGGCTCAAGCGTGCCCGAGAGCAACTGCACGAGACTTGATTTGCCACCGCCGTTAATGCCAACGACACCAATGCGATCACCCTCGTGCACGCCAAGGGTCACCCCATCGAGAATGCGGGTGTTACCCAACTCAAGAAAAATCTCATGTGCGTTGATCAAAACCGCCATCGACACCAAACTCCCGTCGCAAAGCTGTCGTTAGCTACCATCATACCCCGCTTATGCCCAAGCCCCCAAAAGCGAGCGCGCAAGTATGCGTATAATGTGCCTGAGTAAGAGTAAAAGGAGCGCTCATGCCCGTTGATCAGCCAATACTAACAACTCAGGGAGACAGGTTTTCGTGCAAGCTTGCCGCGGGCGAGTTTGTCGTGAGTGTTGAGCTTATCCCTGGCCGCGGTAGCTACGAAGAAGCGCAAAAAGCTCTCATCCACACCGCAGAGCAGCTCTGGGACACAGGACGCATTGACGCTATTTCGCTCACCGATGCTCCGGGTGGCAACCCCGCACTCGCGGCTGAAGTGATCGCCCAGGAGCTAAAAGATCTCGGAATTACAGCGCTGGTGCACCTCACCTGCAAGGATCGCAACAGAAACGAGCTGCAAGCGCAGCTTTACGGCATGCAGCGCAATGGACTCACTCATGTGCTGGCCATGACGGGCGACTACCCTGTGAGCGGCTATGAAGGCAGTGCTAAGCCAGTGTTCGACATTGACAGCGTACACTTGCTTGAACTCATTAGTGCGATGAACGTCGGTGAAGCCTACCGTGAACGCGGCCGTGATAAGCATCTTGTACCGACCTCGTTTTTTGCTGGCGCAGTCGTCAGCCCCTTCAAGTGGACCGAAGGCGAGCTCTTGCCCCAGTACTATAAACTCGAGAAAAAGATCGCGGCTGGTGCTCGCTATATCATCACACAGCTTGGTTACGACGCACGCAAGTTCGAGGAGCTTGTGTGGTATACCAAGGACCGCGGGTATACCACCCCACTCATCGCAAATATCTATCTGCCCACCGTAAGCGTTGCCCGCGCTATGAACGCCCTGCGCGTTGCGGGAGCATGGGTCAGCGATGAGTTTTTTCAGATCATCGAGGCAGAATCACAAGCGCCCGATGGCGGCAAGCAGGCTCGTCTGCAGCGCGCCGCCCAGATGATCGCCGTCACAAAGGCCCTCGGATATCAGGGTGTTCACCTCGGGGGCTGCAACATGGATCCACAGAGCGTTACCTGGATACTGGATGAGGCAGATCGCTTGGCGCCCCAATGGCAAGAGCAACTTGATAACGTTTGTTTTGGCAAGCCAGATGGCTGGTATTACTACGAGCACGACGAGCAGGGCTTGCTCAACAAGCACGTGCCCGCCCCACAGACTGAAATCAGGCACGATGGCGCAGTTCAAGGCAACTACAAACTTTCGCGCTTTGTGCATCAGCTTATATTTGAGCCAGGCAAAAAACTTAATCCTTTGTTTTCTCGGCTGATGATCGCCGCAGATAAGCGCCAAGAACAATTGGGCAAGCAAGCATCACATAAGATCGAGCACTGGTCAAAAACAGCACTCTATGGTTGTGTCGACTGTGGTGACTGCAGTTTAGCGCACACCGCCTATGTGTGCCCGATGAGCCAGTGCCCCAAGGCACAGCGCAACGGCCCGTGTGGCGGTTCGCACGATGGCTGGTGCGAAGTCTATCCTTATGAGTGGCTGTGTATCTTTTATCGAGCGTATCACCGACTCAAACCCCGCAAGGAGCAAACTCAACTGCGAGATAACATGGTTGCCCCGCAAAACTGGCAGCTGGCACAAAGCTCAGCGTGGATCAACTACGTGTGCAAACGAGATAATTTTGCGCGCCTTACCAGCCGCGATGAAGTCTTGAAGACATTTAAGGGCAAGAGCCAAAACAATGAGGCGTGCAAATAAGGGCGAGTGGTAGCCCCAAACGACGCACGCGAAATAAGACAACAAAGCTGTTATGCGCTGATCGTGCCCGATCGCATCACGCTTTCACTCAGCTGTCAGCTTGGATACCTACAAAACCCCAATTTCTTTAGCATGTTCATACGCAGCGCTTACCACATTGGCGACCAACATGCTCGTCGTGATCGAGCCAACACCGCCGGGCACGGGCGAAATCGCCGCCACCTCATCTTTAACCGCATCAAAATCAACGTCACCACAGAGGCTTTGTGTCGCATCGTTCCAGTTGATACCAACATCGATGATCACCTGGTCTTTGCCAAGGTGATCGCGGGTGATAAGCCCAGGCTTTCCCGCTGCCACCACGATAATATCGGCGCTTTGCGTAAACTGCTCAATATTGCGCGACCGAGAATGACAGACGGTCACAGTAGCATCGCGGCGCAGCAAAAGCTGCGCGAGCGGCTTTCCTACCACGAGCGATCGGCCAATTACCACCACATGCTTTCCACGTAGATCGATCTTGTGGTACTGAAGCATCTCAATACATGACTGCGCCGTACACGGAGCAAATCCATGACCGTATCCGCTATACATCTTGGAATGCGAGCCATCAGTCACACCGTCCACGTCTTTTTGTGGGTTGAGCAGCATACGCACGCGATTGAGATCAAGATGCTGCGGCAACGGACTAAAGATGATGATGCCGTGCACCCGCTCATCCTGGTTAAGCCGCTCAAGATGGGCTTCAACCTCACCTTGCTTTGCTTCTTCTGGCAACACGGTGTGAACAACTTCGATGCCGACATCAGCGCAGCGCTTAGATGTTCCTTTTTCATACGCAATCTCATCGGGTCGCTCGCCTACACGCAGGGTAGCCAAGCACGGCGTTACCCCATACTCCTGCAGGGCTGCCACCCGCTTCTTAGTCTTTTCGTTAAGCTTGTCGGCAACTGGCTTACCCTTCAACAGGATCGTCATGAGCTCACCCGCTCTTTCACTCGCACATAAATTTGATCTGCGCGATCGTGCCACTCATCCATGATGAGCGCGACCTCGCGCTCAAGCTCTGTTGCCTTAACCCTATCACGCATGAGTGTCGTATTCACGAGTACGTTAAGCGCTGCGCTTTCGAGCGCCGCGCGGGCAAGACTGGCTCCAACACCGGCATCAGAAATCACGAGTGACGAGCCAATTTTCTCGATGCGCTCAAGCAGAGCAATCGTGGATGAAGCCGCGCGCATCATCTCAAGCGGTGGCTCGGCTGCGACTATGAGCGCTTGCTCGAGCAGCGCTTCGCGATCCGGATTCTCACGCGGAATGCCATAAGCTTGAGCAAGCGGTGTAAATGCTTGGGCATCCTTGTGGATGAGCTCCTCAAACACATGCTGCAACAACGCTCCCTGGGCCGCGCACTCATCAAGCTCAGCCTGCACATGCTCGTACTTCTTTTTGCCTGAGGTGAGGTTAACCACCATCATGCCGAGGGCTGCTGCCAAAGCTCCCGCAAGTGCTGCCGCTCCACCACCGCCAGGTACTGGCTCACGAGAGGCAAGCAGCGCCACAAAGTCTGAGACGCACTCGTCGGTCAACTGCGGTGATACCGCTGTACCCTTGTTGGCGTAGGTGGTTGCAGTCTGAGGTGCACCACCCACCTGGTCGTTTTGACTTGCGTTCGTTACAGCATTTGCACTCACTGTAAAATCGGACATGCCCATCTTTAGCATCCTAAAATAGTCCGGTGATGACGCCGTTTTCATCAATATCAATGTGATGAGCGGCTGGCTCCTTGGGCAATCCTGGCATCGTCATGATGTCACCAGTCATAACCACAACAAAGCCCGCGCCTGAGCACAGCTTTACCTGAGTGATATGCAGCGTGAAATCGCGTGGAGCTCCCAAGAGTGCCGGATCATCAGAAAAACTGTACTGCGTTTTTGCCATGCAGATAGGCAAATTACCAAAGCCAAGCTCCTCGATTCGTGCAAGCTCAGCAGCTGCAGCAGGAGAAAGCTCGATGTCTGTGGCGCGATAGACTTTCTGCGCAACTGCCTTGATCTTATCAGCAAGGCTATCGGTCAACTCATAGGCAAAGCGAAGAGTGCTTGGCTTTTCTGCGAGCGCAACCACCTTATTCGCCAGTTCAACGCCACCCTCGCCACCTTTTGCCCAGACCTCAGAAAGCGCCACCTCAACGCCAAACTCCTGGCATTTTTCTCGTACGAGCTCAAGCTCACGCGGGGTATCGGTTGGGAATGCATTAATCGCCACGCAGACGTTCATCCCAAAGACCTCAACCATATTTTCGACATGCTGCAACAGGTTAGGTAGACCCTGCTCAAGCGCGGCAAGATCCTCGGCACCAAGCTTATCCTGAGCAAGGCCACCATGCATCTTAAGCGCCCTAATCGTTGCAACCACCACAACTGCCGTTGGTGAAAGCCCTGCGAGACGGCACTTGATGTCGCAAAATTTTTCAGCGCCAAGATCAGCACCAAAGCCAGCCTCGGTCACCACGTAGTCACCCGCAGCGAGCGCCAATTTGGTTGCCACTACCGAATTGCATCCATGGGCAATGTTGGCAAACGGTCCACCGTGAACAAAGGCGGGGTTATGCTCCAGCGTCTGCACGAGGTTGGGAGCCAGTGCATCCTTGAGCAGCGCACACATGGCACCTTGTGCCTTGAGATCTGCCGCGGTCACAGGTTTACCCTCGTAGGTTGATGCCACGACAATACGCGCAAGACGGGCTTTTAAGTCTGCCAAATCGGTAGCCAAGCACAGGATCGCCATGACCTCAGAGGCAACCGTGATGTCAAAGCCGTCCTCACGCGGAACACCCTGCTTGGGGCCGCCGAGCCCATCAACAATGTGACGAAGCTGACGGTCATTCATGTCAACCGCGCGCTTCCAGGTGATGGTCTTAGGATCAATGCCAAGCTCATTACCTTGTTGAATGTGGTTATCAAGTAGCGCCGCGAGCAAGTTGTTCGCCGCACCAATCGCATGAAAATCCCCGGTGAAATGCAGGTTAATCTCTTCCATCGGAACAACCTGGGCATAGCCGCCGCCCGCTGCTCCTCCCTTAACCCCAAAGACTGGACCGAGCGAAGGCTCACGCAGGGCAAGAATGGCATGCTTGCCAATCTTATTAAGGCCATCAGCCAAACCAACGCTCGTTGTCGTTTTGCCCTCACCGGCTGGTGTTGGCGTAATCGCTGTCACGAGGATGAGCTTGCCCTGGCGTTGATCGGCCTGCTCAGGCTGACCAGACTCACCGGTCTGCCCAGCCTGAGCTTGCATGTCGCTCAGAAAATCGAGGGAAATTTTTGCTTTGGTGCTGCCGTACGGAATAACATATTCCTCAGCAATCTGCGCCTTATGCGCAATAGTCATGACTGGCTGAAGCTCAATCGATTGGGCAATCTCAATGTCGGACTTAAACTCCATCGTGTTCCCTTTCTTGTCAGTCAACATTCTCTTTGCGCTCGACTAAGACGCAGCCTATATACGCAATCTTGTCTGATCCGTAGTAATACGGCAGCCCTGCCAACTGGCAAAGCTCAGTTACCACAATACCAGCAGCCTCGACCGAAACCATCTGCTTATCCGGATAACGGCATGGATTCTCGGGATAGGTGCATTCAGGACAGATGGTGCAAGTTCCAGCCGATAAAACCAAGGCATCGATGTGCTTGCCTGGGCTTGGCCGCTCACCACCGCGCGGGGCATCGAGCGTGATGTCCATAAACTCATACTGCTTGACAGAGCGGTCAGGCGTACCACCATGCAAAACCTCAAGAAAATTCTCCTTAATGCTTAACATTAACCCCCTTTGTCATCCCTTATGAGCTGGATTTTATAACCTTTGGCTTAAAAGAAAGGGGCTTGAGAAAACTACGCGTCAAACGGCTGAAAATTTGGGGCAGCCTCATCGATTTTCGTAAACATCCAAAAGAGCGTTAGGCTATAATGCTCGATACTGATAACTATTCTCATAAGGAGCGCTTCTATGACTGATAACAAGGACAACCAGGTCACTCCTGTCGAAGAAAAATACCCACTTGGCTACAGCGAGGAGAGCACCGAGACTCCAGCTGGCTTTGGTGAAGTTCGCTCTGCTGCTACCTCACAGTCCAGCGGTACCGAGTTGCCAAACTTCTTCCACCCCATGGTTGTTTCTCGCTCAGGCGCAGGCCTGCCAGCAGATTTCCAAGGTGAGTGGAGCTGGGGAGCATTCTTCTTTGGTCCTATCTACTTTGCGGTACGCAAGCAATACCGCTTTGCAGTCTTTCAGCTTTTGGTGGCATGGGTTATTGCGCCTTTGCTCAGCACAGTCTTGCCATTCATGACGCTGTTGAGCTTAGCAGTTGCCATCCTCGGTGCCTACTTTGGTCGCAGGCTAACCTTCATCGCAAGTGATCCTGGCAGCTTCCCAACCAACCAGTCACTCAAGGATGCCGACAAGCCTTGGGTCATCGCTGGTATCATCGTGTTTGTCCTCAGCATCATTGCTGCTGTCTTGCTGATCTCCTTCTTCGCAGCTTTGATTGGACTTACAGCAATTGCTCACTCATAAGGCTTTGCGCCACGGCGATCTGACAACAACAAATGAGCCCTTGCCTAAAAAGATTTCAGGCAAGGGCTTTTTCATACAACGAAGGGCAGCTTGTACACGCAAAATACGTGTGTTGCGGTATCGCGCTTACTTATGACGCGCGGCTCGCTGCAATCTGTTTTGACTTGCTGCCGATCAGCGCACACCAGCCATTAAACAAAAAGGTGCCGAGAGTCTCTCCCATCTGGGCAAACTGTTCCTCAGTCCTCGCGCCGATAACCATTTGCTGCAAGAGCGTACTGACAACCGATGACACTGCATGAACAACCTCGGCGTTCACGCGCATCGCATCAACTTCAAAATTGATCTCCTGCCAATAGGCAAGATTCTCCTCACTAATAAAGGTTGAGAGCTCCTGAGCAAAATTGATCGAAGCATCCTCAGGCACCTCAAGCAGCAAGAGCTTCATCTCACTGGGATGAGTCGCCGCATAACGCAGGATCGAGCGAAAGAGATTGCATAAAAAGTGACAAGCAAGCGCATGAGTCTCATCGTGGCCGCCCTCAGAGCAACCATCCGAACAGCCACCGCAGCCACAAGTCAGCGCCTTATCATCGAGACTCTCAAGCCCCATCGGTTTAGCCTGTGTCATTTCCTCATGACCAACGAGCCTTTCGATCGCCTTGTCAAAATGAGGATGCGAGCCATGGCTGAGCGCATGCGGAGCACAGTATTCAGCTGAGCAGACCTCGCAAGCTACCGAGGAAACGAGCTTATGATCTTGAATACTTTGGCGTGCCAGGTAGTTATAAAAGTCAGCACGAATGGGCTTGATAAGTGATCGGTAGAGATCTGCCTTGTTGTTAAAATGACCGTAGATTGCCCCCGTTGTGCTATAGGCGCGTGTCGCAATCGACCTCATCGAGGCTCCTGCGTAGCCCTCATTGATCATCTCAATACGGGCAGCATCCAAAATACTCTCGCGCGTCGAAGGCCGATACATCATATCGTCTCTTTCTCAGGTTCACCGTAGTATATCTGATGCGTTATTGCAAATGATCGTGCTTGTTATTACAGCAATAGCGACACCCTGTAGTCATAAATTGCAGTGATTATAGCATACGACTAGGCATTTATACGTAATCACCACAGGTGACAGCCATACGGCAGAAACCTTAGCTTTGAACCTGTTATGAGCACCAAGATGCATTGTTATAAGGAAATACAGGGTAAACAAGAGGTGTGGAGATAAGCGATGCTCCTCAGCTCGATGGGTTTGCTGTGCGCGACCATGCTACGACCATGCACCCTCAAGCTAGACGGACTGACCGTTACTCGCGGGCATCACCCTGCTGCTGAGCCTCAGGAGCGAGCTTGATCTTGACGAACTCCTTTGCGCGAGCCAGATGCTCACGTAAGTCTCGATACCACTGACCAGGATAATCC
>JAEZXW010000071.1 GCA_023419515.1 Actinomycetes bacterium
GGCTTGATGTCGTATCCCCAAACGCCTGTATCCTGGCCAATGAGGATGATCTCGCGCACACCACCCTCAACAAGGTGACGAACCTCACTCAAAATCTCGCGAGGATCACGCGAATGATACTTGCCCCGGATCGCGGGGATAGCACAAAAGGCACAAGTTCGATTGCAGCCTTCTGAGATCTTGACATAAGCAAAGGAGGCTTCAACCGAGCGCTTGACCACGTTACCTTTGATCGGCAGCGGCGTGACACCCAAAACACTTGAGACGCATGAGACAATCTCGTCCTCATCCTGAGCACGGATAAAAGCAGCAACCTCAGGTAAAAGCTCCGTAAGCTCTGCTGTCTCGTAGCGTGATGGAATGCAGCCCGTCATGATAATCGGGACGGGCTTGTCAGCGCGCGCACCCGCAAGCTCAAGAACGAGATTAATTCCCTCTTGAGTCGCAAGTGTCAAAAACGAGCAGGTATTGACGATGATAGCACTGGGATCTTGCTCATGTGGATCTTGCGTCATGCTGCATGAAGTCACACGAAAGCCAGCGCACGACAAAATCGTGCTCATGCGGTTTGAGTCAACTTCGTTTTTTGCGCAGCCCAAGGTGACGAGGGCAACCAAGGGAGCGCGATCCGGTGTTTGAGAAAAATCAATCATCGATAGTTCACAAATTGCAATGGCTGGCCGTAATCCTGATCGCGCACGAAGGAGATAACTTCCTGGAGCTGATCTTTGCTTGCCGATGAAACACGCAGTTTATCGCCCTCGATCGTCACCTTGACCTTCTTCTTGAGGTCACGAATATCTTGCGAGATCTTTTTTGCGGTTGGCTGATCAATGCCCTCTTGAATCTCGCCCTTCTGACGCACGTTACCGCCTGATGCTGCCTCGGGCTTATCCCACTTGAATGCATTAAGCTCAACATTACGGCGCACGAGCTTGGTGTGCAAAACATCCTTGACCTGCGAGATTACAAAGTCAGAAGGAGCAACGATAGTCATGCGCTTGTCTGACTTAGAAAACTCGATGCTCGCCCCTGAATCCTTAAGATCGTAGCGCTGTGCGAGCTCCTTGGCGCATTGCTGATAGGCATTGTCGACCTCTTGTAGGTCAACCGTTGAAACGATGTCAAAGCTTGACTCCTTCGCCATGCTTTGCCTCCTTTACTCTTTCAAATATGCCAGCGCACTGCGTCAAGCTTCAACCAGCCTGACCCAGTGCGCCTTGTACACTTTATTGCCAATTGCTATTGCGAAGCAGACGGCTGCTCGGCAGCTGCCTTGACTGTATATGTTCCGATCCCATTATTCTGTTCGAGAGCCACACGCTGGCCATCGACTGAGACCACGACTGCATCCGGAGTTGCCACGGTAATCGTAAGTGTTTGATCGATATCAAACGACTGCTTGGTACCCGAACCAACCTGAGCAGCAAAAACGTTCTTGCCGTTGTTGGTTACCTCAACCCAGCTTGATTGACCCTGATTAACCTCGAAGGTCAGCTCTTGAGGTCCCACCGCAGCTTCTTGCTCTGCGGGTACTACCCCGTTTTGTGCAGCATTTTGATCCTGAGGAGCTGCTTGATTACCAGCTGCCTGCACACCTTGCTCAGCCTGCTGTTGAGTCTGATTAGTCGTAGCTGGTACCTGCTGTTGCAGCGTTTGCTCTACGACTGCCTGCTCTTTTTCTTGCTCAGCCTTTGCCTTTACACAAGAGCTGACAGCTAACGAAATACCAATCACAAGCGCCAAAAGCACCATGATAGCGCCGATGAGCACCACAAGACGCATCTTAGGATCTTGCATCAAACCCACAGAAGCTCCGCCGAGACCACCACGTTTTTTCCTAATCTGTGGCGCGCCTCCTGATCCTTCATACGGAGAGCGACGGGCATGTTGCGAGCGTAAGTTAATACGCTTGCTCGCCGCGGCAAGCCTTGGATCTTGAAATTCGGTCGTCTCCTCTTGCGCGTAATAGTCATCGAGTCCAGGCTCATTATCCCAGCCATGCTGAGCTACCTGCTGTTGACGGCGACGAGAGTGAACTGAACCCAAAGAATAATCGTCGTAAGAACCAATGTCACCGTAAGCACCCGGACGACACATGCTTGCGGTGCTCATTTTTGCCTGACTGCTTTTGGTGTATGAGACGTGATTGTCATCCAAATTACGCATCTGCGGCATGCGAGGCGAAATCTCTTGGGTCACACCAAACGAAGCGCTGTCATCAAATACAAACTGTCCCTGACTGCGAGATGCCTGTCCTCGCGCCGCTCGCGCAGGAGTCTGGTTACGATTTCGTCCCATATCTTGGGTTGCGCCACGGCGATGCGATGCCTTGGCACGATCATGAAACTGTTTGTCTCGCTCGTATTCTCTAAGCTCAGCAAAGTATTGTTCGAGGAGCTCTTGGGGGTCGAGATCAAGATAGCGCGCATAGCTTGTGAGCATACCTTGGGCATACCCCTTAGGCGGCATCTCAGAGAATTCTGCCGCCTCAAAAGCACGTAAGACCTGTGGGCGCAACTTGGTTGATAGGACCGCTTGCTCAATCGACAGACCGAGCTGCATGCGGCGCTCACGTAAGATATCGCCGAACGTTTTATCACTCATCGATCATGTCCTTATCCTGAAGCTCAAATGCCTTGATTGCCTCAAGACCTTCGTGATCTACCAGTACTTCTCGTGCCTTTGAGCCGTTGCCCGGCCCAACAATGCCACGTTCTTCAAGCATGTCGATAATGCGACCAGCACGAGCATAACCAACGCCAAGCCTGCGCTGCAGACCTGAGGTCGATCCCATGCCCATCTGCAAGACTGCTTCAGCAGCATCCCAAAGCAGCGGATCTTGACCGGAAGCACCCGCAGTGGCACCTCCCGTTGCAGCAGATTGTAGCACGGTCGACAAAATCTCGGTGTGGTACTCAGGATCGCCCTGCGCTTTCAGGTGATCAACAACAGCTGCGATCTCCTCATCCGAGACGTAGCAGCCCTGAACGCGCATGGGCTTACCGCCATGGGATGGATCGGAATAAAGCATATCACCATGACCAATGAGCTTTTCGGCGCCGCGCATATCAAGAATGACGCGCGAATCGACCGCAGTTGCCACGGCAAAAGCGATGCGCGAATTAATGTTGACCTTAATGGCATTGGTCACAACTTCAGCAGCTGGACGCTGGGTCGCAACAATGAGGTGAACACCAGCCGCACGACCGAGCTGAGCAATACGGATGATCGAGCCTTCAACGTCCTTACCCGCCACCATCATGAGGTCCGAAAGCTCATCGATAATGATGACGAGATACGGCTCTTGCTCAACGCTTTTCTCGGCATCCTCAAACTTACCCTCTTGCACCATGCGGTTAAATGATCCAATGTTTCGGGCACCCACTTTTGAGAAAATCTTGAGGCGACGCTCCATCTCGCTCACTGCCCACTGCAGAGCACTTGCTGCCTCGCGTGGATCGGTCACTACCGGTACATAGAGCTGCGGGATTCCGTTATAACCCGTGAGCTCAACGCGCTTGGGGTCAACCATGATAAGACGCACTTCAGCAGGGGTATTACGCATCAAGAGCGAGATAATGAGTGAATTGAGCATGACCGACTTACCTGAGCCTGTCGTACCACCGATCAAAAGGTGAGGCATCTTGGCGAGATTCGCAGTCACCGGCTTGCCTTCAATATCACGGCCAAAGGCAAGAGCAAGCGGCACATCATCGAGCGTGCCGATAACATCTCCCAGGTGCACCGCCGAGCGCTTCATGTTTGGAATTTCGATACCAACGTATGAGGTGCCTGGAATTGGCGAAAAGATGCGGACGGTTTGAGCTGCCAATGCGAGCGCAATATCATCCTCGAGGCTATTGATGCGATTAAGACGTTCACCCTCACCCATCTCAATCTTAAAAGTGGTGACGGTCGGTCCTGCAATCCAGCCTACGACCTTGCTCTGCAAACCAAACTCATGAAGCGTTGCCTGCAACACGGCCTGCGTCTCATCAAACTCAGCGCGCTGCTCTTTTGAGAGAGTGAACTTCTCACCATGGCTGACCAGCGTGTTTTTAGCTGGCAGAACAAAGCCTTCGGTCGGGAGCGGTTCTGCTGTTGCGTACAGACCGCCTCCGCCGCTTGAAGTGCGCACGCGTCGCTTTGATCCATTCTTATCTTGCGCCTCAAGCTTATCGGCACCTGCCTTGGCACCATCCAAAAGCCGGGTTTTTGCATCGCTCACACCAGACTCAGGCGCAGAGCTGCCGTCTTTCTTGCCTCTGCCAAGCAAGGTAGTCTTGGTGCCAGAACGCTCGCCGATGTAGCGCGTATCGGCATCAGTCACCGAGGTTTGCACGGGCTTCATCTTCTTTATCGAGCCAGCTTGCTCATCATCAAGAAGCTGAGTTTCTTTGAGCTGATCTTCTGAGATACCTTGATCTTTACTAAAAAGCCCACCAAAGGGTAACCTGCTCTGCTTTTTGCGCTCTTTTTCGGCTGCTGCCTCACGTGCCACATGGTCAGCCCCGTCGATGCGCTCTATTTGCATTTCTTCTTCGTAGCGCTTGCGCTCAATCGCGCGACGACGCTCATCAATGGCAAGGCGCACTTTGGTCACCTGCGCGGTAATCGAAAAACCGAGCACGATAAACGACGCAATGATAACGCCAATCATAATGACAAGCGAGATAGCTTGACCAATGAGCACCAAGAGCCAACTTGCGATGATGCCACCCACATAGCCGCCGTAGGCATTGACAAACGCCGGGCTGATTGCAAGGTTTGCCTGCTCTTTGGCTCCTGGAACCATAAGCCCCGCAATCACCATGATGGCAAAGATAAACAAGGCCAGCCCAAGCCCAATGCGTGAGGTAAATGGGCTTTCTTGATCACGTTCAATAAAGAGCGTCAGGCTGCACAAAAAAAGTGCGATTGGGATGAGATAGGCGCCAATACCAAAAAAGGCCAAGAATCCATCGTGAACCCAAACGGTCACAAGCGCCTGGGATGGAACAACCACCGCCAAAAAAAGCGCAATGGCAATCACCGCAAGGATGACACCCGCGATATCTTTTTGGGCTGATGGCTGCGATAAAAACGTGTCTTCACGCTCGACTCGTTGCTGACGCTCACGGATAGACGTGCGTGTACTGCCCTGCGAGCGGCCAGCCGATCGTTTGTTGATCATTCGTGTGCGTCCTTCTTCAGAACGCGACGTGCGATTTGAGCGATTTCGTTTTACTGCAGTATTGCGCTCAGTAGGCACGGCCTTAAACCTCCATGATAATTGGGACAATCATTGGCTTGGAACGAAGCTCCTCCCAGACCAAGCTCGAAACAGTCTCGCGGATGAGCTTGCGCATCAAGCCAGTATCGCGGCCTTCGCGCACCCGCCCTTCCCGACGAGGACGATGATTTTCGATGCTCTTGATAATGCGCGCCTGTGCCTCCTCAAAAAGCGCCTTGTGATCGCTCACTGAAATACCGCGCATGGCAAACTGAACCGCATCAATCTTTTGAGTGGACTCTTGGATCAAAACAACCACGGTAATAATGCCGTCATCGCTGAGCTTTTGGCGATCACGTAAAACGATAGCGTCGGTGTTACCAACGCGCAGGCCATCAACGTAGACCACGCCAGACTCAACTGGCTCACCTAACTTGACCTGGCCATGGAATAGCTCGAGCGTATCACCGTTATCGAGGATGAAGATATTCTTGCGATCAACACCCACTCGCTCAGCAAGCTTGGCATGAGCTTTGAGGTGCAAGGTCTCTCCATGCACCGGCATGAAGTAGCGAGGCTTGACCATCGCGAGCATGAGCTTGAGTTCCTCGGCACAACCGTGACCCGATACATGGACGAGTGCACGATGCTTATCCCACACGTCTGCACCAATCTTAGACAGATTGTTGACGAGGGTACTGACGCTCTTTTCGTTACCAGGAACCGGGCTTGCCGAGATGATGACGGTGTCACCTTCCTCGATGCTCAAGGTACGATGCTCGCCCGACGCCATGCGCGCGAGTGCCGAAAGTGGCTCACCCTGGCTACCCGTACAGAGCACCAAGAGCTTATGGTCAGGAAGCTCCTTAACATCGTATGAGTCGATTAGAAGATCAGACGGCACGTTGAGATACCCGAGCTCACGCGCAATTCGCGTATTCGTGAGCATCGAACGACCCGTAACCGCGACAAAGCGACCAGAGGCAGCTGCTGCATCGCAAACCTGCTGGATGCGGTGGATCTGAGAGGCAAATGACGCCACAAAGACCCTCCCCTTGGCGCGCATAATAATGTCACTCAGTACGGCGCCAACCTCGCGTTCTGATGGCGTAATACCAGGCTTTGGCGCGTTAGTTGAGTCTGAGAGCAACAGGTCAACGCCTTCCTCAGAAAAACGGCTAATCGCAGCAAAGTCGGTAAAGACACCATCGACCGGAGTCTGATCAAATTTAAAGTCACCAGTGTGAACGATGTTGCCATGCGGCGTTTGAATACGCAAACCAAAGCAATCGGGGATCGAGTGGTTGACTGAAAAGATATCAACGGTAAAGCAGCCAATCTTAATAGTCTCGCCCGACTTGATCTTGATCATCGGTGGCTCGGGCAAGCGATGCTCGACGAGCTTACCTTCAACCAAGCCTAAGGTAAGCGGTGACGAATATAAGGGTACCTGAACCGTGAGGTCTTTTAAGACATAGGGCAAGGCACCGGTGTGATCCTCGTGGCCGTGCGTAATGATGATGCCGCGAAGCTTTTCTTCGTTCTCGAGCAAATAGGTGTAATCAGCAAGGATCAGGTCGATGCCTGGGTGTTGATCATCAGGAAACATGAGACCAGCGTCTACAAGCAGCATGTCGCGACCGCACTCAAAGATCGTCATGTTTTTGCCGATGCCATCAAGGCCACCAAGCGGAATGATCTTAACGGGCGGCAAAGAGCGCTTAGTGCGAGGCTTACGAGGTCGTGATGACCGCTTTTTTACCCGGCTTGTTTCCTTCTTGGCTTCTTTTGATTGTTTTTGTTGTTCATCTGACATAAATCGGGTGTATTGCCTTTCAACATATGGTTCGTTTCATATTTCAACAGCACATCAAAGCGCATCAGGGGGATTGGTGGTACGCAAACACTTCCCTGCCTGCGCACTTTCGGTGCAAAAGTTTAGATGCTCGCTGTGAGCGCATCTCTTTCCACTGGACCGATGAGCGCCAATACGGGATCGGTGAGATATTCCTCGGCAAGTGCGCGAATCTCACGTGCACTTACTGCTTGATAGCGATTAATGGCCTCTTCAAGCTCCATATGAGGCAAGCCTTTGAGCTCACCCTTACCCAGCACAATCATGCGACGCTCAGTGGACTCAAGACCAAGTGTCATATTCCCAGTCACGTAGTTTTTGGTGCGCGTGAGCTCCTCATCAAGCGGACCTTCTACCGCCATGCGCGCATACTCCTGACCGATGATGCTCACAACCCCATTCATGTTGTCAGGGCGTGTTCCTGCATAGCAAATCAGAGCGCCTGCATCGGGAAAGAGCGTTGGATAGCACCCGATATGATAGACAAGACCTCGCTTTTCTCGAACCTCTTGAAAGAGTCGAGAAGACATGCCACCACCGAGCATGGTGGTCATAAGTGAAAACCCAAAACGACGCTCATCATGATCAAGCGGTGCCTTGGTGCCGTAGCACAGGTGTACCTGCTCAGTCTCGTTTTGCGTGACGACCTCGATAGCGCCTACCTCATGGCCTGCATCAAACAACTCGAGCTCTGAGCGAGTCCCTACAGGCAGATCGGCAAGCATGCGTTCAGCGAGGGTAACGAGTGCCTCATGATCGACGTTGCCGGCAGCCGCAACGACAAGATTGCCGGTGTGATAGTGCTTTTTGTGATACCCATCACAAAGCTCATGCGTGGCATTACCAACCACCTCACGCGTACCAAAATAGGACGGCCAAGCGGATGATGCGGCCACATATTGCGATCAAAGATCTCAAACACGTAGTCCGAAGGGTCATCCTTGCAGCGTGACATCTCCTCTAATACCACTTCACGCTCGGTTTTAAGCTCCTCGTCGGCAAAAAGGGAGTTCGTCACCATATCAGCGAGGATCTCAAAAGCATCTGCTAGATACTCATCAACAAAGCGAGCGTAATAGCAAGTGTGCTCCTTGGAAGTAAAGGCGTTAAACTGCGCGCCCATGAAATCAAAAGCTTGGCTAATGTCTTGCGTGGTACGCGTCGGGGTGCCCTTGAACATCATATGCTCAAGCAGGTGTGACAAGCCATACTCACCCTCAAGCTCATGGCGACTACCAACGCCAAACCACAAACCAAGAGTAACCGAGCGCACGGCGCTCATTGACTCAGTGACAACCGTAATACCATTCGACAAAACCGAACGCTGATAGCTCATTGATGACCATTCTTTCATGCTTATTTTTCATCGTATAATGACCGCGATGTGTATTTTCATGCTGATCACATAATCTCGCCTATTATAGCGCAGGTACCACATCATTTTGGGAACAGTAAGCAAATACACGCATTAGCCGCGAGCACGTCAGAACGCATGAAGGAACACAAGTTTTATGTCACAAAAACCAGGTCAAAAAAAGCAACCATCGATGCCTAATCGCAATCAGTCAATGACAATTGCAATCGTGATTGGCATCCTCGTGATTGTTTTGGTGAACTCGGTGATTTTGCCGAGGTTTTTTGGAAACTCCGCGCAAGACATTAGCTACTCAGAGTTTTTAACTCAGGTCGAAAAGCAAACCGTTAAAGAGCTTCACTACAACCAGCAGGATCAGACCATTATCTACAAGGGCAAGGATTCCGCTGGCAATGAGCAGCTCTACAAGACGGGCGTGTGGCCTGGCGACAGTGGGCTGATCGAGCGCCTCGAAAAAGCTGGCGCTACCTTTACGAGCGACATTCCGCGACAATCATCCCCCTGGACGATGATTTTGCTCTCACTGCTCCCGCTTATTTTCTTACTGCTGCTATTTGGCTGGTTTTATCGCGGTCTCTTTGGCAAGATGACCGGCACCGATAATGATGAGAATGGATCGGGCGGCGGCTCTGGCTTTCCCTTTGGTGGCATAGGCGGTGGTATGGGCAACTTTGGCAAAAGTGGCGCCCGTATCGTCGCACAAAAAGAAACCGGTGTGACCTTTAACGATGTCGCAGGTCAGGAGGAGGCAAAAGAGCAGCTTTCTGAGATCGTTGACATCCTGCACAATCCCAAACGCTACGAGACCATCGGCGCTAAGCTACCCAAGGGTGCACTGTTGGTGGGTCCTCCTGGTACGGGTAAGACGCTCCTTGCTAAAGCAGTAGCTGGTGAAGCTGGTGTCCCCTTCTTCTCGATCTCCGGCTCTGAGTTTGTTGAGATGTTTGTCGGTCGCGGTGCAGCAAAGGTGCGCGATCTTTTTGCCCAGGCAAGTAAAAAGGCACCGTGCATCGTCTTTATCGATGAGATCGACACCGTTGGTAAGAGCCGCGAGAACTCTGGTTTAAGCTCTAACGATGAACGCGAGCAGACCTTGAACCAGCTTCTTGCCGAGATGGACGGTTTTGACAACCACAAGGGAATCGTTGTGCTCGGTGCGACGAACCGCCCGGAGACCCTCGACAAAGCGCTCTTGCGCCCTGGCCGCTTTGACCGTCGTATCCCCGTTGAGCTTCCTGACCTGCAGGGTCGTGAGGAGATCCTCAAGCTTCACGCAGGCGATGTTAAAATGACGGGCGACATCGATCTTACGCACATCGCGCGTGCGACCTCAGGTGCCTCAGGTGCTGATCTTGCGAACATCATCAACGAGAGCGCCTTACGTGCGGTTCGTCATAAGCGCACCAAGGTCACCCAAGAGGATCTGCAAGAGGCGGTCGAGACCGTCATTGCTGGTATGCAAAAGAAAAACTCGGTCATGGATGCCGAGGAAAAGCGCATCGTTGCCTACCACGAGATTGGTCACGCACTCGTTGCCGCCAAGCAAAACGATACCGCTCCGGTCACCAAAATCACTATTGTGCCTCGCACCAACGGCGCGCTCGGCTACACCATGCAGGTTGATGAAGGCGAAAAGTACCTGCTTTCTAAGGCTGACCTCAAAAAGAAGCTCGCGGTTTACTGCGCGGGTCGTGCTGCTGAAGATATCGTCTTTGGATCGATTACCACCGGTGCTGCCAACGACATCCAGCAGATCACCAAGATCGCTCGCGCGATGATCACCCAATATGGCATGGTTGACGAAATCGGTATGGTTGCCCTGGGAACGGTTCGCAATCGATATCTCTCGGGAGATGCCAGCCTTGAGTGCTCTGAGGGCATGGCGCAGCGCATTGATGAACTCACCATCGAGATTGTCAACGAGGCTTACCAGACTGCTGTTCAGATCTTGAAAGAGAACAAGTTCAAGCTGCACGAGCTTGCTGCCTATCTCTTGCGCAAAGAAACCATCACCGGTGAGGAGTTCATGAACATCCTCAATCGCGATGAAGATAAATTCGGAGCGTAAGCGTTTAAGCTGAAGGCGCCTGCGGGTGTTGATCTATCAATCACGATTCGCAGCGTAGCCGATATACCAAACGTTTGTGAGAATCATCATTCATTTCGTACAACTGTTCGTATCTTACACAAAAGTGAGGTATACTCCAGTCATGGATGCCTCACTTTTTTTAGATCCACATACGCCATCAGATCGGTTAGGGCCTTGGCAGGGCAAGGCGATTTGTCTGCTTGACCTGGATGCATTTTTTGCCTCAGTCGAGCAGCTCGATCATCCTGAATGGCGCGGTAAACCAGTAATCGTTGGCGGTGACGCTTCACGCCGTGGCGTTGTGGCGACCGCTTCTTACGAGGCGCGCGCCTTTGGCGTGCATTCTGCTATGCCCGCTGGCCAGGCCGAGGCACTCTGCCCGCAGGCAATCTGGACGCACGGTCGCTTTGATCGCTATCGTGAGCTTTCTGATGCGGTCATGAAGATCGTCGTTGATGAGACCCCGTATCTACAGCAGGTCTCAATCGACGAAGCATTCTTTGATATTACCCCTAACCGTACCAACACCGAGCATCCCGTTGATATCGCACGACGCATTCAAAGCCGTGTTGCCAAGCTTGGCATCACCTGCTCGATTGGACTTTCGACCACCAAGTCAATCTCAAAAATCGCCTCAAACCTCGATAAGCCCAATGGGCTCACCATCGTGCGCCCAGGATGCGAGCGTAAGTTCATTGATCCACTCTGGGTACGCGAGCTTTCTGGCGTGGGCACGCAAACCGAAAAAGCGCTGCACGAAATCAACGTCTACACCATTGGCGAGCTCGTCAGAACCACTGATTTTAAACTCAGAGCAAAGCTGGGCCTTCATGGCGTCAAACTCAAAAGTCGAGCACTTGGCACTGAGCCGACCGAGATTAGACCAGACGAGGGCGTGAAATCAATCTCTCATGAGCGCACCTTTGCCCAAGACCTCAACACGCGCGATGAGGTCGTAAGCGCCATTGGCTTTTTAGCGAGCATGGTGGCGCGACGACTGAGAGAACACCAAGTAAAGGCATATACCCTCGCCCTGCGTGTGCGCTACGAATACGACTCACAAAAACAAGTGCAACACGGACTGACTCACGGGATTACTGATGAGATTACGCTTACCAAGGAGCTCGTCAAGATGCTCGATGATGTTTGGGCACCTGGTATGCCCGTGCGCCTCATGGGGGTCAGCACGAGTGACTTTGTCCCGCGCGCAGAGCAGATAACTCTTGATTTTGGCGAGTCTGATAATGAAGGTGACCTCAAGCGTGTTCGTCATGAAGATACCTATCGAAAGCTTGCTCAGGCAACGGATGCCCTGCGGGAGAAGTTTGGCGAACATGCCGTCCAGTTTGGAAGTACCTTAAAGGTTCAAGGCGAAACCTCAAGCACGGCACCGACTACCCTGCAAAAGCGCGTCATCGCGCACGGGCTTGAGCCAGATAAGAACCTGAGCCCACGCGAGCGTTATCATGCTCGTCGCTCTCATGGCAAATCCGAAGAATGGAGCGACGAGGATAACAGCAATATAGTTATGGATTAATGTTTACCTGGGTTGATATTCAAAAGCCAAACGGCCGAAGACACAACGGCTTCACCTGCGAGCGCCTCTATGACTCCCAGTCCACAACGGGAGCCTGGCGCCAGAGCGCCTCAAGGCGATAGAGCTCACGTGCCTCGGGATGGAAGATGTGGACGACCACCTGACCAAAGTCGATGATGGCCCACGCCTCGCCCGCATCACCTTCGACCGAAAGCGGCTTGATGCCGAGCTCTTCGCGCATGACCTCGATCACATGCTCGCTCACCGCATCAGCGAGTGGATGGTTGGGCGCGTGGCAGATGACAAAATAATCGCTGACATCGGCAATAGCGCCAATATGCAGGCAGACAACATCTTCTGCCTTTTTGTCATCACAAGCACGAGCAGCTGTCATCGCCATCTGCTCAAGCTCAGGCTTTATCTCAACCCCATCGCTCTTGAGTGTAAGTGCCTCGCTTGTTTGAGAAACATCCGCAAATTCACCTGCGGCACCATCAAGAGCATCGGTCGTTACATCAGTGGTTGTATCTGCCATGCGATTATCTCTTCTTTCTGTCTTTTAACTTTTTCTTAGCATCGGCGATCTTTGGCTTCTTTGTCTTGCCTGTACCAGCCTTCTTTTGATCGGATTTATCAGCCTTTTTCTTAAACTTAACGGGCTGAGTCTTCATCTCGAGGTCGATCAAGGTGTTATAGATTTCAATCGCCCGTGGATAGATGTAACGACGGTTGGCCACAAGATGCTCGATCGTCGCCACGTAACAACGGATGTAGAGCTCTTCAAGGGCAACTTTACCAACAAGCGGACGAGTCTCATCAAGCCAAGGTTGATTTTTGCGACTCGGCTCGATCGCATCGGCGATATAGAGCACCATGTCAAGATCATGCATCTTTGCGGCGCCCGTCGTGTGGTGCGCAATTGCCCGAAAGACCGCATCATCGAGCTCGGGATAGTCCTCAAGTAGGCTAAATGCTGCCGTCCATGCATGCAAAAGTGCCATCACGCGGTTGGGATCATCGGGCAAGCTAATGTTGTACTGGAGGCATTTTTCGAGTAGCTCATCGTTTGAAAGTGCCTTGTCCCAATCGTGCAACAAGCCAGCAACATATGCCTCAAAATCGTCAATCCCATACAGTCGTGCGAGCCGTTTTGCCGTCTTGGCAACCCCGAGCACGTGCTCAAGGCGATAGCCTCCCAGCCGTTTGCAAACGTCCTTTTTAATTCGCTTTGCCAATGCCTTTTGTTGGGGTGTCCACGTTGTTGATGCCATCATTACCTCAATCTGATGTGCGATATAAGTGGTTCTCTTCAATATACGTGATCACGCGCGGATGTGTGAGATACCTCACCGATTTTTGGCGCGCTATCTGCTTGCGCAGGTAAGTCGACGAGATCGAAAGCGCCGGAATCTCGATGTAGCGCACGTCAAACGCCATCTGAGAAAGAGCATCGCTTTGTTTGAAGTGATCGAGATCATATCCGGGTCGCGTTGCCGCCACAAAGGTTGCAAGCGAGGCGAATTCAATTGCACGATGCCAGCTCAAGATATTCAAGATGGCGTCGGCTCCCGTAATGAAATAGAGCGAAACCGCTGGTGGCAGGCTTGATCTCAGCTCACTTAAGGTGTCGATCGTATAGGTCACTTCTGCATCGCGATCAAGATCAAGGCGCGAGAGCATGAACGAGGGGTTACTCGCAATAGCCAGTTCAACCATGGCGGCACGATGCTCCTTATCGGTCACCGCGCGCGTAAGGCGCTTGCGGGCAGGGTTTCCCGTTGGCATAAAGAGCACCTGATCAAGCTCAAGCTCCATGCGGGCATATTCCGCAGTGACGAGGTGGCCATAGTGGATCGGATCAAAGGTGCCGCCCATGATGCCGAGGCGTCCTTGGGTGATAACGCCCTCAAGCGCATCTTTTTGCTGAATAATCTGCGCGAGAGCTGCGTGCTGGGTGCTACTCACGAACCTGGCCACATCCACGAATGAGGTACTTAGTACTCGTCAGTGCCGAGGCGCCCATCGGACCGCGCGCGTGCAGCTTTTGAGTCGAGATGCCAATCTCAGCACCAAGGCCAAACATGCCGCCATCAGTAAAACGAGTTGAGGCGTTAACGTAAACCGAAGTCGAATCAACCTCACGCAAAAATCGCTCAGCTGCCTCGTACGAATCGGTCACGATTGCCTCAGAATGTCCCGTTGAATGAGCGTTGATATGCGTGATCGCCTCATCAATTCCCTCAACGATTGCAATAGAGAGCGCCAAATCCAAAAACTCACGGGCAAAAAGCTCCTCATCAGCACAGTGCACGCGAGCAGTCATATCGCTCTTTAGATACTCAAAGCCCGCTGGATCGAGATAGATCACGACATCACGATCGAGCATATCTGTCACAAACTCATTGAGATGCGTCTTGGCAATCTCTCGATCGAGCACAAGTGATTCGGCAGCATTACACACACCGGGACGCTGTGTCTTTGCGTTGATCAAAATACGGCGCGCCATCTCAAGGTTTGCCTCACTATGTACGTAGATATGGCAGTTTCCGGTACCCGTCTCGATGATTGGCACCTTGGCATTTTCAACGCAGGACTGAATGAGCGACGCGCCCCCACGCGGGATCAACACATCAATCAAACCCGTGAGCCCCATAAGTTCCTGAGTAACCGAGCGATCTGCCTCAGCCAAACTCACGAAGGCATCGGGATTGATACCGCAGGACTCAAGCGCACCGCGTAGAGCCGTGATAATTGCTTCATTAGTGCGAGCCGCCATGCTACCGCCACGCAGTACGCAGGCATTACCGGATTTGAGCGAAAGTGCGCAGGCATCAGCCGTCACGTTAGGACGCGCCTCGTAAATCACCGCAACTACGCCGAGTGGCACGCTGACCTTTTCGATCCGCAAGCCATTGGCAGTCACGTGACCACTCACAACATTACCGAGTACATCGGGCTGCAGAGCAATCTCTCGCACGGCGTTTGCCATTGCCTGAATGCGATCCTCGGTAAGCAAGAGCCTATCCAGCAGCGGCTCAGGCGTACCCTTTTCCTTGGCTACGGCAATGTCTTGGGCATTTGCCGCAAGGATTAATGGGGCTTTTACCTCAAGTGCCTGGGCAAGTGCAAACAATCCCTCATTACGAGCACTTAGCGAAAGACGTGCCAGTGTTTTGCTTGCAGCCTTTGCACGGGTTGCTGCCTCAAACGCCAATCCCATACCGCACATCCCCTTCTCTCAAACCTGCTCTACCTCAAACAGTTACTAACTTGTTGCTTGCATACTAAAATACAAGGAGCTCATCACGGTGGATAAGAACCTGCGTACGGGCTAACGGCAGATCGGTTGGCAAGCCAGCCATCAAATCGCATACTTCACTGGCGCTAAGCCGCGCCAAGCCGCGGGCAATGACACGTCCATCGCGATTTTTAACCTCGATCATCTGCTCGACTGTAAAGTCACCAGAAACGTTAGTTACACCCATCCATAAGAGCGAGGCGCCTTTATCGACGAGCGCGTGCTCAGCACCTTCGTCGATAACGACCGTACCAGCAACATTATCGCCAAGAGCAATCCAAAAACGACGTGAGAGTGATTTACGATGAGCCTCTTGCGACAAAAATCTCGTGCCCACTGGACGCCCGAGTGCTGCATCGACGAGCGCATGCGGGGTCTCGGCATGCGCGATCACGAGCGGCACGCCACCAAACCCTAAGATGCGCGCCGCATGAATCTTGGTCTGCATACCACCCGTTCCCACGGCACTTCCCGATCCTTGCGCCATTGCTTGAATTGATTCATCAACATACGGCACCTCAGCAATGTGTTTTGCATGAGGATCAAGACCTGGATGAGCGGTGTAGAGCCCATCAATATCAGAGAGCAGCACAACGAGATCAGCACCAACCATCGAGGCAGCGAGCGCGGCCAGTGTATCGTTATCACCAAAGCGAACCTGCTCGATTGAGGTGGTGTCATTCTCATTGATGATCGCAATGCCACCGAGATCCAAAATGCGCGTAAGCGTGTTTCGTGCGTTGAGATACGCTGTGCGTGAAGCCGTGTCATGCCTCGTAAAGAGCACCTGACCACAGAGAAGCGCCTGAGCCTCGAGGGCGTGAGTCCAGGCATCAACAAGTGCCACTTGGCCAAAGGAAGCACATGCCTGCAGGGTCGGCACATCGGTAGGACGCTGATCAAGCTTGAGTCTGCCCATGCCAGCCGCAATGGCACCAGAACACACGAGCACAACCTCAATCCCTACCTCAACGAGCTCAGCTAGTTCTGCAGCGATGCGCTCAATAAACCCAGTGTTGACCGTATGATCGGGTCTGCAGACCGAGGAGCTGCCGATCTTGATCACCACGCGTCTGGCAGGCTGATACTTTATAAGCGAGTCCTGAGACATAAAAGCCTACTCTTCATTAAAGATGTCATCAATTTCAAGACCTTGCGTGTACTCATCGGGCTCATACTCACTCGCGCCCGAGTGAACAAACGAACGCTCGAGGATACGAACCTCATCCCCATGCTGAACACCCGCTTTTTCAAGTGCGGCATCGAGCCCCATGCGACGAAAACGATATTGCAAGAAACTAATCGCCTCGTCGTTATCCCAGTCGGTCTGAATTACCATACGTTCAACCGCACGACCCTCGACCTTCCAGACACCGCCACCAAGGTTGACCACTTCAAACTTACGATCACGCTTAAGTCGACGTGATTCCCATACGCGATCAAAGACCTCGGTCTCCTCGTCACTCACCGCTTCAAGGCGCGTCTGGTGAACGAGCTCAGCGGTAGCTGAGACGAGCGAAGATAGACCAGTACCTGTGAGCGCCGAGACCTCAAAGTAAGTCAAACCATCAGCATGCGCCCGCTCTTTCAAACGTGCGGATGCCTCAGCTGCTTCGGGGGTATCACACTTATTGCCAACCACAATGGTTGGACGCTCAGCCAGCTCAGGTGCATAGGCCCTAAGCTCGCGTGCGATGATTTCGTAATCACTGATGACGTCGCGCTTTTCAAACGAGCCGCTTAAGTCAACCACATGCAAAATAACTGCCGAGCGCTCAACGTGACGCAAAAATTCATGACCCAAACCTTTACCTTGGGCAGCGCCTTCAATAAGACCAGGCACATCGGCAACAACAAATGAGTGATCTTGAGACTTAACCATGCCGAGATTTGGCACGAGTGTGGTAAATGGATAATCAGCGATCTTAGGGCGAGCAGCACTCATGCGAGCAATAAGTGAAGACTTACCGACGCTCGGCATACCGACCAGCGCAGCATCTGCCATGAGCTTCATCTCAAGCTCTAGGGTGTGCTCAAGCGCTGGTTCACCAAGCTCAGCAAAAGCAGGAGCTCGACGCGTTGGCGTCACAAAGTGGATGTTGCCACGGCCTCCGTGACCTCCTTGAGCCACTACAACGCGCTCGTTATGGTGCGTGATATCAGCAAGCTCGTAGAGGCGCTCGTTGGTCTGAGGATCAAGCTCATAAACTACCGTGCCAACTGGAACCTTGAGTACCAAATCCTCACCACGCGCCCCGTGCAAACGCGATCCCTTACCGTGAGTGCCGCGCTCAGCCTTGAAGTGATGCTTAAATCGATAGGCAATCAATGAAGATTCACCGGCATCAGCCTCAAGGATGACGTTACCGCCATGACCACCGTCTCCCCCGTCAGGCCCACCCTTAGGGACATGTGCTTCACGACGAAACGACATACAACCAGCGCCGCCGTCTCCGCCTTTCACGTGAATGGTCACCTTATCGATAAACATGGCACCAACCTCAACCACCAAACTCATAAACCAAGATAAAAATACCCCCGACACACTCTCTCAATCTAGGGAGTCCATCGGGGGTAGTGTTTTCACAAAAATGTGTTGGGTCACTCACCCAACGAGACAAGTGGCTTTATGCCTGCTCTGGCAAGACGCTAACGCGATGCTTGAGACCCTTCTTGTATGAAACATAGCCGTCAATGAGCGCAAACAGCGTATCATCCTTGCCGCGACCAACGTTGGCACCTGGGTGAATGTGGGTGCCGCGCTGACGAACCAAAATGGTGCCCGTCGTTACATGTTGACCACCAAAGCGCTTACAGCCAAGTCGTTTTGCGTGTGAATCACGGCCATTTCGGGTAGAACCAAGACCTTTTTTATGTGCCATATCAAAACCCCCTACTAATTACTCAATCAAGCCCAACGAATATGTCGGCTTTTAAGCCTCTTGCTCAGCTGGCTCAGCCTTTGGCTTTGCAGCGGCCTTCTTAGCAGCAGGCTTTTTTGCACCAGCAATTGCACCAATACGAACACGGGTCAGAGACTGACGGTGACCACGCTTGCGGCGGTAGTTCTTGCGCTTCTTGAACTTGAAGATAACAACTTTCTTACCGCGATACTGTTCAAGAATCTCGCCAGTTACCTTGGTCTTCTCAAGCGCTGCTGCATCGGTCGTGATCTTTTTGCCATCGTTCAAAAAGATGACATCAAATTCAACGGTATCGCCCGGCTCGCCATTGAGCTTCTCAACGGAAAGAACGTCCCCTTCGGCGACCTTGTACTGCTTGCCGCCCGTTTTAATCACTGCGTACATCGGTTAAAACTCCTTATTGTTTAACTGTTGTGTGAGGGTAAAGCGACGAAGCACTGCGCGTCATCAATCAATTCAGGCAAGGGAAAAGGCCTGATGATCCGTGGCATGCAGCCCCTCAATTACTTCGCGCCAAAATAGCCAACCGCAATAGTACTACAGGTTCAAGCTGGCACTTTCGTGACTTTTGGAGCTTCACCTCAAATTCACGCAGAAGCTCCATAAAATCTTGCTCGAGGTGAGCACTCAAGAAATCGATGGCGATAATACCTGTGAGATTATGTTGTTCGATGTAGGTAATAAGCGCTTGCATTGCCTCATTATTCACGAGATGTGCGAGGGCTGCAGGGTCGTTTTTGTGGGCAAGCCCCGAGTTAACATCGATCGTCCAACCTAAGGCAGTGTGCTCAATTACGCAAAAGCCACCACTCGGTAAGTCGAGTTTTGTGCGCGAGTGAGAGTTCAAGTGTTCCTCGTGAAAAGATGCCTGCCCTTGCACGAGAGTCTGAGTGGTAAGGACGCCTGCAAAGGCCGTGGAAGCCATAGGTGTTTGTTGTTGTGCTTCAGTTACGGCTTTGCGATTGCGCAGATCACAGTGGTCGATAAGTCCACTGCCTTGAGCCAGATCACCAAACTGCTGGGCGGCAAACTGAATCTCATGAGCGCGGATCAACAGTGCGCGCATGAGATTACGGTGGTCTTTCTCACTCAGCTGGCAAACCTCATCGAACCTTTGCGGCATGACCTCAAGCTGAGTTTTTCCACTCAGGCCTCGATAGCCGTTTTTTTGTGCGAGGGCTTGCGCCTCATCGTGAGCAAGAGCAGCAAGTTGTTCGTAAAACTCGCGAGCTACTTCGTCCTCAAGCAGAGCGTTTTGCCACGGCGTGATCGCACCGACTGTGCGTGCACCGCTAAGTAGTCGCGCTCCATCAAGACGCAGGCGATACAATCGAGCGCCGGGTACACTCACCGCAATTGAAAACTGAGCTTTCGCAGCCTTTTGTTCGTACGGCGCAAAGCACCTCGTTACCTGCACCATGACGCGTTGACCTACCGCAGGTGGCGGGGATTTCTCGCTGGATACACCGCGGCCTGAGAGTTTCACCATAACCTGAGTCGCCTGAGTAGCATCGTTTTTACTCTGACGGCGAACCGATGCACCCCCGAGCGTTACAAAGGCAGCATTGAGCCCTCGGTCAATGCGCGAAATCACACCAACCACTATATCGCCAACTACGAGGCGTTGGCTCATGAGAGCGGCTCTCCCCATGCGTTGCGCTTGATACCCTCATCATCGACGGTGTATTGCATCGTACGAACATATCCGACGTCTTGGGCGCAAAAAAGTTCGGTAAGTTCAGCCAAGCGACCCAGCAAAAGCTCTGGTCTGAGTGATGCCCCCTGCTCCGCAAGGCGTATCGTCACATGAATACAAAGATCAAAGCTGGATGCTTCACAATCTGCTTGGGCAAGCTCGATAATCTCAACAGGCTCTGGCAAGGCATTGGCCACGTTGATTACCTTGATCTTTCCCTTGTGCTCGCGTTCAATCGTCTCGCCTGCAATCACCGACTCAACCGCCGTGTTCAGCGTAGATACCGCCTCGCTCTTATCAGCAGTCTCATCGAGCAAACGCAGGTAGATATCATAATCGGCATAGTTCAAATACGCACTGATCGAATCGAACTTTGGGTGGACATACTTTGCCTCGTAGATCGGGATATCCGCGACCGTGACCGCTTGCAGCATGGAGCATGCCTTATCAGGGTCAACAAAACTCGTAAGTGACACGTCGATGTACTCATCCTGCGAGGCAGTTGCGACACTCAAAGCGTTTGAAAGTCCGAGCTTCATACGAGGCGAAAAGCCTTGAGTGATCGCATACGGCAAACCCGAACGACGAATGATGCGTTCAAGCGTACGCAAGAGCTCAAGGTGAGCCAAAAAGCGCAGGCGACCGATCTTGCCGTAGCGAATCCTCAGCTTGAACTGAGTGCTGGTATTGGGATCAGACACCGCGTACCCCCACTAATTCATTATGGACTGGGAAGTTAAAGCAGACTGCACACCCCGTGCATCGATCAAAGGTACAGTCGCAGGTCGTCATCTGGCGCTGGGCACGCTTAAGCTCAGCCAAGAAATACGCGCGGTTTACACCACTCATAATGTGATCCCAGTAAAACGTTGCTTTATCTACGTAGTTTCTCGTTGCTATCTCGTTGATATCAAGACCGATCTCAGCAGCAGCCGCCTCCCAGCGTTCAAGTGAAAACTGCTCAGTCCAGGCATCAAAGCGAGCGCCAAGCTTAAAGGCAGTTTCAATGAGATCAGCAACATCTCGGCCGCCGCGCGCCAACACTGCTTCAAGGTATGAAACACGGGCATCGTGATACGAAAGTGAGATCGCTCCCTTTTTATCGGCAAGAGCATCAACTAAAAGTTGCTGGCGACGGCGCACCTCTTCGCGAGGCACTTGCCCCATCCACTGAAACGGTGTCATGGGCTTTGGTACCAACACCGATACTGACACACCAATCTTGATCGAACCGCGATCCTGCGGCTCAACCACCTCGCGCGCAACCTTGAGTGCCCGCTTAGCAAGCTCAGCAATGCCTAAGACATCGGCATCAGTCTCGGTTGGCAGGCCAATCATGAAGTAGAGCTTAACGCGGCGCCACCCATGGCTAAATGCCGCGCGGATTACCTCGAGCAAGTCATCATCGTCGATATTCTTGTTAATGACGTCGCGCATCCGCTGAGTGCCTGCCTCTGGCGCAAAGGTCAACCCCGTCTTTTTGCGACCGCTCACCAGCTCAGCCATCTCGATACCAAAGCTATCAAGGCGCTGGGATGGGATTGAAACGGCAATGTCAGTGCCTTCGAGCCTGTTAGCAAGCCGCATGAGAATCTCTTTAATGCAGGCATGATCGGTGGTGGAAAGCGATGTGAGCGATACCTCGTTATAGCCCGTCTTGCGCAAGCCTTCCATGACCGCCGTCATAATGCTATCGGCATCGCGCTCGCGCACCGGTCGATATACCATGCCTGCCTCGCAAAAGCGGCAACCGCGGGCACAGCCACGCAAGACCTCAATGTTAAGGCGATCGTGAACGACCTCGCCAAAAGGCACGATGGTGCCAAGTAGTGGATCAGACTGAGAAAACTCCTTGTAGATAGCTCGCTCGATCTCAAGCGATGGATTATTTTTGCCACTCGCTTTAGCAAAGTCACTGGCCACGAGATAGGGCGCCTCGCTCCCAGGCTCAAAGTCTGGGTTGACTGTATAGAGCGCGGGCACATACACACCCTCGATCTCGCTTAAGCGCAAAAGCGTTTCTGCACGTGAAAGCCCTTGATCTTGACACGCACGATGACAGGCGATGATCTCAGGGAGCATAAGCTCACCCTCGCCGATCGAAAAGAGATCAAAAAACGGTGCGAGCGGTTCGGGGTTATAGACGCTAGGACCGCCTCCTATGACTAGCGGATCTCCCTCGCCTCGATCACAGGACCGCAGTGGGATACAAGCGAGATCAAGGGTCTCGAGGATGTTGGTTGCAGCCATCTCATGAGGCAGTGTCACACCCACCAAGTCAAACGAGTTGACAGGCGCAAAACCCTCAAGCGAAAAAAGCGGAATGCTTTTGCTGCGCATAAGATCTGCCATGTCGATCCACGGTGTATAAGCG
>JAEZXW010000087.1 GCA_023419515.1 Actinomycetes bacterium
CTCTGGCTGATGGTGGTGCGGATTCCAACCATCGAGGAGAGTGTAGGCAAGGAGGGTTTGGTCGAGAAGTCCGATACACCAATGGCTGGTGAGCCTAAAGTGCCTGAGACACTTGCTACCAGTGAGGCATCCGCCCCCGCACCATCAAACCTCAATCAGAATTAAGCCCCACTCGCCGTAAAGCGAGCAGGGCTTACGTGCTCAACTACCAATGATAATCTTTGCACATCATAACCGCAGGTAAACTGCGGTTATGATGTGCATACTTCAACTGTCCTTATCTGCCTTCTTCGCGAGCTGCTTGATACTCAGCAATCAGGCGCTCGGCAGTTTCATAAGGAACCTGCTCATAACCCTCAAGCTCAAGCTCATATTCACCGGTGCCACGCGAGAGTGAACGCAGCTTAGTGGAATAATCGACAACCTCAGCATATGGGGTAACCGCCTGAATGACGGTGTAGCCATGATCGGTGGTATCCATACCCATGATGCGGCCGCGAACTGCGCTGATGTCGCCCATGATAGCGCCCGCATAATCCTCAGGAACGGTGATGCGCATTTTGGCCATGGGTTCGAGGATCACCATGTCGGCGAGGTTGCACGCTGCGCGCATGCCGAGGCGCCCTGCTGCCCTAAAGGCGTTGTCGTTTGAGTCAACGGGGTGATAACTGCCGTCGTAGCAGGTGACTTTGACATCAACGAGGGGATATCCAGCGAGGACGCCCTCTTCCATGGCTGCCTGCACGCCCTTATCAACCGCAGGTAAGAACTGGCGAGGGATTTTGCCGCCGACGATCTCGTCAATAAACTCATAACCCTTGCCGTAGTTTGGCTCGATCCTGAGCCAGCAATCACCAAACTGACCAGCGCCGCCCGTTTGCTTTTTGTGGCGACCCTGTGCCGTTGCTGAGCTGCGTATGGTCTCACGATAAGGGATCTTAATTGGTACGGTGTGTGCTTTAACACCCGCACGATCTTCAAGGCGATCGAGCAGCACCGAGACCTGGGCTTCACCGATGGCACAGAGGATCGTCTGATTAACTTCCTCGCTGCGCTCAACGCTTAGCGTTGGATCCTCCTCACATGCCTTGACCAAGAATCCGGCGAGCTTATCTTCATCGGTACGATCTTCACATTCGAGTGCAACACGATAGAGCGAGTTGGGGAACTTGAATGCCTTGGCATCGATCTGACCAGTGACCGAGAGCGTGTCACCCGTTTTGACGTCACCAAGTTTGGGCAGCACCACGATGTCGCCTGCCTGAGCGGATTTGACCTCGGTGGTTTCTTTGCCCGGCATCAGTAGAATGTGGCCGATACGTTCTTTCTTTTGCGTACGGCTGTCGATCAGCTCAGTGCCTGGCTCAATTGTGCCTGCAAGCACTTTGATGTAAGAGAGTTTGCCAGCAAACGGATCGTTGATTGTCTTAAAGCAAAAGACGACCGGACGCGCATCCCACGAGGCAATCTTTAAGGTGGTGCCATCAGAAAGCTCGATGCCGCCGTACTCGCTTGGGCTTGGGAAGTAGGCAACGATGTCGTCCAAAAGCCCTGCGATGCCTTGTTCGATCAGGGTTGAACCAACATAGACGGGGACAAAGATGCGCTCTGCAATTGCCTTGCCAAGCAAATCTTCGAGCTCTCCCTGTGAAAGTTCATAACCGTCGAGGAACTTTTCCATGAGTTCATCGTCAACTTCAACGACAAGCTCGCAGAGGGTATCGCGTGCTTGGCGGGCAACATCGAGATATTCATCTGGGATTTCTTCAGTCACGATCTGCTTGCCATCATAGCGACGAGCCTTCATGCGCAGGATGTCGATGGTGCCGGTAAAGTTTTCTGCTGTGCCCATCGGGATGGCACAGGCGCCCACCCGGTTACCAAAGCGATCGCGCAGCATTTGCATAGTGAGGTCAAAGTCAGCACCCTCTTTATCGATGCGGTTAACAAAAACAGCACGCGCAATATTGAGGTCTTGGGCTGCGTACCACAGCTTAATGGTGGTTGCCTGTGGTCCGGCTGTTGCATCGGTCACAAAGAGTGCTGTTTCGCAAACTGCGAGCGCGGCATAAGCATCGCCGATAAAATCGGGGTAGCAGGGGGCATCCAAGACATTAATCTTGTGATCTTTCCACGGGATAGGAGCAAGCGCGGTTGAGATCGAAAACTTGCGCTTGAGCTCTTCTGGATCAAAGTCCATCGTGGGCTTTGCGCCGTCGTGTGATCCAAGG
The DNA here is from genome assembly GCA_023419515.1 of Actinomycetes bacterium. Classification (GTDB taxonomy): domain Bacteria; phylum Actinomycetota; class Coriobacteriia; order Coriobacteriales; family JAEZXW01; genus JAEZXW01. The sequence continues at coordinate 2,232 of JAEZXW010000087.1, forward strand.
CGTGTGGTGATGCCCGAGAGGTGGAGCATGGCTTCTGCAAGCGAAGTCTTGCCAACACCCCCTTGTCCTACAAGAACAACGTTTCTGACCTTGTCAGTTCCTGGTGCAGCCATAAAGACCTCCTTACAGGTTTGTCATGGCTCTCATAGTAGCACGGAGCGCTGTGGCGAGCGCAGTAAAAGTGGCGCGCAGATCACCAAGATTGCTTGGGCAATGATGCACCCGAGCTGATTGACACTGAAGTGGAGGTGGCGCTGATCAACAGCTCTCGTTTTTATTGATGATCAGATCTATGTTTTTAACAGGTGCGATCACATCGAGAAGGCAAATCTGCTGCCATAGTGCGCCCCTTCAAGACTGCTGCTCAAGACGCAAGTCGCGAGCACTCCGCATAACTTAATTCAAGCTGGGTATCCCTTTATGCTCGCCCAGCTTTTTCTGCCCGCGACTAACATCTCTTGCAGCCTCGTGCAGCTAATAAAAATTTCTTGTAATGTGATTCATCCCTGCGTCTTTGCCTTATGATAGGCAGAAGGTAAAAATAAGGAGTGAATACATGTTTGGCTTGAAATCTGAGTTGTATACCCCTGAATATCAGCCAACTGGTAAAGAGGTTGCTGTTATCTCGACCAACAAGGGAACGATCGAGATTGCCCTTGATGGCGAAGGCGCCCCAATCCATGTTGCAAACTTTTGTGAACTTGCCGCCAAGGGCTTTTATAACGATCTAAAGTTTCACCGCTATGTTCCAGGTTTTGTTATCCAGGGCGGCGATCCTCAAACGCGTGAGCTTGATTCTGAGACTGTCGCTCAGGGTGCTCCTGGTCTTGGCACCGGTGGTCCTGGTTATTGCATCAAGGCTGAGTACATGACTAACCCACGCAACTCGCATGAGGATGGTGCGTTGGCGATGGCTCGTTCCATGCATCCAGATTCAGCTGGTTCGCAGTTTTACCTGTGCTTGGGTCCTCAGCACGGCCTTGATCCTGAGTACACCGTTTTTGGTCAAACCATTGTTGGCAAAGAGGTCATCGGCGAGCTTCGCGCAGGTGATGTGATTCATTCGATCGAGATTAAGCAGGCATAGTGGATACTCAAGTTTTTTCTCAGGCGCAACAAGCCTACGAAGAGCGTGATTTTCATACTGTTGTTTCGCTGCTCGAGTCAAATCTTGCAGCGGGTGACGTTAATGGTCCGGCATACCATCTGCTCGGTAATGCTGCGATGCGCCTCAAGCAATTCGATAAGGCAATCACGGCATATCAGCACGCTTTGCAAGACCCTGCTTTTACCAAGCAGGGAGCGGTTAACGCCAATCTCGGCAAGGCATGCATTGCAACCAATCGCCTGACCGAGGCAGTTGATGCCCTTAAGCGTGCCGCAAACGATCCGGGTTACGCGAGCCACTACAAGGCATATCAAGATCTTGGCAGCGCTTATCTTAAGCTTAATGACATCCGTGAGGC
>JAEZXW010000002.1 GCA_023419515.1 Actinomycetes bacterium
GAGCGGGATAGATTTTACTCACACCTTTGAAAGACACGGCCGGAACACCACTGCGATCAACGTTCGTTTGCGCGAAGCTCTGCTCGGCAGCATGAATCTGCTGGGCAGCATAGGCATTTTGTTCAGCGATCGAATCAAGCACCGCCTGCTCAGCTTGAGCTTGTTGCGTCATGACTTGATCAGCGGCTTGTTGCAAGGGCTCTTCGTCTGGCATATAGGCATGCTTGCCCAAAGTAGACTGTGTAGCCACAATGCTCCAATCGAATGTGTTTAGAGTACGTATAGTTACGAGCACTTAAGCTTGATGATCAATTGTACCAATTTGGATGAGAGTCTGCGCAAAGGGCACACAAATTACTCGGTCGTAAATGATGCGCCTTCGAGCGAGCGCCCTTCTTCGTGCGCCTTCATAACCTCATTGAGGGTATGCCATGCCAAAAGCGCACACTTCACGCGGGCTGGCATGTTACTCACGTTTTCGAGCGCGCGAGCATCGCCGAGGCTTTTGAGTTTTTCCTCATCGGGATGCTCACGGCGGATCATGCTAATAAATGTCTCGCACAAATCGCGAGCGTCAGCCACGGATTTACCCTTGATCTGATCACACATCATCGAGGCTGCTGCCTGACTTACCGCACAGCCGGTACCCGTAAATGCAACATCCTCGATGACGGCACCGTCATCAGAGAGCGCAATATGAAGCGTGAGCTCATCGCCGCAGGAGGGGTTATGCCCATCCTCAGAATAAGTGGGATCTTCGATCTCATGACGATGTTTTTTGCTCTTGGAGTGCTCGATGATGAGCTGCGTATACAGTTGACGCAAATCCATGACTAATATCCCAACAACTTTCTCACGCCGTACAGCGCATCGATAAATTGATCAGCCTCACTGAAGGTATTATAAAACGCAAACGAGGCGCGACAGGTCGCCACTTCTTTGAGCGCCGTATGTAGGGGCATCGCGCAGTGATGACCGCTTCGCACTGCAACATTACTGGCATCCATGATCGTTGCGACGTCATGCGGGTGAACGTCTTCGATATTAAAAGTGATCGCAGCACCACCAGGCGCATCGGTTGGATAATACAGCTTGATAAAATCGATCTCACGTAGACGCTCAAGTGCATAGTTGGTCAGCTCAAGCTCATACTCGTGAATCTCGTTCATCCCCCATTTTTCGAGGTAATCACAGGCAGCAGCGAGGCCAACCACGCCGCCAACATCCTGAGTACCCGCCTCAAAGCGCATAGGTGAGCGCTCAAAGGTCGAGCTTTGCTCATAAACGTATTCGATCATCTCGCCACCATACAAAAACGGCTGCATATTATCGAGCAAATCGAGCTTGCCGTAGAGACAGCCGATGCCCATGGGACCGAGCATCTTATGGCCAGAAAACGCGAGAAAATCGCAATCAAGTTCTTGTACATCAACCGGCTCATGAGGCACAAGCTGAGCGCCATCAACCAAGACGAGCGCACCTAAGGCATGCGCGGCATCAATGATGCGCTTGAGGGGCGGGACAAAACTCGTAGTGTTTGAGGCGCCCGTGATAGCAACCAGCTTGGTGTTTGTCGAAAGCCCCTCGATCAAGCGATCAACGTCAACCGCATAATCACTGGTGATTGGCTCAACTTTAAGCGTTGCCCCCGTCTTTTGAGCAACAAACTGCCAGGGCACCATGTTGGAGTGATGCTCAAGACCAGTCACCACGATCTCATCGCCAGCGTGCAACTCGTTGAGACCCCAGGTATATGCCACGAGGTTGATCGCCTCGGTCGCATTACGGACAAAAACCAGCTCCTCAGCCGAGGATGTATTGATAAATCGAGCGATACGAACGCGGCTTTCCTCGTAGCGCGTGGTAGCGATCGTCGTCAAAAAGTGAGCGCCACGATGTGGATTTGCGTTCTCGAACGAATAGTACTGATGCATGGCATCGAGCACCTGTCGAGGCTTTTGGGTTGTCGCTGCATTATCGAGATACACAATTGGCTTGTCGTTAAGCAAAAACTCAAGGTAGGGAAAATCCTGACGGATCTCATCAACATGCTGAGCAAGAGATGCCATTGTGCGCCACCTTACGCATCAAGCGAGCTAAAAATACGATCATGAATGCGGGCAACGAGGGCATCACGTAGATCGTGATCAGGCAGCTTGTCGATCACAGGAACAATGGCACCCTCGGCGATCATGCGCGTTGCACGCTCGCGAGAAATACCGCGGCTCATGAGGTAGAAAAGCTCCTCTTCCTCGATACTTCCGGCCGAAACTGCGTGCGAACCCTCGCAGTCTTCCTCCGTACAGAGCAAGAACGGAATCGAGCGAGAGACGAGCTCGTCTGAAAGGAGCATAACTTGTTCCTTCTCGTCACCCGTTGCACCTGAGCAGCCATCGCGAAAATCGATCGTGCCCTTAAAGACCTTGTGTGACTGATCCTGCTGAACGCCATAGACCATAACCGTGCCGTCGGTCTTTTTGCCGATCTGATTACAGGTCAAGTCCATGTCGAGGCGCTGATCATTCATAAGGTAGTACGCGCAGTCATAGTAGGCGCGACCACGGTCACCCTCGTTGTACGCCACGTAGTTGAGGAACGACTCCGCCGAACCAAGCTCAATCTGAACCACGTTCAGCTCGGCGTCATCACCAACCACGCTTGCAATCGAGCTGAGCGAACGAGCTTTGTTACCGAGATGCTGAACCACCGCGAGAGTGAACTTTGCGTCCTTCTCGCAGACCACGCGGATCTGAGAGTTGCGCATAACCTCAAGCTCATCCTCAGAGACGTACTCAATCACGAGGTTTGCCTCAACACCCTCTTTGACGAGGATATCGGTGGCATCCACGAGGTATGGCGAGGCAGCATCGAGCGTGTAAGTGACATGATCAGAGTAACCGCTCTTGGTGATCTCGATCACGGAAGAATGCGTACGATCTGCCGCTTGCTTAGCGAGCACCTGCTCAGAGATGCCCCACGGATGCGCCTCTTGCGTAAAGAGCGCTTCACAAGCGGCATGCAGGTTTTGATAGGCAGGTGCGCTTGAGCGAATCTGCGCCAAGCTCTGCTCGTCGACTGGTGGCTCATAGACCACGCTCGACTCATTCAGTCCCAAAAAGCTAAACGTTGGCAGAGAGGCAATATTTGCTTGTAGCTCATTGGGATTTGGTGTTTGCGTTTTCTTATCCATTTGCACCCTCAAGCTCCAAGTCAATCAAGTTATTCATCTCAACGGCATACTCAACAGGAAGCGCCTTGGCAACAGGCTCGGCAAAACCGCGAACCAACAACGCGCGAGCCTCTTTTTCATCAAGACCGCGGCTCATAAGGTAAAAGGTAACCTCGTCATCCAAGCGACCAATGCTTGCCTCGTGGCCAACTTCAACGCTACCGTTGCGAATATCGATAACTGGAATCGTGTCTGAGCGACTCTCACGGTTGAGCATAAGCGAAGTGCAGTCGGCAGACTGGCTTGAGCCCTTTGAGCTTTTGGCAAAATATGCGAGACTTCGATAAATTGAGGTTCCCGTACCTGCGCTGATTGACTTTGCATCGATGGTCGACGTGGTATTTGGCGCGCCGTGAATAACCTGAGCACCGGTATCGAGGTACTGACCCTCACCTGCAAAGGTGATGCCACTGTACTCGCTCACCGCGCCCTCGCCACGAAGAACGCTCGTTGGATAGAGCATCGAAACTGCCGAGCCAAATGAGCCAGAAACCCAAATGACCTTGCCGTTTTTCTCGACAATAGCGCGCTTGGTGTTGAGGTTCCACATGTTGCGCGACCAGTTTTCAATCGTTGAAAAACGAATTTCGCCGCCCTCAGAAACAAAGATCTCAACGCTACCAGCATGCACGTTCAAGACGTTGTAGCGCGGTGCCGAGCAACCCTCGATAAAGTGAACTTTTGCACGAGGCTCAACAACGAGCATGGTGTGCTCAAACTGACCAGCACCAGGAGCATTGAGTCGATAATAGCTTTGCAGCGGCATCTCGACCTCAACACCCTCGGGCACATAGACAAATGAGCCACCCGACCACACAGCGCCGTGCAGGGCTGCATAGCGGTGCAAGGTTGGCGGAATTGCCTGCTGGAAGTACTTTTGCACGAGCTCAGGATACTCTTTGACCGCCGTGTCAAAGTCGGTGTAGATCACGCCCTGGTCGAGCAGCTCCTGCTGCACTGAGTGATAGACTTCCTCAGAATCGTACTGAGCGCCAACACCCGCGAGTGTCTCGCGCTCTGCCTGCGGAATACCCAAGCGATCGAAGGTCATCCTGATGTCTTCTGGCAGATCATCCCAGCTTTGCTGCTCACGCGTGACCGGACGCACGTAGGTAACGATATCCTGCATGTCAACAGGCGTGAGATCTGGACCCCACTTGGGATTTGGAATCTGGTTGAACAGCTCGAGCGACTTGAGGCGCTTTTCGAGCATCCAGCCGGGCTCGTCTTTGCCTTCCGAAATTTCGCGAACAATCTTTTCGGTTAAGCCAGACTCAGCCTTATGTGAGTATGTAAACTCATTAGTGATGTCATAGATGCCGCGATCAATCTCGGCAACCTGTGTTTTTTTACGCGTCATGAGCCGATAAGCTCCTTACATTAAAACCGATTGCCTACTCGATCCAACCAAAGCCCTCATTCTCAATGCGCTCGATGAGATGAGCGTCGCCGTCCATTGCTGAGCGGCCGTCCTTGAGAATGTGAACTTTGTCTGCGTGAACGCTTGCCAAGATGTCACGGTGGTGCGTAATAATGAGCATAGACTTGCCGCTCTTATCGATAAAACGACGAGCACCCTGTGAGACAACCTTTACCGCATCAACGTCAAGACCAGAATCGGGCTCGTCGAGGAGGGCGAACTTTGGATCAAGAGCAATCATCTGAAGCATCTCACTCTTTTTCTTCTCACCACCCGAGAAGCCTACGTTGAGGTAGCGCAGGGCGTAATCTGGATCAATCTCAAGCTCCTTGAGCAGATCGACCAGATCGGCATAGAACGAAAGTGAGTTGATATCCTCACCCGTGATCTGCATCTTTGCCTGACGCAAGAAGTCCTGCATCGTGACGCCAGGAATCTCAAACGGGTTTTGGAAGCTCAAAAAAATTCCGAGCTTGGCGCGCTTGTCGGTGTCGAGCTCGGTAATATCCTCGCCCTCAAAAATAATCTGACCTTGGGTGATCTCATAAGTCGGGTTACCCATGATGACCTGGGCAAGCGTTGACTTACCAGCACCATTGGGGCCCATCACAACATGGACCTCTCCCTCATCGACGACAAGATTGATGCCATGTAAAATTTCTTTGTCTTCTACCGAGACGTGAAGGTCACGAATCTCGAGCAAATGGGCCATCGTATCTCTCCTTGTGGTATTCACGTTTACTAGAGAGCTGCGTACCCGCTTGCATGGCATGTATACAGCTCAAATGGGTCAAATTAGTATTTTCACGAGGTGTTCAAAGCCTTGCGCGTGTTTGCGCAGAAAGCTCACCGTATCTCGGCAATTTTGTAACGATGTTATTGGTGAATGGATGAGCGAATGGTCGGGGCAAACCTTACGTTAGTGCCTCGCGAGCAACGGTGGCGATACTTGCGCCATCAAGCTTAAAATGAGCCATGAGCTCATCAGGGTTACCCGAGGTGCCAAAGGCATCCCTCATGCCAACGCGGCGCAACTTAAAAGCTCCGTCAAAGCGCTCGGCGAGCACCTCGGCAACAACCGATCCCAAACCGTTGTTAACGCTATGCTCCTCACAGGTCACAACCACCCGAGAACGAGAAAGGCGCACTGTCTCAAGCAGGGTTTTTTCGTCAAACGGTTTAATCGAATAGGCATCGATGACGGTTGCCTCGATGCCTGCTGCACTGAGCTCCTCAGCAGCCTTGAGCGCCTCTGCCACTTCAAGACCACAGGCAACGATCGTCACGTCATTACCACGACGCAAGACATGAGAGCCTCCTGCTACAAAGGCTTGTGTCTCGTCGTAGACTTGCGGCACCTTGGCGCGACCCAGTCGTACGTAGCAGGGACCGGAGGTTGCAGCTGCGGTTTTAAGGAGCGCTTGTGCCGCGTGAAAATCGGCGGGCACAAATACCTGCATGTGAGGAAGGCCGCGCATGAGCCCAATGTCTTCGATCATCTGGTGGCTACCACCATCAGGGCCAACCGAAACGCCTGCGTGAGTTGGACACACCTTGACATTGAGCTTGGCGTAGCACACGGTATTGCGGATCTGGTCATAACAGCGACCCGTACCAAAGACGGCAAAGCTACCGGTGAATACCGTCTTACCGGTGAGAGCAATGCCTGCTGCTACGCCGATCATGTTTTGCTCGGCGATCCCGACATCAAAGAAATGCTCAGGCGCGTGAGCTCCAAACTTTGCCAGCGTCGTCGAACCAGCAAGATCGGCATCAATAGCAAAAATATCATCGGGATTTTGGTCATACAGCTCAATCAGGGTGGCGCCGAATGCCTCTCGGGTAGCGCGTGAACTCATGCTGTCTCCTTTGTGATGTTCATCTGGCTGTTGACGCTGATTTACTCGCCTCAGCCAGCATTATGTCCTCATTGCGATGCTTGCACTTGGCTGTGATGCTTACTGGAGAATCTCATCCAATGCCTGGGTCATTTGCTCGGCGTTAGGAGCCGTGCCGTGCCAGCTGCACTGATTTTCCATGAAGGAAACGCCCTTACCCTTAGTGGTGTGAGCAACAACGCCCGCAGGGCCATCTACGTAAGCCTGCGCCTGTGTGATTGCCTGGTACAGCGCATCGACATCATGTCCGTCAACCTCAAGTGAATGCCATCCAAACGATACAAACTTTGCCGCAACATCGCCAAGGGCGACTACGTCATCGCAAAACCCGTCGATCTGCAAGTTGTTGTGATCAACGATGGCAACGAGATTGCCGACTTTCTGGTGCGCTGCAAACATGGCGGCTTCCCAGTTTTGCCCTTCTTGCAGCTCGCCATCGCCAAGCAGTGTGAAGACGTGCGGAGCCTTTTTACCGTAGCTTGCACGCAGCCCGAGCGCCATGCCCGTAGCAATCGAAAGACCTTGGCCGAGTGAGCCGGTTGATGCTTCAACACCGGGGAGCTTAAGGGTGTCAGGATGACCCTGCAAGCGAGAGCCAAGAACGCGCAAGGTCTCAAGCTCATCTCGTTCAAAAACGCCTAGCTCGCACAGGGCAGCATAGAGCACGGGAGCGGCGTGACCTTTTGAGAGCAAAAAACGATTGCGCAGTGGATCATCAAGATGCGCAGGATCAAGATTCAAGATGCCACCAAAATAGAGCGTGGCAACAATGTCGCTGGCCGAGAGCGAGCCGCCGGGATGACCGGAACCAGCCGCATGTGTTTGCACGATAATGTCGTGGCGCATCTGGCGAGCTTTTGCCAACACCAGCTCACGATCAAAACTCTGATTCTGAGTCGTCTGCATAAGTGACCGTCATCCCCTTTACTCTCATGCGGTGATACGCCACGATGAACTCATCGAGGTCGCCGTCTTTGAGCACCGCATCAACATTTGCAGTTTCATACCGCGTACGCAGATCCTTGATCTGGCGATATGGATACAAAACATAGCTTCTGATCTGATTTCCCCAAGAGATGTCGCGCTTGGGACCTCTGAGCTCATCAAGCTCATCTTGGCGCTTTTGTTTCTCAAGCTCATAGAGGCGTGCGCGCAAAATCTTGAGGGCAAATTCCTTGTTCTTGATCTGGCTTTTTTCGTTTTGGCAGGTAACCACGAGGCCAGTTGGTAGGTGTGTTATGCGCACCGCTGAATCGGTTGTATTGACCGACTGACCGCCTGGACCACTCGAGCGATACACATCGATACGCAAATCCTGCGGCTCGATGGTGACTTCGATGTCTTCGGGCAAAACTGGCAAAACCTCAACACCCGCAAACGTTGTTTGCCTACGCTTTTTTTCGTCAGTCGGAGAAATACGGACGAGGCGATGTACTCCCTGTTCTGCCTGCAGCATGCCATATGCATTGCGACCAGCGATCGTCATTGTCGCTCGATCGAGGCCAATCACCTCGCCTGGCACCAAATCGTTGACCGTCACCTTGTAGCCCTTTTGGGCGGCATATGCCTGATACATCTCGACCAGCATTGCCGTCCAGTCTTGCGCTTCAAGGCCGCCTTGGCCAGGAGTGATCGTTACAATTGCATCCCCATGATCAAACTCACCCGCAAACCATGACGAAAGCTCAAGCGTGGTCAGGCTCTGTTCAAGCTCATGCAAAATATTTTCTGCAAAGGCAAAAAGCTCGTCGTTTTCTGGGTTTTCTTCATCTGCTGCCTGCGCCTCATGGGCAAGCTCAAAGGCAGCCTCGGCATCCTCTAAAAGCCGGCCTGCCTCATCGAGGGTCTTGATATCCTCACGCAGGGCGGATGCCTCGCTCATCACCTGTTGAGCAGCAGCGGGGTCATCCCAAAAACTAGGCTCGGCGCTTTTTTGCTCAAGCTCGCTTAAGGCTGCACGCTTTTGATCGATGTGAAGATACTCACGCACCTCATCGAGTCGATCTGCCAGTAGTCTGACTGAATCTTGCCAACCTGCTGATGCCATCGCTTGCCTTAGGCCTTCCCGTGGCAGTGCTTGAACTTTTTGCCACTGCCGCATGGACACAGATCATTACGACCAACGTTAGCGTATGGATCAGATTCATCTTTACGATAAGTTTGCACCGGGCCAGACTCAGCTGCCTGCTCCATCGGATTTTTCGCATTACCAAAGGCAGTACGAACAGCTAAGATACCGCGCTTGGTGCGCTGGTCTCCGTCAAGCTCCTGAGGACCTGAATACTGGGCGTTCTTGGAAAGATCGTTTTCCTGCTCAGGAATCTGATTGATGATCTCGACGCGCAACACGGTGCGGATAAAGTCCTCATACATTGTAGCGACGAGCTCGCCAAAAGCAGCAAACGCTTCCTGCTTGTACTCGACGAGCGGATCACGCTGACCAAAACCGCGAAGCCCGATGCCTGCCTTGACATAATCCATCTCAGACAAGTGGGCGATCCAGCGGGTGTCGATCACACGCAGCATGACCTGAGCCTCAAGCTCACGCATAAGCTCCTCGCCCAAGCCTGTTTCCTTATCTTTGTAACACTTGACGACATAAGCCAATACCCGCTCAAAAAGTTCATGCTCGTCATCAAACTCAAGGAGATCAATGTCAAAGTCGAGCTTGCCCGTGAGCTCTTCCACCCACGCCTGAATGCCGTCGTAATCCCACTCTTCAATCGCAGTTTTTGGCGGCGCATAAACCGCCATCGCGCGTTCAACGACCTCGTGCAAAATTTCCTCGGCACGACCATGGACATTTTTGCCCTCGAGCACGCGGTTGCGCTCATCATAAATGACGCGACGCTGTTGGTTCATAACGTCGTCATACTCAAGGACGTTTTTACGAGCAGCAAAGTTCATGGTTTCGACCTTGCGCTGAGCACCCTCAATCGCCTTTGAAACCATCTTTTGGCTGATCGGCTGATCATCCTCGAGGTTCACCTGTTGCATGAAAGCCGAGATTTTCTCGAGCCTATCGCCCGCAAAGTTACGCATGAGATCGTCTTCGAGGCTCAAGTAAAACTGCGTTGCGCCAGGGTCTCCCTGACGACCAGAACGACCGCGTAACTGGTTGTCGATACGGCGAGACTCATGACGTTCAGTACCCAGCACCGCCAGACCGCCTGTCTCGAGTACGATCTCGCGCTCGCGCTCGGTAATCTCGAGTGCCTTACGACGAGCCTCTGTGCGCTCCTCGTCAGTTGCGAGGAGTGGATCGATGTCTGCCTGAACCAGCATAGCTTCGGTCAGACCATCGATGTTGCCGCCAAGGATGATGTCGGTACCACGGCCAGCCATGTTGGTAGCGATAGTAACAGCACCAAGGCGACCAGCCTGAGCAACAATTGCCGCCTCACGCGCGTGATGCTTGGCGTTCAGGATCTCGTGCTTGATGCCGCGGCGGTTAAGCAGACCTGAAAGGCGCTCGGAGCTTTCAATGGTCACCGTACCAACCAAAACAGGTTGACCTTTGCGATGGCGCTCCTCGACATCATCGGCAACCGCCTTGAATTTGGCATCAATGGTGCGATAAATTAAATCTTCGTTATCGATACGCGCCTGTGGCTTATTTGGTGGAATCGGTTGAACGCGCAGGTGGTAGATGTCACGAAACTCAGCATCCTCGGTCAGAGCCGTACCCGTCATGCCTGAGAGTTTTTCGTAAAGCCTAAAGTAGTTTTGCAGGGTGATGGTAGCGAGTGTCTGGTTTTCTTCGCGCACCAACACGCCTTCTTTTGCCTCAAGCGCCTGATGCAGACCCTCAGAATAACGACGACCCTCCATAATGCGGCCGGTAAACTCATCAACGATCTTAACCTCACCGTCTTGAACGACGTAGTTGACGTCGCGATGGAACATATACTCGGCTTTAAGCGCCTGCTGCAAATGGTTGACATGCAGGCCAGAAATATCAGCATAAATATTTTCAATACCGGTATTGCGCTCAACCTTAGCAAGACCCTGCTCGGTCGCTGCGATCGTATGCTTTGCCTCGTCTTTTTCGTAATCCTCGCCCTCGATCAGCCCACGGACACCGCGCGCAAAGAGCTGATAGGTATCAGCAGACTTGGTGCCAGCACCCGAGATGATGAGCGGGGTACGCGCCTCATCGATAAGGATCGAGTCGACCTCGTCAACAATGGCAAAATGATGCCCGCGCTGTACGCGGTCACTGATCTTGGAGACCATGTTATCGCGCAGATAGTCAAAGCCAAACTCTGAGTTAGTGCCGTAGGTAACATCAGCACTATAGGCAGGGCCTTTGGCGTGCAGCGGCATACCGTTTTGCAGGATACCAGTTGTCATGCCGAGATATTCGTAGACCTGACCCATCCACTCGCAGTCACGGCGAGCAAGGTAGTCGTTGACGGTAACGACATGGACGCCCTTACCCTCAAGCGCGTTGAGGTAACCTGCAAGGGTGGAGACAAGAGTTTTGCCTTCACCAGTCTTCATCTCGGCAATGGTGCCCTCATGGAGCGCCATACCACCAATGAGCTGTACGTCAAAGTGACGCATGCCGAGCCTACGCCTTGAAGCCTCACGCATGGTCGCAAATGCATCAAAGAGCAAATCGTCGAGCGACTCACCCGCCTCAAGACGCTCTTTCATGCGATTGGTCATGCCTTTAAGCTCGGCTTCACTCATCTCGGTAAAACGGGGTTCAATATCGTTAATATGGGCAACCATCTGCTGGTAGCGTTTAAGTTCTTTATCTGATCCAAAAGATAAAAGTTTTGCAAGAATGCCTGCCATACGATCCTCTTCTTATATTGTTTCGATCGTTTTCAAGTATACGAATCGATAGAGAGTCGATAAATTACCAAACAAGAACTTTAGCACAGCCCATGCAAGAGCGATGCCCGCACCAGGTCACCAAGGAAGAACTTCACGATAAAGGCGATGAAAGAAACGGTAGAGGCGTCGCGGCAGCAGGGAGCGCCACCGAGGATGTATCCCTCAAACTTAGGGAGCCCTCGACTGGACGCACCTCACGCCTATGACATCCCTAACCTGCCTTCGGCTTTCTGGGCAAGAAACCAGAAGGCCACAAGATGAAAGGTTTTTCATGTCTAGCGCCGTGATAGACGACAGGATGAACAGGCTTAAGGTGCAGGCACCGATAGAGCCAAGGGCGATTGACGACCGAAGAAATAACGCAGCAAAGACAGTAATTCGTCGTTCCTCATTTTTATAATTGATACACAACTGTGAGGGGTATCTGCCTGAGATTTTATTTTTCATCCACAGCTCTTAGTAGTACCTGCCTGCGGCTTCAGTGTGTTACCAAGATAATAAATCAGCAGTATATTGGGTTTCTTTTTGGATAAAACCTAGCTCCCAATTAACAAGATATTTAATGGAGTTAATAAACTATTTTATAATTTCTGGTTTTTACAAATTTAGAGATCTAGAAGCATCCAAGCTGGGCTATTTTCAGGCATTATTTGAGGGCAGAACGAAATATAAAGAGTCCTCGGAGCCGAGGGTTAGTTCGAAATCTCGAGGGTTCTCTGTCTGGCTTCCACATTTGATAGTTTTGCCCATTTTAGCGGTCGCAAGCAAAACCCCTGATAAAACAAGGCTTTAGGCGGTTTAACTTAGGGTTTTTCTTCTTCAAAGGGGCTGAAATTGAGGTTGTTTGAGGGGTCTGGTTAGGTAATGTATGGAGCGGCGCGTTAGGGAGTTATCCGCGATTT